>CAZDZB010000185.1:0-3431 GCA_964509795.1 uncultured Christensenellaceae bacterium | reverse complement strand
ACCCTGTAGCTTTTTATGGCGCTGGTTATGGTGTTAAGCTCCGTTATTTTGGACTGCTTCACGCTGCCTTCGCCCTCGGTCGCGAAATTGATTATTTCATCTATGCTGTTGCCTACGGACCTGGCCACAGCGAAAAGAACAATGCCGATAACCACCACAGTAACGCCCAGGGAGATGACTGCGCCCAAAAGCAGAGCCTTGTTAAAAAGCTTGTGTGTTTCCGTGCTTTTGGTGTTTAGTTCCCTTGTTATTAGCACGCTGCCCACCAATGTATTTTCGTTGTATACTTCAAAGCTTTCAACAGTCATGCTATCATAGTCATATTCAAAGACGGGATTGTTGCCCAGGGCGCTTGTGGATATGACAGCGCCGCTTAAGTCGGCAATTTCAATGAAGTAAACCGGGTCTTTTACGTATGTCCTAAGTAGGCTCCTTGGCTGGTGCCCCTCTGTCAAGCTAAGCCTGGCGTATTCTATTATGCTTTCCACGTTGTCATTGTATGTGCTGTCTATGTAGTCGTCAAAATACTCGTTCATGTATTTGTTCGAAACCAAGGTGAAAAGCAAAAGGGAAATCAAAACAGCAGATGATAAGAGCAGAGTGAGGAATTTTTTAATGTTCATCGGAATGCCCTCCGAAAACATAGCCGTGGGCGTATTTTGTTTTTATGTACCGGGGCTGTTTCAGGTCGTCTTCTATTTTATGCCGTATGTTTTTTATGAATGCATCAATGCTTCTGTCATACGCTTCATAGTCATATCCGATTGCCTTGTTTATTATCTGCTCCCTGGTTAAGGGGATTCCTATGTTGCTGAAAAAGACATATAGTATTTCGTATTCTCTTGATGTGATGGGTATATTTTCATCATTTTTATGCAGGGTCATTTTGGCGGTGTCAAGTTTCAGTTCGCCGTATTCCAAAATATCTCCCTGGCTTTTGTATAGCCTCTTTATGAAAACATTCACTCTGGATACCACTTCCTTGGGGCTGAAGGGCTTGCTTACGTAGTCATCTGCTCCCTTGTCAAACCCTTTCAGCCTGTCAGGCTCGGCGGCAAGGGCAGTGACCATTATGACGGGTATCTCGGAAACGTCCCTGATTTCTTCCAGCACCTGCAGCCCGCTTATGCCCGGCATTGAAATATCAAGCACCGCAAGATGGGGCTTGAAATCGTCAAAGTCGCTCAGGGCGTCAATGCCGTTGCTGTAGCCTTTGACTTCATATCCTGCTTCATTTAAATATATAGTAAGCATTTCCCGTATGGGGTCTTCATCCTCCACAACAATTATTCTGTGATTCACGATGTGCCTCCTTGTCTTAATATATTATATATTTTACCATATTTTTCGGGTTTTAAAATGTATCTTTGTTGCATAAGATTAATTAAAGCGTAATATGTGATGTTTAATTAAATTTGCCCCTTTTTGATGTTATGTTCTGGCAAAGCCTTTCCGTACGCTGGCTGAAAGCAATTCGCAAGAATTGTGTAAGCCTCCTAGGAGGGGAGCTTTAAGTTAGTGTAGAACCTCTCAGTCAGGCTTTGCCTGCCAGCTCTCCTACAAGGAGAGCTTAATTAAAAATTAATTATTGCAAAAATCCTGACCTCGCCTGTAGGCGTTGGGCGCAAGCAATTTTGAAAAAATTGTGATAGCCGAGGTGTCTGCCGCGGCAGACGGAGAGGTTTTATACTAATTCTAAACTTTTCCCTTTAGTGCTGGACGAAAGCAGTTTCATAGTTTCTCTTTATCTTAACCTTTATTAGAATTGAAAAACAGCCCCCTACAAAAGGCGGCCGTAAAATATATTTTATTATTAATGGGGGCTGATAAGCCCGGTTATTTCATCCAGAGTGATTTTAAAGAAAAATTCATCCGCCCTTACTTCGGCAAGTTTTTGGGCAATTTCTTCCTTTTTGTATTCCGTGCCTTTTAGGGCTTCTTTTAAAGCGTCAATATCTTTTGCGGCAAAAAAGTCACCATAAAACTCTATGTTTTCAATTATGCCCTTTTCCACAAAAATGCAGGCCTCCAGCTTGCCGCCTTCGAACCTTTTGCTTTCCGTGATGTTAAACTTTGGCGTCCTGCCCATGTTCCACTCCCAGGTGTCAAATTTGTTTTGCTTTATCTCATTCACCCGTTTTATGTCCTCATCTGTCAGGGTGTATGTCTGCATATCCCTTAAAAGGTATTCCAGCATTTTGTCGCGGAACTGCTCGCTGGTTATTCTGGGATTTACATAGTCGGCCACATTAGTGACACGCTGCTTAATGGATTTGATTCCCTTTGATATTATCTTTTCATCGTCGGCGTTAAGCGCTCTGACCATTGCCTCGATGTCTGTTTCAAACAATAATGAACCGTGGTGCAGGCTTACCTTTTTGTCGTGGTACTGGGCGTTGCCGGATATTTTTTTGCCGTCAATCAAAAGGTCGTTCCTGCCGCTTTGATATGCCTCAACCCCTAATGACGCCAAAGCCTCAATAATGGGTTTAGTGTATTTATCAAAATCAATTTTTTTATCTTTTTTCTCACCTTTTAAGATGAATGAAAACTGCCAGCCGTTCATGTCGGTGTATATGGTGCCGCCGCCTGTGATTCTTCTTACGATGTTCACGTTGTTTGCTTTGGCGTATTCCATGTTAATTTCCTGGTATGGGTTCTGGTAGCTGCCTATCATAAGGGTGGGCTCAGTGCGCCAGAAAATAAAATATTCATCCGCAATGTCCAGCTCGTTCATGGCGTAGTATTCCAGCGCGAAGTTGAAATTGGCATCGCAGCTGTCACTTTTAATATAAAGCATACTTTTCTCCTTTAATGGCTTACTGCTTCCATTCCTTCAATGGCGTTGTATGAGCTTCTTACAAATGGCCCGCTTGCTATGTATTTAAATCCCTTTGCAAGGCCTGTTTTTTTATATTCTTCAAACTGCTCAGGCGTCACATACTCCTTAACATCGATGTGCTGCTTGGAAGGCTGCAGGTACTGCCCGATGGTTAATATGTCGCATCCCGCTTCAAGCAAATCATCCATCAGCTCTTCTATCTGCTCTTTGGTTTCGCCAAGGCCCACCATCACTCCGCTTTTGGTGTAGATGCCGGTTTTTGAATCCTTTACCCTTCTTAAAAGCTCCAAGGACCTTTCATACACCGCCATGGGGCGCACCTTGTCATACAGGCTTTTTACGGTTTCTATATTGTGGTTTATTATTTCTGGCTTTTGGTCAATGACTATCTTTAATGAGTCATAGTCCCCCTGAAAATCGGGGATTAATACCTCCACCGTACTTTGGGGCAGGTATTTTCTTATCTGCTTTATTGTTTCGGCGAAATGCCCCGCGCCGTTGTCAGGCAAATCATCCCTTGTCACGCTGGTCACCACCACATGCTTTAGCCCAAGCTCCTTTGCGGCCTTGGCCACATTTTCCGGCTCAT
>CAZDZB010000184.1:0-3433 GCA_964509795.1 uncultured Christensenellaceae bacterium | reverse complement strand
CCTCTCATTTCCGGTGTAGCACAGTCATACAATTTTTATCCATACGGCAATATGAAACCGCAGGATGGAACCGTAAGCCTTGCTTTAGGGTTCGGCAAAACAATCGTTGAAGGAGGAAAGGTATACAGATACAGTCCTGCATACCCGAAAAAGCCGCCGCCGTATTCAGGGCCGAAAGAGTTTTTAGGGAAACTGCAGACGACTTTTTATGTTCTTGATTTATGCAAAGACCCAGAAGTTTATTTAAACAGTATTAATAAGGGTGGGGAATTTATTCAGGAATCCAGTTGCTATACACTTTTACCCCTTTCAGAAGCTGAAAAGAATAATTCGTTTAAGTTTATTGCTTCAACTTATTCTGCCGAAAACGACAGAATAATTGATAATGCCAGAATTAAAGGGCCAAAGCTTGTTACTTTTGCGCCTGTAATCAAACAGAATACAGGTAGATTAAATGACATATTGAAAGAATTTCTGGATTTGGGAAGGCATGCATTCGGATGCGATGTAGAAATTGAGTTTGCGGTTAATTTCCCGGATGACGGCAGTGCAGCAAAAGAATTTTATTTTTTGCAAATAAGGCCGATGGTTGTTGGGAGGGAAATGGCTCAAACAGGAATAACTGATGAAGATGCTGCCAACTCGTTTATACAAAGCTCAAGCATAATAGGCAACGGAATATATGATGATATATATGACATAATATATGTAGATCCTGAAAAGTTTGACATAAAAGATACTGTTGCAATAGCTTCCGAAATAGGAGAACTTAACCAGATTCTATATAAAGAAAGAAGAAAATGCATTCTTATGGGTTTTGGAAGGATGGGCACGTTTGACAGATGGCTCGGGATTCCGCTGACATGGGCGCAGATGTCACAGGCGAGAGTAGTAATTGAGAACGAAAGCGATTCGCTGCAGGCAGAGCCGTCTCTCGGCAGCCATTTTTATCACAATCTCACTTCTTTAAACATGGGATATTTTCACATTGGCAAAAGAAAAAATAACGAAGAATATGTTGATTGGGATAAATTGGACAAGGAAACTATATATAGGCAAACCAAGAGAGTAAAACTAATAAGAAGCGACCAGCCTTTTATAGTTAAGATTGAGGGCAGCAGTTCCAAGGGTATAATTTATAAAAGAAAGCTGGAATAGCACAACAATTAATAATCTAAAGTGTTTAGAGTGTAACGTATACATATATAAACTCTAGTGATATAATTTTTGTATTAAATAAACCAAATAAAAATTTAATATCGGGGGTACTATTATGAACGCTCTTTCAAAGATTATGGATCAAGTAGGGAAGAGAAACCCAAATGAACCTGAGTTCTATCAGGCTGTACAAGAGGTGCTGGATTCATTAGAACCAGTAGCGGAGCAGCACCCGGAATGGGTAGAAGCAGGTATTTTTGACAGACTCGTTGAGCCGGAAAGACAGATAATCTTCCGTGTTCCATGGGTGGACGACGAAGGTGTTGTACGCGTTAACAGAGGATTCAGGGTGCAGTTCAATAGTGCAATCGGTCCATATAAAGGCGGACTGAGATTCCATCCATCAGTTAATGTCAGCATTATCAAATTCTTAGGCTTTGAACAAACTTTCAAAAACTCACTTACAGGACTTCCTATAGGAGGTGGAAAGGGAGGGTCTGACTTTGATCCCAAAGGAAAATCTGATGGCGAAATTATGAGATTCTGTCAGTCTTTCATGAATGAGCTGTATCGGCATATAGGAGCTCAAAAAGATGTTCCCGCCGGAGATATCGGAGTTGGCGGAAGGGAAATAGGATATTTGTTCGGCCAGTACAAAAAATTAGTAAACAACTTTGAAGGCGTTCTTACTGGAAAAGGAATTGCATACGGCGGCTTAATAGGAAGAACTGAAGCGACAGGCTATGGAATAGTATTTTTTGCGAGAGAAATGTTAAATCACTTTGGTGAATCGCTTGCAGGTAAAACGGTTGTAGTTTCAGGCTTCGGAAACGTCGCATGGGGAACAGTAAAGAAACTAAATGAGTTTGGAGCTAAAGTAATTACTATTTCAGGACCAGACGGATATATTATAGACGAAGATGGAATTAAGGGCGAAAAAGAAGATTATTTGTTGGAATTAAGGGGAAGCTGTCAAGATATATGTAAGCCTTATGCTGATAAATTTAGTAGTGCAAAATTTATAAAAGGCAAGAAACCGTGGGAAGTAAAAGCTGATTTATATATTCCTTGTGCTACACAAAACGAGATATTATTAGAAGATGCTGAAAATCTCGTTGCAAATGGCTGCCGATTTTTATGCGAAGGCTCTAACATGCCTACAACGAACGAGGCTATAGAGTATCTGCAGAAAAACAATGTAATAATTGGCCCGTCAAAAGCGGCTAATGCCGGGGGAGTAGCATGCTCTTGCATAGAGATGCGACAAAACGCCGAAAAAACTGTATTTACTGCGGATCAGGTTTATAAACAGCTGGAAGAAATAATGGTACATATCCATAAAAGCGCAGCTGAGGCATCACAAAAATACAGTTCTGAGTATAATCTTGTAGCAGGCGCAAATATTGCAGGCTTTGTAAGGGTTGCAGAAGCAATGTATTTACAAGGAATAGTTTGATTTGATTAAAATTTGATTATATAAAATAAAAGAGAATTACTAGAGGGTTCCCCAATTATTATTTTTCGCGAGAGAGTGTAGATAGTGAGTTAAGGGGAACCCTTCCTGATATAAGAATAGTCCAGCCTTTTTATAGCAAAATTAAAAACAGATATTGCCGGGGGTGAATTTTCAGCGCTTTTTATGCGGGTATATTTTATTTCCGAAATGTGATAAAATTATAGTACTTTACAAGGAGAGCGATATGAAAATAGTAGTTTTGGACGGATTCACCCTAAACCCCGGTGATTTATCCTGGTCAGCTTTAGAAAATCTGGGTGATGTCATTGTATATGAAAGAACAGAAAATAGTGACATAGTTAATAGAATCGGCGATGCCGAATACGTTTATACAAACAAAACCCCAATAACAAAAAAAACAATTGATGAATGCCCCAAACTGAAATGGATTGGAGTGCTGGCCACAGGATACAATGTGGTTGATATTGATGCTGCTAAGGCAAAAAATATTTTCGTAAGCAATGTTCCCGATTACAGCACTTCATCAGTAGCTCAGCTTGTTTTTGCACTGCTTTTGGAGCTTTGCCATCATGCTGGGGCGCATAGCACAGCAGTTAAATCAGGGCAATGGACAAACAGCATGGATTTCTGCTTTTGGAATTACCCGTTGGTGGAACTTAAAGGAAAAACCTTGGGAATAATCGGATTGGGAAGGATAGGCAGGAGCGTTGCGAAGATAGCTGACGCATTCGGAATGAATGTGCTGGCATACAGCAGGAGCAGGCATGAAGAGATAGAAAATGGTAACCTGAAATACAC
>CAZDZB010000183.1:0-3478 GCA_964509795.1 uncultured Christensenellaceae bacterium | reverse complement strand
ATCATAATAGACCAGGGCATACAGAGCGAGCAGCAGTATCACAAAATATGGCAGGTATGCGGTAAGTATATGTTTTTTTTGATTCATTGTTTTGTCACTATCTTTTTTCAAGGTGAAGTCCCTATATGCAATACAATGTTTATTTGATCAATAATATTTTATACGATCACATCAGGATTATTCTTTAATTAAATGGTACGTTCTCAAAAACGGGGGGCATTTTGTCTTCCGCCAGCCTTTGGCGGGCGGGTATCGTTTTCGGCCCTGAAAATGAGAACTTACTTCAATGAGTCATGTTTTATGAAAATATTGTTGATCATTATATATGCTGTTATTAAATACGAATTCTTAATGGTAAATCATAGCGTAGATTCATGCAGGAATTTGACTATTTTTTAATGTCCCCCGCTGGTAAGGGGGGACGTCACACTATACGATTATTTCGCATCATGGTGCAAAGGGGTATGTCATACTGTGCGGTTTATAATGGGCATTATAAAAAGTAAAGTACTTGATATTGTTAAAGAGCCGATATCGTATATACTGCTCTTCTGTATGATTATTTTTCCTGTGGGAATATTATGGGGATTGCCTAATTCAGAGACATGGCTTTCTGATTCGCTCGCTCCCTTCCATCCACTCATCGGATTGAGCAAAGGGTTTTCTTATGGCTACTATCATAAGTATCCTCTGGTTCATCAACTACTCCTTGCTCTGCTGAACATTCCGGTTCTTGTCGCAGCACTGATTAACAGCAATCCCTTTGAGGGTTTGCAGTTATTTAAATTTTTGGTTCTCATACAAACCCCTCCCTATGCGACTGCGCTTATATTGATTGACCGTATCGTTTCTTTGATAATGGCTGTTGGTCTGGTTTATATTGTATACCTGTCATCAAAAAAACTTTTTGGCAAAAGACCTGCTTTCTTTACCGCTCTGATTGTTTCCCTCAACCCTCTTGTTAACTTTTACGCCAAGGTGGCAAAGGTTGAGATCCCCTATCTTTTCTGGGCCACACTTGCTTTCTACTATTGTATACACATCATAGAAAACAAGAGCACGAGGAATTATGTTCTTTTCGCTCTTTTTGTAACTCTCAGTTTTGGCACCAAAGATCAGGGATATGCTTTATTTGTGCTGCCCATTGTCGTGTATATTTATATTTTTCCTCTTATGCAAGATTTGGGAGACCGGTTCAGAGCGTTGTTTTGCAATAAAAACATATGGGTGTTTATGGGGGCATTTCTGTTCTTTACACTCGTGGTCGAAAATGTATTCTTAAATTTTGACGGACTGGTAACGAGATTTCATGCTCTGACCGGCTGGAACATGATCCGCAGTGTCAGGTACACCAGTGATGCGGCAGGTTTTATTGCATTATCAGGTGATGTGTTTAACGCATTGATCTATTTTATGGGCCTGCCGTATCTGCTGCTTTCTTTTTGTGGAGTCGTATGGATTGCTTTTGTGTATCGAAACAGGCGGGTTGAGCTTTTGACTGCCATGTTGTTTTTCGTATCTGCGATATCGTATTATCTGTTTTTTGTGCAGGTCGCGCGGCAGTCGGCTCACCGGCAGATATTTCCCATAGCCCTGTTCATGGCATATTATAGCGGATATGCCGTGGCTGAGCTGCAGCAAAGGTTAAAAAAATATGCCGTGATCTTTGCGATACTGATTGCGGGCATGAGTTGTTTGCCCTTATATAATTCGCTGGCTTCGAATTACGAAATGCTTACTGACACACGCTATAAAGCAGAGGAGTGGATGAAGAACAATATTCCGGCCGGTTCAAGGATCGAGTATTATGCCTACCTTCACTATCTTCCGCGTATCCCGGAGGGGATGTATTCGTACCGTGTGAAGGAGAATGTACTGGAAATCAACAAGAGGAACCCTGATTATATTGTTCTAACCTCACATTATTATCCGCGGTTTATTCAGAAAATTGAAAAAACAGCAAGCGGCAGAATTATGACAACAAAGAAAAATTTGACATTTATAGAGAGTGATTTTAATACATTTTTTCATGAGCTTTTTGAAAACAGGTATTCATACAGACCTGTTGCGCAGTTTGATCGTGGAATGTCAATTTTTAAGACTGTTCCCCATGCAAAGGTATCGCCGGATCATATTATTATCTATGGCAGGGTTGATTGATCCGGGAAGCCGCAGGAAGGGAGTTTATCATGAAGAAAATACACAAAATGACAATATATGTCGCAGTCTCTTTACTGGGAGTTGTTGTTCTTTTATTCCTGGCGTTGTCGGTGTATAACGACTTAATGACAAAAAGATGGCTTCAGGAGCCAGATGCAAGAGGAAGGATGGTATCCATTGGTGACCGGTCTCTCTATGTAACGGTAAAAGGCACAGGATCGCCGGTAATAGTTATTGAGGGTGATATCGGTTCTTCATCACCCGAGTGGTGGAAGATCCAGGATGAATTGTCGCAACTGACCAGGGTTGTTGCCTATGACCGCGCCGGATACGGATGGAGCGATTATGCAGATGATGACCGCTCGGCATCAGACATAGCAGAAGATCTTTCGTCTCTCTTAGAAGCATTGCATATAGACGGTCCTTTAATTCTGGTCGGCCACGGCGCAGGTGCTCTCTACTTGAGATATTATTCCTGTATGCATCCGGACAGAGTACGTGCGGCGGTCTTTATTGAACCGCTTTCGCCTGAATTCAGACATTTCAAAGAAAAATTAAAACCGGCCTTTTACAATAATTTAATAGACAAACGTGCAGCCTATAAAATAACAAGGGTACTTGCTCAGTACGGGATAATCAGAATTTTTAAGATCGTTCCCTATGCAACAGCACCTGAACATGTTAAACATCATATAACAGAAAATTATTCAAAAACCTCGACCTCTGATGTCATGATCAGGGAATATGTGGCCGGCTTGAAAGGCAGTTATATGCAGGTGGAGGAATGCGCATCTTTCCCACAGGTGCCTCTTTTTGTTATTCGCCATTCGTCAGAAAGATACAAGAACTATCTTCTGGCGTTTCGTCTTTCACTGGATGAGGCGCAGTTTGTAGAGTCATTATGGATGGACATGCATACCGGCGTTGCCGGGCTTTCTTCAAAAGGGAAGATGATAAGTGCACAAAGGAGCCTCTACAATATTCATCTTGAGGAACCTGAAACCATTGTCAGGAGTGTGAGGCAGATAATGAACAGACAATAACGTTTTTTTAGCAGATGCTTCTTTCCTAATTGTATCCCGATTTGGTTCTTGACTATTCTGGAATTAAATATTACACTTTTATTCGGTAGTTTTTTTCCGTGATTCAAGCCGTAATTTCCAGCTCAAAAAAAATATCACACGAGGTCATATTATGAAACATACTATGAAATGGATCACTGTCGTATTTTGTTTTATTATTGTTCTGCCGATAGGGGCGCTGGCCAACAAATCTTCCGTTAAGCTGGAAGCTCCCTCAGAAGCAAAAAAAGGGGAAA
>CAZDZB010000182.1:0-3507 GCA_964509795.1 uncultured Christensenellaceae bacterium | reverse complement strand
CATTATAGGCCAGGTAGGTATACTCGGCGCTCGTGTGCGGAAAGATGCGTGTTCACCCCGGGAGATCTGTCATGCTGCCTCGTGCTGAGGGATCGAGAAATCGAACCCAGATCGCATGACAGAAGTCAGCAGCGGGCATAGTAGCCGCAGGACGCCATACCCCTTGGTGTGGCTGGAAACGAGCCCCGCAAAGCGGGGAGGACTCACCCCGGTAAAGGCCCAAACGGTACCACAGGTGAATACCTGGGTAAATGACAGTGGCCGCAGGCTACGTGTACTTATGATCATAATGCAACAGGAGTTGAAATGACCATAGCGTTGCGTGAGACCCAAAGCCCGACAGAGAATGTCCACTTGATGGAGATCATTGTGACCCGCCAAAACATGTGGCGTGCATATCGCCGCGTTCTGGCCAACAAAGGAGCTCCAGGCGTGGATGGCATGACAGTGGGACAGCTTAAATCGTATCTCAAACGGTGCTGGCCGAAAATCAAGCAGACACTGCTGGAAGGAACCTATACGCCGCTGCCGGTTCGGAGAAAGGAAATTCCTAAACCGAACGGTGGCGTGAGGCTGTTAGGCATTCCAACCGTAGTGGACCGTTTGATTCAACAGGCCGTCACACAGGTGCTGCAAAGCATATGGGACCCGACGTTCTCGGATAAAAGCTTCGGTTTCCGTCCGGGACGAAGTGCCCATGACGCCGTGAATTGTGCCAAGACCTATGTACAAGACGGGTATCGAAACATCGTGGATATTGATCTGGAAAAGTTTTTCGACCAGGTAAACCACGATAAACTGATGAGCCGCCTTGCCACACGGATATACGATAAGCGAGTCTTGAAACTGGTACGCCGGTATCTCACCGCTGGTGTGATAATCGGCGGACTGGCTTCTTCCACCGACAGGGGCACCCCCCAGGGTGGACCGCTTTCGCCTTTGCTTTCCAATATCGTACTGGATCAACTTGACAAAGAGCTGGAACAGCGCGGGTTGCGCTTTGTCCGCTATGCGGACGATTGTGTAATCTACGTTCACAGCAAACGGGCTGCCGAGCGGGTAATGCAAAGTGTAACACGTTTCATCACCCGTAAGCTGCGGTTGAAAGTGAACCCGGATAAGAGCGCCGTCAGTTATCCTTGGTGGCGATCCTATGTGGGCTTCAGCTTTACCAGCCGTAGGGATAATCCCCGTATTCGTATTCATTCGTCGTCTATTAAGCGAATGAAACAGCAAGTACGGCAGTTGACCGGCCGAAGCGGCGGCAGAAGCCTTCAGCAAGTAATCGACCGGCTCAATCAATACCTGAAAGGCTGGTGGAATTACTTCGGTAAGGCCGAAGTCGCAGCCGGATTTAAGTCGATCAACTATTGGATTATCCGCCGCTTAAGAGCAATCGTTTGGAAACAGTGGAAGAACTACCGGACCCGTGTTCGGGAGTTAAAGAAACGCGGAATTCCGCATTTGAAAGCTGTACTTAACGGCTGCTCTCGGAAAGGCCCCTGGCGTATGAGTAAAGTAAAATGGGTGGCATATGCCTTACCAAGGGCTCATTTTATTTCGCTTGGTTTATTTCTCCCCGGACCTCCTTCTGTTTAGTCTGCCGAACCGCCGGATACGCGACCCGTATGTCCGGTTGTGTGGGAGGGGCGCTCAGTGATGGGCGTCCCTATCCCGATATACATTTTTTCGTTTTTATTTTTTTCAACGATTGGCGGTAGTATTTATTGTTCTACTATTTCAACTCTTCGATTTTTCGCTTTCCCTTCGTCTGTGGTATTTGAAACCATTGGTGAAAGATTTGCAACTCCAGAGGCTTTAAGTTGTTCAGTACTAACACCGTATTTTGAAATTAATTCATTCATTACGGCTTTTGCTCTGTTTTTTGACAATGTCATATTCATTGCAAAATTGCCCACATTATCTGTATGTCCAACGATGAAATACTTCTTGCCTTTGTTCGAATTAAGGTATTTGGAAATATTTTTTAATGCGGGAACCGATTTTTCTGTTAATGTCGCTTTTCCAGTCTTAAAAAAAATACCGTCAAGAGCCAGATGCCCTTTTTTGTCAATCTTTTCGGTTAATAGTTTTGCTGTTACCAATCCTAAATCTGGATTTTTTAAAGTTATTATATCTTGATTTATCATTGTAAAGTTATCTTTTTCAATAATATAAATCATAGCATAGTAAGATATGTCATTATCTTCAAATTTCGCTGCTATATATGCATAATCATCGCCTCGAAAATTATATTTACTTCCAAATTTGTCATCTAACCCAAGTCCTTCCTGAAACATATAAAATTGCCATTCATAGCTTTCGTTTCCAAGTTCATTGTCGCCTGAACCGCTAAACAAGATTTCCCAATTAGATTTTTTTAATGCTGATAAATAGTTCGCATAAACAAAGGATGCATTATTTTTTTTATCTGTTGTATATTGAATTCTGGTTACTTTCCCTTCTAATTTTAATTTTTTATCCCAATCTTTCCCGCTGCCCTTATTTTTTATTTTTGAAATGGGCAAAATGTAAGTATCCCATTTTACAGTCTTATCGTAAACTATTACGGCATTGTCAAATTTTGAGATTAGACTTTTGCTTTCTGCTCCCTGTGCAAACAGATGTGTTGGGATCATCAGTGCGACTACAGCTAAAATTAATATAAATTTTTTCATTTTTAAATTCGCTCCTTTATTTGTTTAAGTTTCTTCTTCGTTTCTTCAATATATTCTATGTAATTTTCATATTTTTTTCTTTTAAGTGATTCCTGGTAAGGTCCATCATTATTTTTTTTATAAATTTTTAAAAGCTCTTGTTTCCTCTTATCCATTTTTTCTAAAATATGTTCTTTATCTTTTTGGCTAAACGCAGGAACTATTTGTTCGTAAATAGCATTTATAATATTCTTGTTGTAAGAGCCTAAAACAATAAAGTCGATATATGCTTCTTTTGATTGCGGGTAAATATCGTTCAAGATTATTCCCCAGTCAGAATAAGTTATTTTTTTTAAACAGCTTTTTTGTAAATCTTTTAAATTATTATATTGTTTAATTTCTGCCCATTGTACATTTGGAGGCAAAGAATCTATTTCTGAGATTTCCTTAGTATTTACATTATATATATGTATTTTTGACACATATTGAATCGCTTGAGTGAGTTTAGTTGAATCGTCCTCATTATGGAGACTTTTTTTTGCCTCCCTTATAGAATAATCATCTGCATCTGATAGTTTGTAGTAAATTAAAAAATCATTAAACGCGATATTGATATTCAAATATTCTCTGTTTTTAGGATAGAGTTTAAGAATGTTTTTAAAATCGACAACGCGGTTTAATTTATCGTTCTTCATCTCATAATAATAAAGCGCCACATCATAATATACTGTTTTTATTCTACCGCCATCAGGAAATTTAGCAATACCTTCAGGCATTCTATAAATTTTATTTATAGCAACAAACGCAAATGCAGAACTATCACTTTTCCATGCAAATATTTTTGAATAGT
>CAZDZB010000181.1:0-3709 GCA_964509795.1 uncultured Christensenellaceae bacterium | reverse complement strand
AAATGCCAGCTAAACGACAACATATCATCCAGAGTGGCAGACGAAATAATAAGCCAGATAGTATTCAATTTTTTAATACTTCCCAACGCCTCATTCATAAGCGTAAAAGCCGAAATAGAAAAAAGCCTGGGCGCTGACATAGACATACTCATTTCCATATGCCCCAAAGCCAAGGAGATGTTCGGGGAAAGGAAATTCAGCTATATAAGCGACTTTGAAAAGCTGCGCTACAGGGTGCGCAGCTGCGTATCCAAATTCCTGTTGATTGCCGCCGAGCACCTTTTTCCGCTGGTCATTTTTGTCGACGACATCCAGTGGGGCAACGAGCTCACCCTTAATCTGCTCAAAGGGGTTTTGAGCAAACCATCATCCTACAATTTGCTTTTCATCACAGCCTACAGGGACGAGGAAACCACCAAGTCCATGCAGCCTTTTAAAAATCTGCTGCGCAAAAACACCGAGGTAATAAACATATTCAACATGACGGCAGACTTAATTGAAGAATACCTGGAGGAATATTTCGGCGCTGGCATAGAAAACATTGAAAGCATTGCGGGCATCATATACACAGTAACAGGCGGCAGGCCGCTTTTCATAAAGGATTTGGTGCTGCTTTATGAAAGCAAGAACGTTTTCAAAAAGCTAAAAGCCAAAGGCACATACAAAGCCGACATGGACAGGGTGAAGTCGGCGGGGGTTCAGCGGGACTATGAAAGCATACTCAAAAGCAAAGTGGAGAGCATCCCCGATGAATACACAAACCTTATCGACATCCTAGCCTGCCTTAACGGAAGCGCGGATTATTACCTTCTGCTTAAAGCCTCCGGGCTGGATTCGCAGGGCCTTGACAGGCAGCTTGATTTTTTGTCGTCACTGCTTATTATAATTGACAGCGGCGAGGACGGAACAAGGCAGATAAGCTTCTCCCATGACATGCTGCACAAGATGGCATACGAAAAACTAAGCGACAAAAGAAAGTCCGATGTAAGCTTCAATTTGGCCAATGTGCTAAGGCAAAGCGGCGGCGAAAATGACGAGGGCAAAGCGTCCCATGCGGCGTCATATATCCTGGCGTGCTCCAACGAAGCGCTGATTTATGAAGCCCCCTACTGGATAGAAACCCTGTATAAAGCGGCGCAGAAGGAAAACCAGATTGCCTCCTTTGACGGAGCGCTAAAGGCGCTTGACAAAGCAATTGAGCTCATTGACATTTCAGGATATGGCGACGATTACGTGGTGTCAGGGGTATACCTTGAGAAGGCGATGGCGCTTCTTATAACTGAGCGTGGGGCAGAGTGCAAAGAGATAATTGACAATCTGCTCAAAAAATACACCGACAAAGAAATAGTAATAAACATAAAGAAAAAGCAGATAATCATGTTTGAAAGCGTCGGCGAATACAACAAGGTGCTGGAAACCGGCGTTGAGATATTGTCATTGATGGGGCACAGGACGGGCAGAATGTTTTTTGTACCCAGGATAATAAAGGGGCATTTTCTCTTTACCAGAAAAAGAATAAATAAACTTATAACAGCAGATACGCAAAAGGAGAACAGGGCGCTTGAGATACTGGAGCTTATCCACAACATAAGTGCCAGCGCCAAGCTGGTAAACGACAGGATATTCAACCTGCTGCTTTTGGACGGGGCTATTGTTTCCCTTAAAAACTTTGTCAAGAAGGATTTGATGGGCTACTGCGCGTACTGTTTGTTTTTGTATACGGTGCTTAAAAGATACAAGCTGGCAGGGCATTTGGAAAACGTAATAATAAAGCTTCTGCAAAATGACACGGACAAGCTGAGCCTTTCCATGACCTATTTCATGCTGGGCGCTTTTTTGCATCATTACACCCACCCGATAAAAGAAAGCCTTAAGTATCAGCAGATGTCCATAGAAAGCGGGCACCAGACTGGCGAGTTTATGTTCTCGGGATATTCTGTCGCCATCTCAACTGACACCATGAACGCCATGGGAATGCACGTAGATGAAAGGCTCGAGTACATTGAAAAATACGAAAAAGACTATGTGAGGACAAACTACACAATAAGGTATAACCTGGCTGTCTACAGGCTGCATCTTATGTTTTTGAAAAGCGGCGCCGAGTGGAGCCTTAAAGGATACGAGGATGTATCATTGGTTGAAAAGTGGATGGAGAACTATCCGCTTATGGAAAGGTATTACCTGGACAGGCACATAGAGAGGGCATACGAGCTGGTAGTTCTGATGCAGGATTTGTTCAGCCAGCTGGACGGGTACACCTACAAAACCGATGTTATATTTTACTGTGCGCTCATCCGCTGCGCCATCCACCCTAAGCTTTCCGGCAGGGAAAAACGCACAAATTTAAGATACTTAAAAAAGCTTGTAAAAGAGCTTGGCTATTACGTGAAAATTTACGCTTACAACGACTACGCCAGGCAGCTTATGGTTTCGGGGCAATACAAAAAGCTTCTGCAGCCTGATGAGGACACAGTGCCTTTGTATGTGCAGGCCGCCGAGCACGCAGCCCGGCAGAAAAACCCCAAGCTGGAGGCGATAGCCTTCATGCTGGCGGCAGAATGCTGCGAGGACACGAGCAAGATGAAAAAATTCTTTGCCGGAGAATGCGTCAGGCTTTTTGATGAAATGGGGGCTTTATACCTGGCCGGCAGGTACGCTGAAATTTATGGCTTAGGAAAATACACATCTGAAATTGAAGACCAGAAAAAATCAAAAAGCGCACAAGGCGAAAGCCTGTCGGTTTCTGAGTTTCTGCTCAGCATTAAAGACGACAACGAAAACCAGGCGGCCACCTATTTTTTGGAGCGCATCACCCAGCACACGAATGTGACCCGGTGCATAATCACCTTCTTTAAGGGCGGCAGTTTGTATGTTAAATACGACAAGCAAAAGGACAGGAACGCCGTTGTATACTCCGACATGATTGACATAATTAAGGTGCCATGCATCGCCCACAGGATGCTAAGGTACTCCGCCAGGAGCAAAAGCGAATGCCACATTACAGCCAAAATAAGAGAAGACATATTCTTAAAAGAGCCCTGCTTAATGTCCAATGAAAAGGTCTGCGTTTCCTGCCTGCCCGTTATGTTCCACGATGTATTAACAGGGGTAATTTACCTGGAAAGAAGCGACGGCGAAATTGCCCCAGGCACCATAAATTTTGCCAGAGGGGTTCTTATGGCAATGGTCTCCAAGTTTGAAAACATTTCAGGGGTCAGCGTTAAGGATGTGTTCACCAAAGATGCCAACACGGACATTTTATCCGACAGGGAGCTTGAGATAATGAGGCTGCTGGCGGATGGCTGCACCAATCAGAAAATAAGCGAGACGCTTAACATAACAACAGGCACCGCCAAAAACCACCTGAGCAACATATACCAAAAGCTTGACGTGGCCAACAGGACTGAGGCCATAAAGAAGGCCAGGGAATTGAATATAATATAAGATGGTTAAAACCTCTTCGCCCGCTGGCAACAAGCAATTCGTAATAATTTTAAATAATAAAAACCTCTCCGTCTGCTTCGGCAGACACCTCTTCTACAGGCGAGGTCGGGAATTTTGCTATAAATTAATTTTTAATTAAGCTCTCCTCGTAGGAGAGCTGGCAGCAAGCAATTCGCAAGAATTTTCAAAATAAATAAAAACCTCTCCGGCACCTGCGGGTGCCACCTCTCCTACAGGCGAGGTTGGGAATTTTGCTATAAATTAA
>CAZDZB010000180.1:0-3732 GCA_964509795.1 uncultured Christensenellaceae bacterium | reverse complement strand
GAGGACCCTTCAAGGGTCCAGTCAAACCGCCGGCTCAGCCGGCGGCTAGTGATTATTAATTGTATTATTTATTTTATTCCCACTCGCTGTTTCCCCAATCTGTGCTTACCAGCCTTTCGAAGTCAGTAAACCTGCACAATTCAACGGTGGAAAAAAGAATTTCTTCTTCCTCGGGCGTTATGTAATGAACGGTTACGCTTTCTGCGTCGCGCTTCCATATTTTCATAATGGCGCCGTTGCCGAAATCAAAAAGTATAGGTTCACCCTCCGGCATTTCCTCATCCGCAAATGAGGTTCCTCCGTATGTCAACGTTTCGTATATGGTTTGTGAGTTGTCAACAGTCACCCTTGTTGATGTGCCCTGGTATTCTGCCCGCAGTGAATCGTTATCGTTTGCGTAGTTGACGCTGTTTGCCAAATCAATTTTGAAATCCTTATAATCCAGCATGAAATCGGAAGAAAATGCAAAAGCTATCACAAACAGAACGATAGGAATTGAGGCAAGGGCCACAAGAATCCATAAAGGTATTTTTCTATGTTTCATAACATTACTCCTTATATTGCATCACAGCCATTTAAGCAATTTTAACATAATTACCTGAAAATGCAAATTATTACAATGTAATTTGTTAAATTGAAATCAGGAAGCGCTTCGAGGAAGAGTTTCGTCCCATTCGCTGTTGCCCCACTCCAGGCTTATAAGCCGCTCCAGGCACACCAGGCGGGAAATTTCCAGCGTTGAATAGAAAAACTGCGTTCCGTCATGTTTTCTGTAAAGTATAAGATAAGTGGTTCTGTCCTTTGCCCATATTTTCATGGTGTCGCCGTTGCCGAAATCAAAAAGCATGGGCTCCTCGTCCGGGGCATTGTGCTCGTATTCTCCGAAACGGCCGCCCGTTACTATCCTGTATAATGATGTGGCGTTGTGATAGGAAATTTTGGTGGACACGCCTTCGTATTCGGCGCGCAGGCAGTCGTTGTCCTGGGCGTATGAAATGCTGTCAGCAAATGACTGCTTATATTCTTTGTAATCCAGGCTGCTGTTTATCCATGTTAATAAAATGATTATAAAAACCATTATGGGCAGAATTGCCGCAGTGATATATATCCACAGATTGCCTTTTTTGAATTTCATAAAACCCGCCTCCGTATAATATAAATTATATTACGTTTCACCTGCTATACAAACGTTTGTCTGATAAAAAAACTTCTGAGTGTACCGCAAATCAAATTTGCTTTCCCGTCAATACCACACCCACCCAAACAGAAAAATTATAATAAGCCATTGCGTGAATGTATATTTTACATTTACCTCACACTGGCTTTGCGCGGCTCCGTCAGCAGAGGTGCAGGTGATTTGCGCAGTGCCTTTGCCTGCGGCGTAAATATTTCCCTCGCTGTCCGCTTTTGCCACGCTTTCGTCGGAGGATGACCATATCACATTTTGGTAGTATGCGTCATCAGGAAAAATCTGCGCGCTTAGTTTTTCTGTGGATTTATATGCCATGGTTAATGCATCATCGCTGAGGGCGCACTGCTCCGCATACTTAAGCTTAGGGATTGCCTGCTCTGATAAAAGCTCGCCGCACTCTGTGCAAAAGCTTTGCATCAGCCCTTCTGTTTCATAAGTGGGTTCTGAGGCTGTTTCCCACTCTCCCTGCCTGTGTGAAGGGGCGGTGTAATCATCGGTATATGAGTAACCGCACTGGGCGCAGGTATATATGGTGTATCCGAATTCTGTGCACGTAAAGGGGACTGTTTCCGTATAATATTCTTTGGAACTGCACATGCAAGGCTCCAGTATCAAAGAATAATCATCGTATTTGTTTTGAGTAAAATTAATAACGGTATTATCAAAGATTTCCAGGTATCTGTTTATTTTCTCCCCGGCTACTGCACCAAAGTGCCTGTGCCCGTGTATGCTGTGGTCAAAGTAATTCAACGTGGTGTCCACGCTGCAGCCTGAAATGTGCCTGTATGCCGCAAGGTTTGGGATATACACCCTGTGCATGCCCACTATGCCGCCGTCATGGGCATAGCTGAAAGTAGTTGCGTAGGAATCAAGCACCACATCGCAGTTTTCCACAGTGGGGTACCCTGTCGCCCATATTCCGCCGATAAACTCCTCGGTGTCCTGAGCGGGATTATTGTCAATTATTATGGCAGTTAATTCCACCGACGAATCCAAAACAATCCCTTCGCCAAAGCCTGCTATGCCGCCGATGCCTATCATCCTGTTTGTTGTGGTCAGGCGTATTCTGGCAGTAACATGGCAGTTGGTTATCTCGGTGTTTAGCGCTATGCCCGCAATGCCTGCCGCGAAGCAATGCTCATCAGTTGTTATATCCGCATTTACATTAATAAGGTTAAGGTTCATAATAGACGCGTTTTCGCATTTTGAAAAAAGGGCAGCAAAGTAGGTGTCATATTCATTGTGGTGCCAGTCGACAGTGGTATAGGACTGGCTGCTCAAATTATTAAGCTGCAGGTTATATAATGTGTGCCCGTTGCCGTCCAGCACGCCGCCGAACTCGGTGGGGTGCCATTGGCCTTGCCCCATGTCAATGTCGGCCATCAGCAGGTAATTGCCTGTAGGATTGTCAGCAATGCCCTCTAAATCCTCGAAAGTGTATATTTCAATATAGTCTGCTGTCTGCACATGAATTGCCGGAAACACAGTGAAAATTACAGCAACTGTAAGCACAAAGTATAATATTTTTTTAGGCATAATACCACCTCATAACATCTGCTTACATTATAGAACATTTTTTATATTTGTTCAAAGATTCACTCAAAACGCAGACACTAAAATGCAAAAATATGGTATAATAATGCAATGAATAAAACAATGATTTTCGCCGGAATAATACTCGCGGTAAACCTGATTGCGTTTCTGCTGTATATAATAGACAAACGCAAAGCCGTAAAAGACAAATGGCGCATACCGGAGCGTGTCCTGCTTTGGTGGAGCCTGCCAGCGCCGTGGGGAGCATTCGCCGGCATGAAGGTGGCCAGGCATAAGACCCAGCATAAGAAATTCACTATATTAATTCCTTTGTTTATGGCGCTGCATATTATATTACTTGGAGGATATATATATTATTTTAATATAGCATGATTGGGGGGAGGCAAATATGAATACGCATGAAATAACGGGCATTGAAATATTTGACGGAGGCACTTGCTTTTACGGTGCCGACCAGCATTGGTTCAAAAAGAAACTGAGCGCCATATCCGGCTGCGGGCCAACAACCTCGTCAATGGCTCTCGCCTACATTTCGCAGCAAAGCAAAACGTGCCGCTGCATCTATCCATATTCATATCCCTTTAAAAAAGATGAATTTCTGATGTTTATGGAGGATGTCCGCCTTCAAATCAAGCCCAACTTCGGCCCCATGACAGACCCGGATGATTTTTGCCGCAAGTGCGTGGATTACGCCAAATACAGAGGAGTAAAAATAGGCTATGAAGTGATGGAAAAAAGCCTCGGCGCAGATGAAGTGTTTGATAAAATATGCGAGCTGTTAAACGATGGAATAATGCCCTCATTGCTTATATTGCGCAACCCTCACAAGGAAATTAATGAGTACACCTGGCATTGGATGACCGTGACGGGCTGCATCAAGGACACCATGGAAATTGTAATAGCCACCTTTGGCAAAAAGCACAGGATGGATTTTAGCAAGGCATGGAACCAGAATAAGCCGTTTTCCAGTGATGTGGTGTGGTTTT
>CAZDZB010000179.1:0-3798 GCA_964509795.1 uncultured Christensenellaceae bacterium | reverse complement strand
GGACTTGAAGTGTGGCGAGGGTTGGACTGGGTAACGGATGACAAGAAACTGGTTTATGACGCTTCAAAAAATATTAGAATAGCAAAAAAAATAATGAAAGTTTTTGATTCCCAGATTGCGGGGGGCAAAAGGTATGATGAGGCTGTGTTTGCCAGGAGAAAAGCCAATGCGACGTTTTTGCACGGGCATAAAACAGATACAATGAAGTATACAGAATACGGCATAGACATGTCAGCACTTATGAATAAGTCTGCGGATGTAATTAAGTATATTGCTGATTTGATTGACGCATTTAAAGGCGAAGTAACAGCAAATATTATAAATTTATCGCAGGATTAGATATCAGTCTAGGATCTACAAGAAGAAAAATTTTAATTACCTGACCTCATCAAATTTTGACTTAATAGCTTTGAAATCTTCCCAGGCATCTTTCTTTTTTGAAGGGTCACGCAGAAGGGCGGAAGGATGGTATGTTGCTGTTAAAAAATAGCCTTTTCGCTCAAAAAAGATGCCGTGCTCTTTTGTGATTTTGAAATCGGGGCGGATGATTGTCTGAGCAGCTACACGGCCAAGGCATACAATTATTTTCGGATGTATCAAAGCAACCTGGTTGCGCAGATATGGGAGGCAGGCTTGTTTTTCTTTGTCTGTGGGGTTTCTGTTTTCGGGAGGCCTGCATTTTACTATATTAGTTAAGTATATTTCATCTCTTGTAATATCCACAGCTTCTAATATTTTATCAAAGAGCTGCCCGGAATTTCCTACAAACGGTGTGCCGATTAAGTCTTCCTGCCTGCCCGGAGCCTCGGCAACAAACATTAAGTTTGTGTTAAAATTTCCTTTTCCCAGAACAACATTGGTTCTTGTTTTGTATAAATCACATTTTTTGCAGCTAACACATAATTTTTTTAGTTCATCCCAATTGACCATTTTATCTCTCCGCATGCCGTCCGTTTGCTAATATAACAGTTGACTTTCTACTATATTGCTGTTCAGTTTTCGTTTTTTATCAGCAGCAATCCAAGCGCCATAATGCCTGATATCATTCCTTTTTCACCAATGTCAAAACGGCTGCTATGTGCAGTGTATTTTTGATCGGTATTTTTAGGTTTGGAACCAATCCGTAAATGGCCTGCCTTTCCTCCGTTTTGCTGCACATTGCGCACATAGAAACTAAAATCTTCGCAACCGCCGCTGCCGTAGTTATACTCAGGGGAGATGTTTATAGGTTCCAATGCAGCAAGTGCTTTTTGCATTGAGATTATGTCTTCCTCTGTAAAATCAGCCGTTGTTGCCAAGCCTGCTATTTCTATATCGTAATTGCACCCATAGATTTGCGCAGAGTTTGATATAATCTTTTGTGCTCTTTCAAAAAGCTCATCTTCAATTTCTTGATTCTCCGCTCGTGTTTCTGCTCTCATAAAAGAATATGGCGCAATGCTGTTTCTTGCGGTTCCCGCTTCTATTGTGCCTATATTAATTCGAGTGTATCCTTCAGAGTGCCTTGGAATGGCGTAAAAGTTTTGTATAATATTCGCGCTTGCCAATATGCAGTTGTTGCCTAGTTCCGGGTGGCCACCGGAATGAGCGGACTGTCCGGTTAATTTTATGTTGAACTTATGGCTGGCGGCCCATCCGCTTTTGGTAAAGGCTATGGTGTCTGCGTCCAGTGTGTTGTCCATATGTGCTCCGTAAATTGCGCTTGCACCTTCAACAGCACCGGCGTTAACCAAAGATATTCCTCCTGCCACGCCTTCTTCGCCAGGCTGGGCAATAAGCCTTATAGTACCCTTTATTTCGTTTTGATAGCGGCTTAAAACTTTGCCTACGCCCACTAGTATTGCGGCATGGGCATCATGGCCGCAGCTGTGGCAGCCGTCTTGATGGATGGAAGAGTAACCGCCGTCATAGCATGAATACCCTTCGTCCTGGCTTTCTGCAAACGGCATAGCGTCTATATCCATTCTCAGGGCGGTTATGGGTTCACCTTCTCCGATTTCAGCAATAAGCCCGGTGAATCCGCCTTTCATTTTATCCAGGTATTTTGCAGGGGCGCCTTCAGTTTTTGCCCGCAGAAGCCTTTTATCAAGTGTATCAGAGGAGGGGAGGTTATAGCGGGAGTCGGAGTGAATTGATTTGCCTATCTTTACCCTGAACCCTGCATTTTCCAGGATTTCGGCAATTACCGCTGTCGTGCGGAATTCTGTCCATGCGCTTTCCGCATGTTTATGAAAATCCCGCCTTAAAGAAGTGATTTCATTTGTTAATTCAGTTACAAAATGTATATATTCTATAATATCCATAAAAGCTTTTCCAATCCGATAATATCAATTAGGACTATATCACAAAACATATAAAAATTCTAGGAAATGAAGAAATTTAGTATTTTTTTATCTTTAATAGTAGTATACTTTCTGTATTTTATCTCAGGGTTGCCAAGGGATTTTTGAAGGACATTTGTATTTTTGTTAATAAAGGTATAGAATATAGGAAACAATTTAACCGGAGGTATAGAATGGAAATTTATAAATTAGCAAGCGAAAAGAGAGATGTGGCAGCGAAAGCCAAAGATGTTAGAAAGAATGGGTTTGTGCCCGCAGTTGTTTATGGACATCATTTAGACCCTATAAATATCCAGATTAGTGAAACAGAAGTCGCGAAGTTCTTAAAGACAAATTCAATAGGTTCTAAGGTGCTTTTATTGGTAGGCAAAGAAGAACATTTATCGATTCTTAAGGAATCTCAAAGGGAACCGGTAAGTTACAAAATAATGCATATGGATTTTCAAGCGTTAACAACAGGCGAGAAAATAAAAGTAACAGTTCCTATCATATTCAAAAACAGAGATTCAGTTGGCAGTGACAAAGTACTCCAAGAACAGATGAGTGAAATTGAAATTTCGACATTGCCTAAATTCTTGATAGACCATGTTAGTATAGATGTAGCAGAATATGATTTGGGAGATTCTGTTTTAGTAAGCGATTTAGATGTTTCTAAGGATAAAAACATTGAAGTTTTATCGCCCCAAGAGTCTCAAGTATTTGTAATATCACATGCCGCGAAATTCAAGGAAGAAACTCCAGTAGATGAAGAACAAATTGAGACAGCGGCTGATGAAGCCGGGATACCAGAAGAATAAAGCATTCTGCTGGGGCAGCCCCTTTTTTATAATTTTTGACCACTTGTTTAAAAGGTAAAACAAGTGGTTAAATTTATTTTTACGAAAATGTGAACTTGAAGTTTACCCATGATGATTCAAGAAGGAGATGAAAGAGGAAGTACGTTGGTTTTTAGCTGGATACACTGTAAAGCGTAATGTTTAATAAAACATATAGTAAATACAGCCAAAAGGGTTATAAATAATTCTTTCTCTGTTACCCCGTAAATCAATTATTTTACTTACTTGTTTTTAAAAATACTTAGAATATAAAACAGGCTTGTTATTTCTGCTTTTCATTGATCTTTCTAATTGATTTATACAGTTTGTTTATTTCGCTAATCTGCGTTGCAGTAATTTCTTTGTCAGAAAACGCCGCAATTTCATATATTCTTGCAGCCGCTAAAAGTGCAATATTGTCTTTATTCACTCTCTGAACAAATTCCATGGCTGTTTCATTGACTTTTTTTGCTTTTCTGCTTTTTTGATATAATTTCTTTATATTTTTCCATGTAATATATATTTTTTCTTTATCTGTTCTGTGAGTTGATGTATACAGTCTGGCAGAGAGGATTACAATAAGTGCAAGCAGCAGTACAGAACTTAAGATTATAAGCACAATTTTGCTGGACTGATCTGGA
>CAZDZB010000178.1:0-3800 GCA_964509795.1 uncultured Christensenellaceae bacterium | reverse complement strand
GTTATGGCTACATGGAGAAGGTACTTAACAAATACAAGCATGCAACAGAAGATGAAATCATGAATTATAAAAACAAAAAAAACAGAAGTATGCTCCAGGCTGTTGAGTTGAAATATGGTGTTGAATCTCCTCATTTTAAACAACTGCAGGAAGTGGTTGAACAGGACGAAAAGAAGAGTGAGCGCATAAACGATTTTCGTTAGTATTTTTTAATACGCATTGCATGCAATAAGGCCGTTTCAAAAATATTCTGATGCGGCCTTTTTTTGTTTTTGGGCCGGATTGACGGCTGTTTTTTCACATTCTTCTTCATGGATGAACGATTTTGAATAATAAAAAACACTTGCTATAAAAAACTTTTTTTTAAATTATCACAGGGTTTACTGTAGTGTTCTTTTTGTTGCATATATGATACAGAGTATGCAAATTACTGGTTTTATACTTATATTTGTTTATAAGTATGATAATTTTTTATAACTGCTGAATATTTTAGTTGTTATGGCTACTAAATTTTTTTAAATGGCACAAAAATTGCTGTTAATATATTATACTGTTTTTTTAATTTTGGATTTTTTTTCGTATCCCCCCATATTTGAGGGGGATAGTTTTATGTATATCGTGAAATTTAATAGAAAGGATAAAACATGAGTTTAAATATTAGCACAAAAGAGCTTGCGCATCAAAAAAATCTGAAAGGCTACACCTTAAAAGCAAAAACGCTTGTTGAAGTTCTGAGAAAACGTGGAAAAGAAAATAATAAATTTCTTATTTTTATGGATATGAAGAATAAAGACCATAGTATTTCTGCGAGTCATGTTATCGAACGCTCTGAAGAGATTGCCCAGTTTTTAATGGCCAGGGGGCTCAAGAAGGATGATAAAGTTGTTATCATGCTGCCAACCAGTGAGGATTTTGTGTATGTATATTTTGGGACTCTTATAGCAGGCGGTATTCCGGTTCCTGTCAGTCAGCCAGCAGGCACGAGTAATCTGGAAAAATATCTTGGTAACCTGAAACACATAATTCAGGATTGTGAAGGGAAATTTTTTATTACCTATGATAAAATGCAGATGATCATAGGAAGCATGGCAGGAATTAAAAACCTTGAAACTGATTTTATTTTTACGAATGAATTTTATGAAAACCCGGTCACAAGGGAATCATATAAACCTTTTCCTGATATCAATGCTAAGGATATTGCGCTTATTCAGTATACATCAGGCACCACAGGACACCCGAAGGGGGTACTCCTGTCTCATGAGAATTTAATACATAACATTCACGGCATAGGTAATGCGAGTCGCATGACCAAAGATGATGTTGGGATTAGCTGGCTACCTCTCTATCATGACATGGGTCTCATCGGCGGGCTGTTTACCACCATGTACTGGAACATGCTCATGGTGCTTATGAAACCCGAAGCCTTTCTTTTCAGGCCACAGTGGTGGATGGAGAACATTGGTCGTTTTAAGGTTACCATGGGAGTAGCCCCGAATTTTGGTTATCACTACTGTGTTACCAGAATCCCCGAAAGTGAGCTTGAAAAGATTGACTTGAGTTCATGGCGTCTCGCTCTAAACGGTGCGGAACCAATTGACAGAATTACGCTCAATAAATTTGTTGATAAATTTAAACGGTGCGGTCTCAGGGACAACCTCTTTCTTCCTGTATATGGTATGGCTGAGAACAGCCTTGCCGCCACGTTTCCCTCTCTCGATAATACAACGGTCATAAGAAGGTTCGACAGAAAAAAACTGGAAGAAAATCACATTGCTGTTGATTCTGAATCCGAGAATTCAAAGGAATATATTGATCTTGTAGCAGTGGGAGCCCCCCTGATTGGCCAGGAAATAAGAATTGTTGACGAAGAAGGAAAGACCTTGTATGAACGTCAGGTCGGACAGATCCTGGTAAAGAGTCCGAGTTTAACCCGGGGCTATTATAAAAATGAAGAGGCAACTCAAAAAGCCATTAGGGATGGCTGGCTTTTTTCGGGTGATCTGGGATTTGTCCTTGACGGGCTTCTTTACGTTTCAGGACGTATTAAGGAGATGATTATTAAACGGGGTAAAAACATATATCCCTATGATGTCGAAAGAATAGCGGCCTCAGTAGAAGGCGTGCGTCTTGGCAGTTGTGCCGCGTTTGCTGTTGAAAATGAAAATGCTGGAACAGAAGATCTGGTTCTGGTCTGTGAGTCAGTAATGAGAGACAAAGAAAAACTTGAGGTACTTAAAAAAAGTATCAGTAATGAGATTTTAGCCAGGCTTGGGTTCCGTCCCGACGATATCAAGGTCGTTCCTAAGGGCACTGTTCCCAAAACAACGAGCGGTAAACTGCAACGCGTGCTTTGCAAAAAGATATATCTTGAGGATGACTTTATTGAGAAAAAGATGCAGGATTATTTTTTACTGGTCAAGACAGTGCTCTCCAGCTATATTCATCTGGTTAGAAAAAAAATATCCAAGGCTTTGAGCTCCAATTCAGGAAGCATGAGAACAGATTTGTTCAGCCGCGTGAAATAAGATAATGTGCATTTATACTATTCTATAGTTAATCGTAAAGCAAGGAGTCGCATATGAGTAATGTGTCCAGGGAACAGGTGCAAAAAGATTTTATCGCAATTATAGCAAAACTGGCTGAGACAACGCCTGAGAAGATCAAGCTTGAAGATAAGTTCGTTGATGATCTTGGCTTTGACAGCCTTAAGAGCATGGAAGCTCTGTCACGCATAACCGAAGAATACGATGTAGATCCTGATGTTGATGAGATTCTCGATCTGCAAACGGTGGGAGAAGTCATTGACTATATGATCAAATATTTTGAGAAAAATCCCCGCTAATTTTAGTTATGTATGGGAACCTCTAAAAAACCAGTATATATACCTGCTTTTAACGCACTCCGTACGGGTGGAGGGAGCAGGGTTCTGTATACAGGGTTTTATCAGTAATAATGTCCATGAGAGAATATTAAGACAGGGTTTTTAAAAAACCCTTATATGCTCTTAAAAAAAATTAGAGGGCAAGGATATTCTCTCTCCACCTTCGTCTGTGGGGAGTAGAGATATCTTGATTTTCTATTTTTTTACAATAATTCAATACGTCGTTAAATAGGAAAAGCAATGAGTACCATAGTAAATGATGCAATTAAGCAGCGTGCTGATTTTGTGGCACAGGTGAAGGAACAGAATCTGTATACCTATTGCCTTGAGGTTACCTCGTCGTGTTCCAACCGGATAACCGTTGAAGGCAGGGAACGGGTAAATTTTATTTCAAATAACTATCTCGGTTTTTCAGCGCATCCTAAAGTCAAAGAGGCTGCAGCGGGTGCCATTAAAAAATACGGGGTCGGCATGGGGGGCTCTCCCCTTATGTGCGGGACAACTGATATCCATAACAGGCTTAAGGAAAGGATCGCGCAGGTTTATCACCAGGAGTCTGCTGCTCTCTTCGCCAGCGGGTATCAGGCACTCCTGGGCGCTGTCCAGGCGACAGTGGGCAAGGGCGACGCTTCATTGCTCGATTACCTTGTTCACAGGAGCATTGTGGATGGTGTAACCATGTCAGGCAGTGATAAAAGGATGTGGATGCATAATGACATGGAAGATCTGGCTTCTCTGATTTTGAGGGTAAAAAAGAAGTATCAGCGGATGCTCATAATTGTTGATTCAGTGTACAGTATGGATGGTGACATCGCCAATCTTCCGGAAATACGAAAACTATGTGATGAGCACGGCTCTCTTGTCCTTATAGATGAAGCCCATTCCCTGGGCGTGATAGGGGAAAACGGTCATGGTCTGC
>CAZDZB010000177.1:2112-3852 GCA_964509795.1 uncultured Christensenellaceae bacterium | reverse complement strand
CGGATAAAGAAACCAAAGACAGAGGTTTCTCTACGTGGTATATTAAGTGGCTTATTGTTTTAGAAACTGTGTCACCATATCCTATATTTATGTAATCTCCGGGTTTGCTTTTTTCTTCAATATATTGCGCGGCGGCCTTCGCTATGGAGTCATTCAGGTCGTTATGCTCACAATTGGGGATAACGAAAACATCATTAAGGCCATATTTATCAATTAAAGCCTGCTCGGCGTGTATTCTTTTTTTAGTATCATGGCTGATTCTGAATTGAACAACACCGTCTGTTTTTGCCTGATTTAAGTATTTAACGACTTTCATGCGTGAAATATCCAGTTTTTCAGCAATTTGCTGCTGTGTAAGGTTATCTATGTAGTATAACCACGCTATTTTCATTACTAAATTTTGTTCATGCATAATGCTACCGCCATTTTAGTTGATTAAAGTACTTCATTTTCAAAATCTGGCTAAAAATTACTAAACAAATGTTTAATGTCTAATAATATGTTTATTGATATTTTGAGTATATCAGTAAAAATTCACATTGTCAACGAAAAAAATAAGCTAAATCTAATATTTTTGTTGACAAAATACACAAAGTGAATTATTATTGAAGAAACAAATGATTTATGTACGCACATTTGTTGAGAAAAAACAAGATTTTTTATTTATAAAAATTTATATTATAGCAGAAGTGAGGACGAGATGGTAAAAGGCGCTAAAAACAAAGAACTACTCAGAGTAGAAAAGATTTATAAGTCCTTTGGCACCAATGTTGTTCTTCAAGGAGTGGATATGGAGCTGGCCTCAGGAGAGGTGCTCGCTCTTATCGGAGGAAACGGCGCAGGAAAAAGTACCCTTATGAAAATAATAATGGGTATTTATCAATGCGATAAAGGCGATATATATGTTAACGGTGAACATATTCACATGGCTAAGGCGTCCAATGCTTTGGCAGCTGGCATATATATGGTGCCGCAGGAGCCGATGCTTTTTCCCAACATGACCGTTGAAGAGAATATAACAATGGGTTTTACCGGCAAACAATCAGAACTGCATAACAGAATTGTAGAGCTGATGGATGATATCGGATGGAAGCTGGACTTGGAACGCAACGCAAACAGCCTTTCAATAGCAGAGCAGACATTAGTTGAGATAATAAGAGGGCTCTTGAGAAACGCCAATATCCTTATATTGGATGAGCCGACATCGGCTTTGACATTTGATGAAGTAGAAAGCTTCTTTAAAGTAGTAAAGGATTTAAGAGACAAGGGCATAGGTATTATATACATTACCCACAGGCTGACAGAAGTATTCGAGATAGCGACACATGTATCAATTATGTGCGACGGAGTAATAACATTGAACGGCCCGGTTTCGGATTTCAATAGAGAAATGCTTTTGCAGGGGCTTCTTCCAACAAATACAGAGCAAAAAGAAAAAACTGAAGAAGTCAAAGTCAACCCTATAGACTATGAAAAGCTGGAGCCGGTTTTCGAGCTTAAAGATTTCAGCGGATACGGATTCAACCATATATCTTTTGAAGTATACCCCGGGGAAATACTCGGGCTGGCCGGAGTTGTAGGAGCGGGCCGTACGGAACTTGTAAGAACCATATTCGGCTGTGATAAAACATTAAACGGAACGGTTTTGCTGGACGGAAAAAACATTACCGGGCTTAAAACTCACAAGATATTAAAAGCAGGAATAAATCTGGTTCCCGAAGACAGGCATAATTTCGGATT
>CAZDZB010000177.1:0-2012 GCA_964509795.1 uncultured Christensenellaceae bacterium | reverse complement strand
CAGCTTCGTAATCAGGGAGTCGCAATTTTGCTTATCTCATCTGATATGGAAGAAATCGTAGAACTGGCAGACAGAAGCATTTCCGTATTTAACGGAAGCATTAACGCAGAATTTACAAGAGAAGAGACGATAATGGATAATCTTACTGCGGCTACATTCGGCTTAGAAAGCAAGAAGGAGGCAGCTCAATGAATTTGATTAAAAGAATGAGCAGAGTAAGATGGCTCTCCAGTCTTGTTTTCCTGATAGTGCTTTTTTCAATAACAGGCATTATAAATCCGACATTTTTTAGTTATTCTAATATAATTAGTGCGTTTAACTCCAGTGTTGTTTTCACGTTGCTGGCTGTGGGTATTTCATTTGTTATTATGACAGGGGAAATCGACGTATCCATCGGCTCAACAATGGGACTGGCAGCGGCAATAGCCGGAACCATTGCACAAAGGGGCGGAAGCGTTGCAGAGATGCTTTTATATGCTGTGATTTTGGGATTGATAGTGGGAGTCATAAACGGCATAGGAGTAGCCATAATAAAAGTACCTTCTTTAATATTTACCTTAGGTATTATGGGTATCGTCAGAGGATTGGTTTACGTTTACTCCGGCGGGCGCACAGTTGAAAACTTTGCGGGCAAGTTCACAAACCTGGGCAGTGAAGTTCTTTTTGCAGATGTTACTGTTTACTACGCCATAGTAATTGTGATAGTAGTTGCGGGACATTTTATAATAACAAGAACGAGAAGCGGCAAAAATTTTATTGCAGTAGGCGACAACATAGGAGGAGCTACACTAATAGGTATTCCTGTTGTTTGGACCAAAGTTTTGTCATATATTCTCTCCGGCATATTCGCCGCAGTTTCCGGTGTGGCTTTTGCTTCGAAATATGGACAGGTAAACATAGTTGCTGGTGTAGGGTATGAAATGTCGGCTATCGCCGCGTGCGTGCTGGGAGGCGTCAGCTTATCAGGCGGATTGGGAAGTGTTTTAGGTGCGGCAATCGGTGCGGTAATCATGTCGGCAATAAGCAGGCTGCTGGTATTTATAGGATTGTCATCAGATTTTGATAACACGATAAAAGGCATTATGCTCATTACTATAGTTGTGACAGACGCTGTTATGCATACAAGGTCAGTGGAAAAAGCAAGACGGGCGAGGCTAGCTGCAAGAGCATCAGGCCACAAACAAACAAAGGCAGGTAGCGGCTATGAATAAGAGCACTAAGCAAAAAATAAAAGGATTTGTTACAAAGTGGGAATTTATATTGTTTATGGTGCTTGTCGCTGAGTTTGTAATATTTGGTGCGGCGAACTTCCAAAAGTTTATGAGGGTAACATCAATATTCTCAAGCATCAATAACTACATCAGTATTTGTATCATATCTCTGTTTGTAACTTTTGTTATGATAACAGGGGGAATCGACATCCAGGCAAGTTCCATCGTAGGGCTTACATCCATAATAATAGGAGTGCTTTGGAGCGACGCGGGACTAAACATTTGGGTGGCAGTATTGCTGGCAATAGTAACAGCAGGGCTGGCTGGAGCGTTATCAGGATTTTTAGTAGCGTACTGCAACGTTCAGCCGATGGTTGTAACGTTGGGCGGAAGCTTTCTCTTTTCGGGACTGGCGCTTCTGGTGTCAGGGCTCTCAGCAACTCCGGCATACCAGGGAATCAGCGGATTTCCGGGCAAAACAGAGGCAGGAGAGTTCATTTCATTCCGTCTTCTGGGCAAGTTTAAATTGTTTGACGTAATACCAATGCAGGTTTTAATATATGTGGCGCTTATCATTCTGACTTACTGGCTGCTGCATAAATCAAAATACGGGCGCAAGGTTTTCCTTGTGGGAGTTAACAGGCAGGCTGCTGAATACTCAGGAATCAACAGCAGATGGATAATAATGAGCACATATATATTAACAGGCGTAGGAGCGGCCATTGCGGGCGTTCTGCTTACAGCCAATGTTGACTCTGCAAAATACAACCTGGGTTCAACTTTCACATTGTCCATAATTAC
>CAZDZB010000176.1:0-3867 GCA_964509795.1 uncultured Christensenellaceae bacterium | reverse complement strand
GCCCAGCACTAAAAAAGGAATTTACTTATAAGGGGTTCTTTAAGGGGCGGCGGTCCCTTGAAAATTAAGAGCGGTGGGCAGGCGAAGAATATCCATTAAACCCTGGCTTTTCTGATATACTATTATCTGCATTGGACGGAGATGTTTTACACTAACCGCATAACTCAAACCCAAAAAAATCAATAAACCACAGCCTGGCGTTAGTTTCCTACGCATTTTAATATACGCTTGAAGTATTATTGTCATATGTTATAATAATTAATAAATTACAAATAATTACTTAATGGTGCCTATATGATTTTTTTCAAAAGCATAAACAATGTTTTTCGTTCCAAGTGGAAATCAATTCTCTTTATTGCCCTTATTTTCGTCCTTACAATTGTATTAAGCCTGGGGTTAAGCGTATGGGCTTCGGTCTCCGGGTTTCTTAAGGACTGCGATGAAAGCTACACCACCATCGCCGTATTTGAATACATGGGCACGGAATACCCTGATGTAGATGTGCATGACGAGTCCTTACAGCAGGCCGCAAAAGATTTTGACTTTTCCATGATAGAGCAAAACGAAAATGTACTTCTATTTGACAGGGCGGAGCAGGCATTAGGATACGTTGAAGGCTATGAGCGCACCGACAAATTAATGCCCCGCAAAACAGCGGCGGTGCTTATAATAAGCAGAATCAGGCCCACGTTCGCCAACCACGCGCCGAAATACTTAAGCGCGGACATCATAGAGTGCATTTCCTACGGATATAAAGAGGTGGCGCAATACACCAGGATTGCGCCCCTTTATTACGACCTGTCGGAAAATTATGAATCTGGGCATTATTACCTGGTGCACGGGGAACTGGGGTATGGAAGCTCAATGTATTCCGCCCTTACCATCATGCCCTTTGAGCAGCAGTCAGCGGCAATGGCAGGCTTTACCGACAGCGAAGGCTACATGATAGAAGACATCACAACAGATGACGGCGGATATGAAATCCCGGAAGACAGCGTCTTCAGTCTTATAGGCAGGACATATGACGTGATAAACAACAGCCTGGATGTTTACGCGGTGGACGACATAAACAGCACATACCTTTTCAACCAGCAGGAATCATATATAATAAGGGGCAGGGAATTCACCGCCGAAGAATACCAAAACGGCAGCAATGTGTGCATAGTATCTGAAATGTTCACAAAGAAAACCGGCCTTGATGTGGGCGACACCTTTGAATTAAACATCGTTGTAACCGAGGGCACATCGGTGTATGAAAGCTACTGGGCAGGCAACGACTTTACATACACAAAAGAATACCGGATTGTGGGCGTAACAAATTCCAATGTTGACTTTAACCATAATTTATATATACCCAAAGCAGATGATATGTCCTTTGAAGCAAACCAGGTGGGCTATACCCTGGGACGGGCAATCCTAGATAACGACGGAGCGGACGAATTTTACAACGAAATGCTGCCGAATTTGCCTGACAGAGTGCGCCTTACCATATACGACCAGGGCTACGGAGCGCTGGTAAAGCCCTTTAAGGACATTTTGCGCATAGCAAAAATTGTTACGATGGTGTGCATTTTGGTAAGCATGTCGGTAATTATATTCTTCGGGTTCCTGTTCGTATACAGGCAAAAGGACGTAAGCGACATAATGATAAAACTGGGGGCAGGCAAAAAGAAAACCATATTGTATTTCCTTTTCAGCACCGGGTTTATCGCCGTTATTTCAGCGGGCCTTGCGTCATTTGCTTCATATAAGCTTTCAGATTACGTAATAAATTTCGTTAAAAACATTGCGGCAAACTACGCAATGAGCGATGCAGCATACAGCAACGGCAGCCTGACCATCGTGAAGGAAATGGTTTTTGACGTCAACATAGCCTACACCTTCTTTATGTTTGCGGCGCTGGCCGTCATTGTGTCAGCCATTATTTGCACTCTGGGATTCACTTTGAGCACATTCCGGCAGAAAACCAAAAAGCCCAAAAAGAAAAAGAAAATGAAGGCGGGGCATACTTTCGCCTTCGCCGGAAGAAGCATGAAATACGCCGTGATTTCCGTTTTACGCGGCGGAATGAGAACCCTTATCGTGCCGCTTCTTTCATTGGCTGTCGTTTTGTTTTTCTTCCAGCTTTCAAACACGGCGCAAAATTATGAAGACAGGCTAAATCAAATAAAACAAGATACTCAGATAACGGGGCTTTTTACCGACATAAAAGGGCAGAAAGCAAACAATGTGGTGGGGGAAGCCTACCAGATAAACGAGCTGATAAACTCAGGATACATTGAAGATTTATATTTGTCCAAAGCCGACTACATGGATTATGTGGGAAGGTCAATAGTTGACGGGGAGAAAGTTGAACTGGCCCCATATATGATACCTGCGGGATTTTCATACCAGACATGGGTTGACTACATAAAGAGGGGACCCAGGCTCATTTACACAAACAGCATAAAAAATTCGCCCCAGTTTTTCTTCACATCCGATGTTGAAATGGAGTTTCTGGAAGGATATGATGAATCAATACTGGGACAAAAAATCAAGGGCACTCCCTGCTGCGTGGTTTCGACGGACTATATGGAGGAAAAAGGAATACAGCTGGGCGACACCATAAGGCTGTTTTCGCTGTCAAGGCTGGAGATGGACCTGCCGCCGGAGTGGGACTTTTTAGTGGTGGGCAGCTATGTGAAAGAAGGGCTGAAAGACGACATTTACTGCCAGCTGGAAGCATACATAGACCTCAACCTTCTAACCAGGGACACCATAGGTGTCGACCAGGCGCTGTTTATGTACACATTTGATTCAGTAAGCTTCACAGTAAAAGACGCCGCCCGGCTTGACGAATTTAAGGCTTACCTTAAAGAATACGGCTTTTCATCGGGCAGCGAGATACACACCTACAGGACGTTTATTGTGCTGGACGACAAAAAATTCATAAGCACTGTGGACATGCTCAACCAGCAGATAAGATACATTAATGTGCTCTATCCCATTTTGTATGTGCTCACCGGGGTAATAGCCCTGGTTGTTTCCTACCTCCTTGCTGTGAGCAGAAGAAAAGAGTTCGCCATAATGCTGGGGCTTGGAGCGCCAAAAAGAGTGACATTCACGACGTTTTTCGCCGAGCAGCTTTTCCTTTGCATCATAGGAGGGGCGCTGGGAGTCATTGCCGGCTGGCTTATTTATTCAGCAGTAACGCAGACGCAGCTTCTGCTGGCTTTGGGATATATCCTGTGCTACATGGCGGGGTGTTTTATATCCATTTCAATTATGAACAGCACCAAGGCTTTGGCGATACTTAAATACGAAGATTAAAACAAGCAGGAGAACAATATGAGAGCATTAAAGGTTGAAGTATTATTGGCATATGCTATAATAATAAAAAAATTACAAATATATACTTAATGGTGCTGCTATGATATTTTTTAAAAGTATAAACAATGTTTTTCGCTCCAAGTGGAAATCAATTCTTTTTATTGCCCTCATTTTTGTCCTTACAATTGTACTAAGCCTGGGCCTTAGTGTATGGGCGTCGGTAGCCGATTTTTTGAAGGACTGCGATGAAAGCTACACCACCATCGCCGTTTTTGAATACATGGGCACAGAATACCCCGACGAGGACGTATATGACGAGGCGCTGCAGCAGGCAGTAAAAGATTTTGACTTTTCCATGATTGAGCAAAATGAAAATGTGCTGCTTTTTGACAGGGCGGAGCGCGCCTTAGGATACGTTGAGGGATTTGAGCGCACCGACAAATTCATGCCCCGCAAAACGGCGGCAGTGATGGTAATAAGCAGAGTGCGCTCCACCTACGCCACATATTCGCCCAAGTATTTAAGCGCTGACATAGTGGAGAGCGTTTCCTACGGATA
>CAZDZB010000175.1:0-3942 GCA_964509795.1 uncultured Christensenellaceae bacterium | reverse complement strand
GGATATGATTATGTAATCAAAAATAATATAAAAATCACAGACGATGCAGGCGCACTGGAAGCAATAGACATCCCTGTGTATATCGCCGATATCGGTAACCGTGATTTTAAGCTTACGACTCTAGAAGACATAGGATTGGTGGAAAAACTGCTTATGAATAATGATGAAATACGTGTAGGCATAGGATATGATGTTCACCGGTTTGCCCAAAACAGAAAGCTGGTACTGGGAGGCGTGGAAATCCTGTTCAGCAAAGGGCTTTTAGGGCATTCCGACGCAGACGTAGCCACTCACGCCGTGATGGACGCTCTACTCGGTGCGGCAGGATTGCCGGACATAGGGCATCTGTTTCCTGATTCATCTGAGGAATTCAAGGGCATTTACTCGATAACCCTGCTTGAAAAAGTTTATGAGAAAATCACAGAACTTGGTTTTTATGTGAACAATATTGATATGGTTATAGCATGTGAAGAACCTAAAATATCACCATATAGAAATGATATGGTAAAATGCCTTGCTGATGCTATGAAATGCGAAATAGGCAGAATTAACATAAAGGCAACAACCACGGAAAAGCTAGGGTTTGAGGGCAGAGGCGAAGGAATATCGGCAAGGTGCATAGCCAGCCTTGTAAAACACAGTAAGGGTTATATATGAGCAGAGAAATTATAATTACAAAGCAAATTGATAAAATTATTGATAAAATACAAAAGTACCCCATAAGAAGGGATGCCTACGTCCACCTTCACGGAGTTTCAGAATGCGCCCGGCTTATTGCATACAAAAGAGGCCTTGACCATGAACTTCTGGCTGTAGCCGGCATGTTGCATGACATCACTACCTATTCTGACAACCAGCAGAAAGACCATGCCCGCCTAAGCGGGGAATATGCAAAAAAAATACTGAAACAATCAAACCTTTTTAAGAAAAAAGAAATTGATAAAATCTACGCTGCCATAGTGAATCATTCAGATAAGGCAAAAAAACACAGCCAATTCGATGAAGCTCTAAAGGATGCTGACGTTTTGCATCATTTTATTATGGAGCCATGGAAGGATGTCGCAAAAAGGAAAGATAAAAGGCTTAGAAAGCTTAAGAGGGAATTCAGCCTGCAGGCCTAATAATTATCCTTTGTTTTTTCTGATATATTTGTGTTCATCTTATCCAGGGTTTTTAGAAAATTGTCAATTTCCTTTTCTGTAAGCCCCTCCAGCAAAGTGTCTGTAAGGCTTAGTGAAATCATCTGAAAATCTTTATATAAATCCTTGCCTTTTGCGGTAAGCCTGATTTGTTTTGACCTTAAATCATCTGGGTTTTTTTCATAATCCGCGTATCCTAATTTCACCAGCTTATTTACAAGTGTAGTTACGGTTGACGGATCTCTTTTTACACTAACAGCAATTTCTTTCATGGTTAAAACATTATGTTTGAGAAGGGCGTATATTATACCCCCGTGAGACGGAGATATGTCTTTCCAGCCTGCCCTGCGCATTTTTTTAACTAAAAACTCGTTCATATTATGTCTTAGCGTGCTCACCTTCGATGGCAGCGCTCTGTGTAAATCCTTCATGCTTTACTCCTCGGTGTAAGATGCGTTTTTCATAAAAGCTTTCAGCTTGTCGGTGGACGGATTGCTAAGTATTCCCACTTCTCCGTGTTCGGTAATTTTTCCTTGATCTATGAAGATAACATAATCAGCAAAGTTTTTTACAAAGTTTAACTCATGGGTAACAAAAATAAAATCTTTGCCCAGAGATTTCAGATGCTTGATCTCCATCAGCACCTCATGGGTTAGTATGGGGTCAAGGGACGCTGTGGGCTCATCCAAAATCAAAAGCGACGGCCTGGTGGACAGCGCTCGTGCAATGGACGCCCTCTGGGCTTGTCCTCCTGACACCTTTGCAGGGCGCTTATTCATCTCATCATGCAGGTGAAGCATGTCAAGCAGCTCCTCTGCCCGTCTCTCTGCCTCCTCTTTTTGCTGGCCTTTTACCTTTTCTAAAATGACTGTTATGTTTTTCTTCAAAGTCAGGTGCGGAAAAAGGTTATGCTTTTGAAAAACAAACCCCAGGTGGTTTTGATATTCCTCAATATTGTCTTTTGTAACTTTCCAGTCGTTTATCTGTATCTCGCCTTCCTGCGGAAACTCAATGCCGGATATCAGCCTCAGCAATGTGCTTTTGCCGCAGCCGCTCAGGCCGATTATAGCTACTGAAGAATACCCTTCAATTTCAATTGATATATCATCCAAAACTTTTTTGTCGTAGTATTTGGTTATATTCTTAAGTGATATTTTCATATGCTATTTGTCTGCTTTCTATGTATTTGTTGAGCAATGTCAAAGGAATAGTAATCGTCAGGTAAGCAAGCCACAGCACCAAATATCCTTCGGTAAATGCGTACGTCTTTGACTGGATAACTTTAATGGCGTAAAATATTTCTGTAACCGCTGCCACATATAATAATGAACTTCCCTTAATTGCATAAGATAAATTATTCATTAATGGCGGCATCATTCTTAAGGCAATTTGCGGCAGAATTATATAGATGTATTTCTGGTATGCGCTAAACCCGTATAAATCCATCACAACGTACTGCTGCGGGTCGATGCTCTCGATTGCCCCCTTGAACATATTCGCCATATACGGGCCTATGTAGGCAGTCAGAGAAATTATTCCCAGCACGTAATAGTCTCTGTAACTGAACGCCTCACCGATAAAAAAAGATGTAATAAATACTAAAACCAAAAGCGGCGTACCCATCATAACCTCAATAAATATATTGGCAATGCTTTTTACAAAGTATATTCTGCTCTCCCTCATCAGATACATAACAAACCCTAAAATCGTACCAAAAAGCACAGCGAAAAGGCTGATAATCATGGTGTTTTTAAAGGCTTCCTTCAGTAATTCTCCATATCCGAATATCCTTGCAATGGAAAAATTATCAGATGTAGTGCGCATAATTACAAATGTTATAAAACCGACATAAACCAATACAGCCATAAAAAACTGTATTGGTTTATTAATTTTATCTTTAAAAGTTTTATTAGTTTTCATTTATGTAGAAATCCATTGTCGCATCGGATCCGAATTTTTCCTGAATTATTGAAAGATACTTTTCGCGCAGCATGTCATACACTCCGCCTTCATCATTAAGGTGGGCTATGTAATCATTTGCGGCTTCAAGCAGCTCAGAATTGCCTTCAGCTACTGCCATGCCTATGGGGCTCACATCCAGTGCGTTCCAAAAAATTACCGTGGTGTCCGGGTTTGCGTTGTGGGCATCCACTACTACCTCGGGGCTTATTATAAGCACATCCGCGCTGCCCAATGTTATTTTTGTAATGGCAGCGGATTTGTCAGGGGATTCCTCCACATCAAATCCGTAGCTTTCAGGTATCTTTACGGAAATCTGACCTGATATTCCTATAAAATGGGTGTCCTCTACGGCCCAAAGCTCATCTGCCGACGATTCTCCAGTCAGTGAGTTCTTATCTGCATATTCTTTGTTCATTAATCCAATAATTTTAAAATAAAAATAAGGCTCTGTAAAGTCGACCTTCAGCTCCCTTTCCTCTGTTATGGACATTGAAGCAATTACAATGTCTATTCTTCCTGTTTCAAGAGCGGTAATTAATCCGCCAAAATCCATATTAACAACTTCCAATTCCATCCCCAGCTCATCTGCCAGTCCCTGCGCCACGTCAACGCTTATTCCTGACGGATTGTTGTTTTCGTCAAAAGTTTCAAATGGAGGATACTGCAGGTCCATCCCCACTTTCAGCACTTCTTTCTCCTCGGCCATTTCTTCCTCTTGCGTTTTCTGGCATGCAGCTACGCTGAAAACCATAATCAATACTAAAACTGCGATTAAAAATTTCTTCATTTTCTCTCTCCTTTCGCAATTACTTGGATGTCCAAGTATATTGATATAATATAC
>CAZDZB010000174.1:0-3976 GCA_964509795.1 uncultured Christensenellaceae bacterium | reverse complement strand
ATATAATATATCATAATAAAATCAAGGTTTCATGTGAAGAAAGTCATACTTTCTTTTAAATAGGTAAATTTATAAAATGTTTAAGTCCCGCGCCTTTTTTATAGCCTCGGTTCTGTTTTTTACATCAAGTTTCTGGTAAATATTGCTCAGGTGGTTTTTGGCAGTGCCTGTCGTTATGCTGAGCTCCTCGCTTATTTTCTGATTGGTGCAGCCCTCCGCCAGCAGTTTCATTATCTCTGTTTCCCTGTCTGATAATATGTCGGTTTTTATATCTTTTTCAAATACTTCCTTAATGGCAACTCCCGATATGGTCTCGAATTTTGATACCATTGCCATAATTGCGCCCCTTACGAAATTAATGGCCTGCGCTTCAATGTCACCTGCGCTGTTTTCCATATAAACAACTCCCGATAAAACATCATGGAACATAACCGGCAGGCAGGATACACATATGCTGCTGTTTGCGCTAATACATGGTTCCTTTGAAAAAATATCGTCACGCAGCCTGGAAGTTATGTGGCATTCGCTTCTGCTCCTTGCTGAATATCTGAGCATTCTGTGAGCAATGCCCGGCACCTTTATTATGTCAATCATGTCGGAGTATACCACTGCGCTTCTGTTTTTTTGCTTGTCGTACTTTATCATAAGACTGCTTCCTTTTGTAAAGGCAATCAGGCACCTTGTAACGCTTGTGTTTGCTGTGATGTAATCCATAAAGTATGTAACAGCTTCGTTTTCATCCGCGTCCTTTATTGCGCGCAGAAAATCCTCCACCGACAATGCAAGGGTTTCGCTGCTGGTATCAGACGCTTCATTTATGCTATCATCGTTTTTTGCCTTTTCGGGGAAAAACATTTCACTGTATTTTTGCGCGATATAGTCCGCACCCATCCTGCTGAATAGGCGAACCGACTCTGTCGCGAAAAAATCCCTCATCTTTCCTGTGCCGGAATGCTGCGCGGCCAGCATGCAGGCGACGGCCTCCAGCTTAATGTTGCCCTGCATTGATGCGTGCTCAGCTGCCTTAACATACATTTCAGCAAAATCATCCTCGCCCTTAACCGCCCGCCTGTATTCCGCCTCCGCTATCAGCAGCCGGGCATAATCATTGTGCTTATATATTTTAACGTAATACTTAAGCTCATTTATCAGGCGCTTAAGGTGTTTTTTATTTGTTCGCTTTTCTTTTTGGCTCAGCCTGCGCTGCACTGCGCACCTTATAAGCACGCAGTAAAATATCGCATCGGTTTTATATGTGTATCCGTCCAGCTGGCTGAACAAATCCTGCATTAAAACTACCAGTTCGTATCCCCGCTCTATGTGGTTATCCAGGTAATACCTTTCCATCAGCGGGTAGTTTTCCATCCACTTTTCCACCAGCGATACGTCCTCATATCCTTTCAGGCTCCACGCATCGCCGCTTTTCAAAAAGGCCAGGTGCAGCTTGTATACATCCAGGTTGTAGCGGATGGTGTAGTTTGTGCTTAAAAAGTCATTTTCGTATTTGTTTATATACTCCATTCTTTCATCAAGCGGCATACCCATTGCGTTCATGGTGTCTGTGGAGATAGCCACCGAATAGCATGAAAACATAAACTCGCCCGTCCTGTGCCCGCTTTCAATGGACATCATCTGGTATGCAAGGCTCTCCTCAATGGGATGGGTGAAATGGTGCAGAAACGCGCCCAACATAAAATATGTCATAGAAAGGCTGACCTTTTCCTTGGGGGATTCCATCAGCATGATTATCACACTTTCCAGATGGCCTGCCAGTTTGTATCTTTTTATTACGGTGTATAAAAACAGGCAGTATGCGCAGTACCCCATCAGATCCCTTTTAACAAAGTTCCTTAAAGAAACTATTGCTCCGTCCAGAAGCAGCAGGTTAAACATTTCGTCATTCACCAGCTTTGCACTGGCGCTGATGTCATGGATAATCTGCAGTATTTCAAGTGCGCGCTCGTTGTTTGCCTTCTGTACTGTAATCAGCCTGTTTATCCGCCTTTTGGTAAAGAAAAACATACCTTTTATTATTCTTGGCACAAAGTACATCCGGCCCATCCTGTGCCCCATCAGGCTTAATATATCAACACCGGTTTCCAGCACTTTTTTGTATTCCCCACGGCTTTCAAACATAATAATCTGCTTTTTCTTTATGCTTATCACAATGTCCTTGTCGGAATATTTTTGCAGAAGGTTTTCTATTATGTTTTCGCACTCGCCGCTTTTTTGGGTGATGAGAAGCGCCATTGCCTTTTCAAGCAGGATGCCCGCTTCCAGGCGGCTGTTTCCGCAGCCCGATATTTCTATTATTTCCAGTGCTTTATCCAGCATGTTAATAGCACTGTCAAAGGAAGCTATCTGGTTTTCCTGCTGCCCGGCCTTGAAAAGGATTTCTATCCAGCGCTCAGGGTCATCTTTAAGCACATCCGGCGCACATGATAAAATATAAGAAGCGATAAGCGATGTTTTTTCGTCCTCTGTGCAGCTTTCGCTTTTTAGCGTAAGCTCCGCCAGCATGAAACTTAAATCCGAGCGCTTCTGCGGGCTTAGGTTTTCCAGCGCCATTTTGTGCAGTATATCGTGTGAAAAGCTTATCTGCCGGCTGCCCTCCGCGTCGCAGCTGTCAAGCACAATCGACTGTGACGACAGATGCTTAAGCTGCCTGTCCAAATCCTCCGTGTCCACGCCCATTGCCCTGAGCAGCAAATAATAGTCGCATTTGCCGCTTAAGCAGGCCAGCACGTCAATCAGGCCTTTGTATTCCTTCGGTATGCCGTCAATTTTGCTTTTTAATATGCTTTCGTAGTCCCGCTGAATACCGGAGGATTTAACCCTGTCCAAATCCACCGTGTACTTGCCCCGAACACAGCCTTGGCTGAAGACAGCATTGCTGTCATATAGCCTTATCAAATCCTTTATAAAAAGCGGCCTTCCACCCGTAACGGCGTATATTACCCCCGCTATGTTTTGGATGTTTTCAACGTCGGCGTTCAGGTACTCCTTAATGTATTCGCCAATCAAATCAGTGTCCATGCTGATTATTTCAATGACTTCTGTGTTCTTTTTTAAAAGAGCTATAGTGCCCTGCATGGGCTTTGTAATTTCTTTGCTTCTGTAGGCTGTGATAAGCAGCAGGTTGAAACTCTGTGTTTTGCTTAAAACCGCCTTTAATAAATTCAGCGTCAGTTCGCTTGCCCACTGTATATCATCGATGAAAATAACCATCGGGAAAAGGCGGACCGAGGCAACGCGTATAAACCGGGATATAACATTGCGCACCCTGTAGTGCAGCTTTTTAAGGTCGCTGATGTAGGTGTATTTGCGCTCCCCGAACATCTCCGCCGCCTTGGGGCATATGGAAACAAGGATGTCTATATCAGCACCCAGGCTTTTTTCTATTTCGTCCTTTATTTGGGTGAATGACGAGTTTGGCAGAATTAAAAAATTGGATACAATCTGGCTTATTATCTCGCCTGCGGCCATTGCTGACCTGTTGTCGTCCTGCAGGCATTTGGTGAAAATGTAGGTTACCGAGCTTTTTTTGTTTTTAACAAACTGCTCTGCGCGGTATGTTTTGCCCCCGCCGCTTTCGCCCGTTATGGTGAGGCCCCCGAATGACCCTAAGAGCCGCTTTTCGTATTATTTTTCGGCGCGCTTAAGATCGTCGGCTCTGCCCACGAAAATGTCCCTCGGCTGCTCAGGCGCTGTATTTGCTATGGTCTCCCTCTTCATTTGCACTCTCCGTTCATCAGGTGAATGGGCGGTACTTGTTGTATTTTGTGTTTATTTTACCATTTATAAACTAAACGGTCAAAATATTAATAAATGATTTTATATAATGTGTGGTTTGTTATGTGAATTTTTATTGTTGTAATTGATTACGGATGATTGTTATTTTCAGATGCTTAAGCCTTCATTTTTCTTCTCTTGACAGAAGAAAAACAGAAGCAAAAAGAAGGTCAAGACTTTCAGA
>CAZDZB010000173.1:0-3981 GCA_964509795.1 uncultured Christensenellaceae bacterium | reverse complement strand
CCTTCTGTCGGCGACTCCGCAGATAATGTATAGAAGCCCTACAAAGGCGAATATTCCAAAATCCATTTCAAAGCTGAAGCCTTCTGCTATATAGGCTGTGATATTAAAAAGCAAAACGGAGGCGGCGATTATTATGCCGCCGAGAATTTCTCTTTTCCATGCGATAATGATGCCTATTATTAAGGTAACCGGGATAAACAGAATCAAAATAACTTCATTAAACGGTAGGCTGAAAGGCTTTGAAAAATCAGTCTCGCCTATGAAAAACACACAAAAGAGCAAGGCAATGAGTATTCCTATTATTCTGGTTATCCATCTTATGATTGATATAGTTTTTTTCGTTTTATTGTTTGACATTTTCTTTTTCTCCTTTTTCTAAATACTTCTCAAAGGCAATGTTCACTTTATCAATGTTAAGCGAACTGAAAAGCCTTCTGCCATGCTTATCAACGATTCTGTAATGCTCACTTATAATGTTTTTCTGCAGGGAATAGCCGCCGCTTGATTTCACTACATCCCAAAACAAAAGGTTCCTGCTTTCCGCCTCTTCATATGCATAGCAGTTTTCATGCGCCAAAGTCTCCGCCAATGTCGCCGGGTCTTCCCCCAAGGTCATGTGCAAAAGCTTGCTCCCCTTAAATACGGCGCACACGGCGCATACTGCAGTCCATCCCAATTCCAGCCTGTCTTTTTCAATTTGTATCAGCGTCTTTTTGGATAAACCTATTGCGTTTGCCATCTCCTGCTGGGAATATCCGTATTCCGCCCTCAGCATCTTCATATTTTCCGATACAATTTTTGTTAAATCATACCTTGTCATGTAATCACTCCTCATATGATGTATTTGGTCGCTTTTAGTGTAATTTTACGCTATTATAGCATATTGTAATCATAAAAGCAAATGCCGCGGACAAAATCCACGGCATTAAAACAAAAATACATTATTTAGAAGTATAAGTTAAACGTTATGATTACATTTTAAAAATTACTCCGGCAAATCAAATTCCCTGATTGAATACTCAGCACTTTCAAAGTCAGCGGTGAGCTCAATGCCCGCCTTTTTATTTTGCCAGGATATAATAAGTACGCTATCTTTTTTAAGCTGCGCTGTCACTTTTGCGCCGGATGCAAAGGCCGGATGATTTTTCCGCAGCCGTATAAGCTCTATCTGCTTTTTAACGACATCTTTACCCAGCCTAAGCGAGGCCTCTTCAAAAGCAAGGTTGGTTCTGTTTATTTCTTTGTGACCGCCGGCTCCTGCCCTCTTTACAGCCTCATAATCATTGGTACCCGCCAGCAAGTCCAGGTACCACACCTGGGGCTTGCCGGGCATGAACATCTGCAGAGCCCTGGCGAAAACCATACGCTTTTCGCTTTCTCCCAGCGCACTGAAGTAGGCGGCGTTCACCTGGTAATACATGTTCTTTTTGCCGTGCAAATCCTTTACGTGCCCGCCTCTTTTTACCACTATATCAATAAGGTTTTGTATCTGGGTATCATACAAAAGCCCCTTTAAGTCCAGCAGCGGTATTCCGTCGTGGCAGCCCAGCATGTTTACGCATTGTATGTTTTCCCGTAGTATTTCATCAATCCACTTTTTAAGAGTCACCGCAGTTTTGCGCTCCAGCGCGTCAATCAAAAGCCCCGGAAAGAAAAAGTCGTACGTCATATATCCCTTTTGGGCAATTTTTCTATGAACTTTCTCCTCATAACTTGAGTGAATTTCGGGAAGCAGTTTGATGCTGTTTTTGTCGGCTATTGTTTTTAGCCGGCTTAATATATCCCAAGTTTCAGGTTCATTGAAAAAGTTCTTCCTGCCCGGGGATTTCGCAGCATAGGCAAAGGCATCCAGCCGGACTATGGACGAGCCGTAGGAGGCCAGCTTTGCTAAAGTGTCTTCATAAAATTCCCACACCAGCGGAGAATTAACGTTAAGGTCCATCTGCCCTAAATACCTGCGGTTCGCTCCCAGAAGTTCAGTAATCTTCGCCTTATACGATTGATACTGCCCAAAATCGATGCCTTCGGGGGAAGTAGTTTTATCAAGGTTTGTTTTTATAATTTCGGATATTTTTTTGGCGTCATTCATTGAAACGCCTGTCTTTGCGGCAATGTCTTCAAGCTCGGGCATATCGTAGTATATTTTTTGATAAAAAGTGTTCCAGTATGGCACGCTTTTGCCGTCGGGCATCCTTACATTTAGCAGCGGCAGCCCCGGCTTTCTGAAAAACATATCCTTGATATATTTTTCTTCGGGGACTATTACGCCGTCTTCATTTAATGTGCCGCAGCCCTGCCAGAATTTATTCCAGTCAATAAAAAAGTCAGCATACTTTGAATCTTTCCCCTTTTTTATGATGTCCTGAAACTGCATTGACTGCACCGAAGCGTGATTCAAAATGAAATCCAGCTTTAGCTTTATCCCCATGCTTTTAAGTTTTGCAAGGTCATCTTCGCAGGCGTATTTTTTGTTTATATCGTAGTCAATTACGGAAAAGCCCCTGTCCAAATCGCTGTTATATAAGCTGGGAAGAATATAAAAGGACTCAAATGCACCTTTAAGCCTTTCATCCTCAAAAAAGGCAAGCATGCTTTCAAGGCTGGCGCCGATGCTGTCGGGATAGGCGTTAATCATAGGCCCCACGCTACTTTTCCTCCATCAGCTTTAAGTACTCATCATAGCTTATTATTCTGGCGTCCTTTGTCACTATTATCGCCGCCGTGTGTGCTCTGGCTTTAAGCTTTTCCTGCTCAATGTTTAATACCATTGTGGTGAATGGGCTGTCTAAGTTTCTGTCCCTGTTTCGCGCAATGCGGTGGGCCAATGTTTCCTCGGGAGTGCTGTTTAAAAGCACTGCCAAATCAATACCCTCTAAATTGGGGTTGTTGCCGTGGGTCCACTCGATGATTAATATGTTTTTATCGGAAAAGTCAACAGCGTCGTACCACAAATCCTCAATCACCCTGCCCATGCGTTTAAGCATTATGGTTTCTTTTCCCTCTTTAAACTGCTTTATGATTCCGTTAATTTCGTCAAAGTCTATTTCTTCGTATCCGCCCAGGTACTTTTCAAGCCCTGCACGCCCTGCCTGATGATAAACTTTCAGCCAGGTGTATTTTTCTGCCAGCGCTAAATCCGCGTCGGTTTCCTCTCTCCAGAGTTTTTCCAGTGCACCTCTTGCCTTATTGTAAATCTCTCTTTGCTCTATAAGCCCCTTAAGGCCGCTCACCTTAAACACTCTTTTTCTTTCAGCGTCGTTTGCCTCCGGCATTCTCCTGGGGTAATTATCTCCGGAGAGCACATAGCTGCCGATGCCCAGACTGTTGAAATAATAACTCAGCAATGCCCCTGTTTCGGATTTTCCAACGCCTGAGCCTCCGTGCACAGCAATAACAGCCTTTTGCTTTCCGCCTCTTAGGTCATCTTGAAGCTTTTGCAAAAGCACAGGAAAAATTACGTTGGCTTTCTGTTTGTGTATGTGTTTTATATCGATTTTATCTCCGGGCATATCCCCGGTGGGTATGCTGTCAGTGTCCGTAATTTCAGGAGCCTGCCAGTTTTTATCAGAGTGCGTCAGCAATTTTAAAATGATTTCATTATTAACTTCCATAATTAACAATCCAAGCTGCCGGTGCAAAGCCGCCTGCCTCCCTCTTCATAAAGTCTGCCGCAGAAAAATGCCTATTCAAAATGCAAGCACCCATTTTAAGGGTTTGATTTTATCACTTTTTACTCACTATTTAAACTATTTTTCTGTCATTTAATATATCATTCCGACAAAGTATTTTACCCCTGCCGGTTTTTATGTACCGCTTTTGACTAGCAGAGGGTAAATTGCAGCGTTTGACTAATTAATTTATTTTATTTGCCCTTAAATAATAATTTTTCAACTGTGTTTTAGTAATTTTATATTATAAACTTAATAATTTAAAGGGATTGACCATATTTTTTTTAGTATATAAACAAATTGCTTATTTTCC
>CAZDZB010000172.1:0-3998 GCA_964509795.1 uncultured Christensenellaceae bacterium | reverse complement strand
GAGGGGCATCAGGCCTAAATCCGCCATTACTATAACTACGATTATCATATTTGTAATTAAGTTTCCATTTAAATAGTAGAAATTGACCAATTGAATATTCTAGCTTAATTGTCGCAATGTCAATAGGAAGATTTTTAATTTCCTGTTTAAACGTCTCTTCTAAGATAGAATCAAGTTGAATAAAACAATCTTCTAGTGTAATAGGGGGACTCACCTTTTTTACAGTAATTACCGATGGTTTAAATTGTCCAAATCCGGAATGTAAATTAAATAGAAGTATTAAAGTTATTATCCAAAACTGTTTCATAAATCTATCTATTTTTTAATCGGTTAATTGTTTTGCAGGACGTTTTTCTACTGCCCCCTAAACGGTTGGCGGTATGGTTAGTAAGGGATTGCGGGCTTTTTACCTAATCAAGTTACAGCAAATTTTAGAGCGGGTTACTACGCACCGAAAACCACTGAAACCCTTATTAACTATACCGCGTGTTGAACTAAATCCCGCTTTCAGCGGGATAGTCTGTTTTTTCCAAAGATAATCATCTTTTGAAAACCAGGGGACGTATATCTATAATTATTAACTTAATTTTTAGGTATATGCGAAAAAAAACATCACCTACTATGCTGGAACTGGCCATACAAGCTGTTCCTGAATTTGAGAAGGTCATAACAAAAATGGCCAATCAAGTGACCTTGCGGGGTCAGAGCAAAAGTACGCTGGACAACTATACACGGCGTATAGCTTTTTTTGTTATTCATTTTAAACGCTTACCCGAACATGTGAGCGAAGACGAGATAAACGAATATTTGGTGGCATTGGCTCGTGACCCCAGGTCACCATCGCGCAGCAGCTTTAAGCACATGGTGTATGGATTGCGCTATTATTACCGCTTGCTGGGGATGAACAAAAAGGCCATAGCCCTGCCTTCGTTGAAGGGCGACACCAAGCTTCCGGTCATCCTGAACCGCACGGAGCTGAAAGAGTTGTTTGCAGCACCACAGCTTTTAAAACAGAGGGTGGTGCTATCGTTGATTTATTCGGCTGGTTTGCGAGGCCAGGAAGCCATCAACCTAAAACTGTCCGACATCGATTTTGAGCGCAAGACCATCCACATCCGTCAATCGAAATACAAAAAAGACCGCATCGTCCCGCTTTCGGAGGGCATGGCCATAGGCCTACGAACGTACATAAAAGCTGAGAACCCGCACATCTGGCTATTCAACGGCAAAACCCCCGAAAGCCAATACAGCACGCGGGGGCTGTCATGGGTCATGCGCGAAACCATAAAAAAAACCAGCATAAAAAAGGATGTCAACCTGCATACCTTGCGCCACAGTTACGCCACTCATTTACTGGAGGAAGGGCTGAATATTGTGACCTTGAAAGAGCTGCTGGGACATTCCGATATTACCACAACCATGCTTTACCTGCATGTTGCTCAATGTCCCCATGTCAAGCCTCACAGCCCATTTGATACCCTCTATGGCTATGGGAGCAAAGACACATGAGTTGGCAGATATTGTCAGGCAGTTTTTAGGGGTTTTGTTGGAGTCTCAAACCCTATTGCCTCATCAGGTTAAGGCATTTTATGCTATTGTGCAATGCCGTACTGCCGCCCTGGGTGGCCATCAGGAGCAATGCGACCATTGTGGAAAGGTGCGCTATAGCTACAATAGCTGTGGAGACAGACACTGCCCAAAATGTCAAACCACCAAACAAGCCTTATGGGTAGATGAATTATTCCAGACTTGTCTTCCTGTAAAGCATTTTCATATCATTTTTACGGTACCCCATTGCCTGAACGACATCTGCCTGTGGAACCCTAGAATGTACTATAGCCTTTTATTTTCCACAGTATGGGATACCTTGCGTAGTTTTGGGTACACCTCCTATGGTTGCGAGACCGGAGCCATAGCGGTGATGCACAGCTGGGGTCAAAATCTGAGTCTTCACCCGCATCTGCATTGCCTTGTTCCGGCAGCCGGATATACCATCAAAGGAGAATGGCGACAGATAGGTAAAAATGGCCTGTACCTTTACCCTGTAAGCCAGCTCAGCAAGGCCTTCAGGGGCAAGTTTCTCGACAGCCTGAAGCGCAAGCTGCGAAAACAAGGTATGTCCGGAGCCTTTGCCCCACATATTGGCAAGGCATACAGCAAGCCCTGGGTGGTACACAGTGAACCTGCATTGGCACGTTCCGAGCATGTAATCCGGTATCTGGGTCAATATATCCACCGGGTAGCCATCACCAACCAGCGTATACTGGAGGTCGGCGACACGCATGTGAGGTTTATCGCCAAAGACTACCGTGACCGAGCCAAGAAAAAACCTGTAAGAATGCGGGGCGAAGAGTTTTTGCGACGTTTTTCACAGCACATACTGCCCAAGGGGCTTGTGCGCGTACGTCGTTATGGCATCTATCACCATACCACCAGGCGAAACCTGGGGTTGGAGTTTGTGCCGAAGGCAAAACCCACACTCGAAGATATAGAAAAAGCAAGCCAAACGCGTGCAGAACGTATCAAAAGCCTGACAGGTTTTGACCCCGGCTTGTGCCCCAACTGCAAAAAAGGGCGCATGAAGGTCATAAGGGAGCTGCCCCGTATCCGGGCACCTGCCGGGCACCTGCCAACGCTGCTGCGTGCCGCGTGCTTATGATGTTCATTGTTGTATGTTGGGTGTTGCACATGCCATGGGGGCATGCTATGCTTAAACGTAAAAAAACTGCCCTATAAAACGGTATAAACCCAGCATCAGCGTCCAATAGAAGATGCCTTTGATTCAGGATCCTATCGTCTTTTCCTGGTACAGCCTTCACGGGAAGTTAAAAAAATGGCTTAAAACACATAACGAAAAAATGGATGGTTTTCAATCCCGAGGTTTCGGGATTCGTTCCACTTAAAGGGTTCAGAAGCGAAGCGAACTGAACCCTTAGTGTCACGAGCCTGGAATAATCGCTGGGTCTTGCAGACCGCTCATATTCCTATATATTATGCCCTGTGCTTTTATTCATTTTGCATATTAACTATCATTACTCTCCAAAAATTTTTTGAAGCCAAGAAGAATTCTTTTTAGCGTTTAAATTGCTAATTGATAATACTTTTTGTCCGATAATTGTTGAAGATAGTCGTCCAATTACTGTTGTAAGTGATGTTTCAAAATCCCTAGTTACATCTTCATGCCCAGTATCAGCATGAACTAACTCATGTATTAAAGTTCCTGAAAAGTCTGCAATATTATTTAATACTTTACGTGAAATAACTATTGAGTTTGTATTATCATCCCAGCAACCAAGTGTTTCAACTGCACCAAAAAAGTCTTTTCTCATTGTAGATGAGACTTTTATTGACTTTACTTTATATGGTTTACCACCAAATAATTCTATAATATTTGAAGTTTGGTCATAAATCGCTTTTTCCTTTTGGCTTAATTTATTTGGGTCTATGAAGTTGAAATTAAAACTGTTATTGTAATTTTCCACAAATTGTCCAATGTCCAGAATTGGGCTACCGTTAAAGTCAGTTGAGCCTTGGATTTTATACTTCAAATTTTCTGGAATTGTAATGATTTCATGACCACTATTATTAGCTTGGTCTATCATATCAGGATGTTGCATTGCTTCAAATGAAGTTATAAAAAGAAATTTTCCCTGTTGATTTAATAATTTTACAGAGTGCTCTTGTACATCAATCCAAGTCAATTCGTCATGTGCAATACCTCTATTTATATTTGTCAAATCTTTTGCTAAAGTCTCAGCAACCTCCTTAGATTGGCAAGACAACAATATTTTTTTAACTGACTCTGAATAGGCACTTCTCCCAACATTTGCTCTTTCTCTGTTAAGTGCTCTCTTTATCGAAGCATTTAATACAGTAACATTGTAGCTAAAAAGAAAATTTTCTTCTTCTGCAACTTTTACTCCATTGATGTATATGTTACCGAATTTGCTGTTTTTTATAACGACCTGACCTTGTTTTGTAATTTCCATTATTTTCTC
>CAZDZB010000171.1:0-4008 GCA_964509795.1 uncultured Christensenellaceae bacterium | reverse complement strand
ATCTGGGAGGACTTGATCTTTTCCCGGTTGCCACACGATAGCCTGAAGAGCCTTTAATTTTAATCTGAAAATGTAAGACCTATTTGGGACTGATAATTTTATTACAGAAATCCAGTAATTATACCCTTTATTAGAAAAAATTGCTCGAAAAAGTCAATGACAATTGTATCAACAATTGTGTGCTGTGAAAGAAACAGGTAGTGCTATATTAACTGCGTAATACAGTTCACAGTGAATTCCATAAAAATTACAATCCACCGTTAAACCTGAGGTGTTTTGTGTTGGAAATACAAGCCGCCTTTTCTTCACCTGTCATGGGTGACGGCTACTTTGAACTGACCGGTTTTACCGGGTCACCGGATGAGGGCAGGCGGTGGGCGGAGTTCGCGCCGGGGGCAGGTTCATTTGCTATTCCTGATCCTGCTACACTCACTTTTACTGCGGCGACATTCTCCGATATTCAGGCTGCCGGGCTTATGTATCACGGCAACCGCTGGGGATATCATTACTCATTTGGGTTTAACAGGTTTATTGTGCTCGGTGAACAACTGGCTCATGTCGATGCCGGTGCCGATAACGCTGTGGTCGCGTGCCCAGGTGCACAGCATCTCCCCCGAACCGCTGCCGAGGTCGAGCACCCGGGCCCCTGATTCCAGACGCAGCGCCGCGCCGAGAGTGGCAAGCTTTTCGGGTGTGAACGGGTTATGGATGCGGTGAGCACTCTCAGTGATGTTGAAGATCCGTGGGATGTCCATTGTGAAAAATCTCCTTACGGGTGTGAATAGGTTCGCTCAGGGCGCTAACAATTCTTCTACGGAAGCTCCATACTTATTCACTATAAAAAAATAGCATCTAAAAAAGTCAATTACAATCGCTCTATTATCAGAAGATGATCATAAAACGCAATATTTCATTTTTAGAAAAAGATCAAACAAGTTTCGTATAACAATGGTTTTCAAAAACAGGGACGCATATTTTAACGACGGGCTTATGGAGAGACTGACCTGTTTTTAAACCAGAAAGCAAGCATGGGCATAACAGCATACAAAACCAGCGACAACAGGAACATAAGTTACATAACGTTGAGTTGAGCGGCGGTGCAACCGAATACTTTTAACTTGCAACACGTTTTGCCGGCCGCTCCAACGATTTGTTATACTTTTTCGAATTACTCATTCACTTCATGCATATCAATGTATTCTTTCGCAGTAACAACTTTAATGCATCCTTTTGCATAGTCCTTTTTGTTTCTTGTAACGATGAAATCGATTCCATATTTTTTTGCAGCATAGTGTTGCATAGCATCTTCAAAATCTAAAAATTCTGATTCAAGCGCAGTATCTACAATTTCCTCGTCCATTGGTAATATCGATAAATTTTTACGTAGAGATTTTATTGCTTTTCTTGATTTTGATTTATTTGAATACTTTGTGATTATATAGTCAACATTAGCCAATACTATTGGAGTTGTGAAAGCATTGACTTTTTTTTCTGCAATAATCGTCATCAATGCCGCAGCTTCTATATAATTTTTTCGTCGTGCAAGTAAATCAATTATAATGTCAGAATCGATGAATAAGCTATTCATGAAGTGCCTTATCTGCGCGGCGTCGCCGGTATTCCTTCTTTATATCAAGATTGTCAGGAATTTTGATAACTCCAACGAGTTCTTCAATTTCCTGAGGTAATTTTACTTTTGTTTTGATTGAATGCTTTGAGGTTATATATTTGAAGTATTTTTCAACCATTCCAGAAAGAGTCTCTTCGTGATGTTCAGCGTAACTTTTGGCTTGGGTAATTACTGTCTCGTCAAGAAGCAACGTCAGTTTTTTGTTCATTTTTTACCTCTCAAGGCTTAATACGTATAAATATACGTAAAATCATACGTGCCGTCAATCATTTTATGAGAGTAACTGCAAATTTATCATGTTTTTATATTATGAATGTATAACGGTGAAATGAGCGGAGGCAAGGGGAATGAACTTAAAGTGTGGATAAAAGAGAAAGCGTTAGAAGACTTAAAGCGAAAAGTTAAAATATCTGCCCTTGCCATCCGACTCAATTTTTATGTTAGAAATCTCTCCTACTTTGTTGATTCTTTCAGAAAACCACTAACAAATTTATGTAACACACTGCCAATCAAAGTTTGATAAGGAATACCTTCTCTTGCAGCTCTTCTCTGTAAAGCAGAGAGATCATTTTCTGAAATTCTAATATTGATTTTTTTATTCTTTTTTAAAGTATTGGAGGCAATTTCCTGATAATTCGTCTGAGATTTTGAAGGCTTTAGATTGCCATTTTCGTATGCCTCTAATATTTCGTTTTCATAATCATCAAGTACTATCATTTTTTCTTTTTTAGTCATCACTCCCTCCCAAATATTTCTTAGTAGCTTTTCTGCTGGGAATTATTGTCTTAAGAAAATATTCGTTATGTTCAATAACACAGGGAACCAGATATGCATATCCATTAATATCAACTATTAAGATCTTTTGATTCGGATATTTTTTTTGATTAGGGTGATCAGTTTCAATTACCTTACTTCCTGACTCAATTCTTTGTACTATTTCTTCGAATGTAATACCTCTTTCTCTTAAAAGAACTTCGTTTTTTTCCGTATTCCACTTGAATATTTTCATACATTAAAAATAAGTCATTGTAGGTACAATGTCAACCTTTTTAATTGGTATTTTTTAAGAATTAAACATCAATATTTAATTGCAGCGGTTTTTGTTTTCCGCTAAAAGCTTTTAAATTTATTTATCATTCTAACAATTATTTATAAGTTTTCCCATAATTTCACAAAATAATAAAAAATTGCTCTAAAATGTCTAAATATATTTTTGAATGAATTAAGTAAGAAACATAATATAGCTCCGTGGCAGGTTTCTCAGGCAAAAAAAGCAATTTCATTATTCCTTGAGTATCAAACCTCAGATAAAAATCACAAAAGAATTTCTGGTGAACATAACTGGCAAAATATTTTTGAACAGGTGAAACAGGAGATTCGCTATTTGCATTATTCTTTTAGAACCGAAAAAACGTACCTGTACTGGATTAAACAGCTCATGTTTTTTGTGAAAAACATTTCTCCTGAAAAAGTCAGTTCAAAAGATGTTAAAGAGTTTTTGTCACTTACTATACGGAAGCGGATTGAGGATTACTGAATGTCTGACATTGAGAACAAAGGATATTGATTTTGATAATGATATAATAAGTTGATTTTTAATTGGATAATAATAGATCCAATCACTCAAATAATCCTGATCTACCTCTCTCTTGTCAAACCCCAAAATACTACTTGACTGTCACCGATTATACTTTTATCGCTTCTTTTATAGGTTCCCCTCTATACGTTCTTCGCTTTGGTCAGAACATATTTCGACTGCGCTCAATACGGCGCTCGGGGAACGACTGTAAGTGATTCCTGACAGTTTTAATAAAGCAGTTAAAACCGGGTGAGGCCGTCTTAATATTATGGAAAAACTGGTACACGACATTATCGAAGCCCTGCTTCCTCAAAGCGATACAGTCCTGTATATCTTTTTGTTCGTGAGTGCCATTGTCGAAAACCTGTTTCCCCCCATCCCCGGTGACACCATAACAGCATTCGGGGCCTTTCTCGTGGGCACTGGCAGGCTTGACTACTGGTTGGTCTATATCGCAACAACTCTGGGCAGCGTCATCGGCTTTATGTGTTTGTTTTTCGTGGGAAGGCTCGTGGACCGTGAGTTCTTTATTGCAAAGAACTATCGCTTTTTTTCGGCCCAGAGCATCATAAAGGCGGAACAGTGGTTCGGGAAATACGGGTTTTATGTTGTTCTGGCAAACCGGTTTCTACCCGGGATCAGGTCCGTCATCTCAATAGTGTCAGGCATGTCAAATCTCAATGCCTTTAAAGTGTTCATGCTATCTCTCATGAGCGCACTGGTGTGGAATCTCATATGGATACATGCCGGATACAGCCTGGGCAACAACTGGGACCTTGTCAGGGAAAACATCGGCAAC
>CAZDZB010000170.1:0-4037 GCA_964509795.1 uncultured Christensenellaceae bacterium | reverse complement strand
GGCAGCTCTATTTTATATTCTTTCTCACCTAGCGGCGCAATATCAACATTTAAGATTTCTCCTTTTTGCTGCTGTGCTCCGTCCAGGTTTACTGCATATGAAAACTCATATTGAGCAGATGATGCAAAATAATTTTTATTCTTGATTTTAAGTGTATCATTATCAAGGACAAAATCAAAATTCTGATAGACTTTTTTCACTTCATACATTGCGGGGTGGAGTTTTCTGTCGCCTCCCACTATGCCGTTGCAGCAGTATATGGAGTGGTTCCTTTTGTATCCGAAATCATCGCCGTAAAGCCATCTGCCGCCTTCATAAATGCTTTGGTCCACAAAATCCCATATGAAACCGCCCATAAAATTATCGTACTTTTCAAACACATCCATATGCTCTTTGAAATTTCCCAGGCTGTTTTCCATGGCATGGGCGTATTCGCAGTTCATTATTGGCTTATCCTGATACATCTCTTTTGTAAAGCCTTTGTTATCCGCTGTGAAAAGGTTGCTTAACTTTTGAAAAAACGAAAGCTTTTTGTCAAGCCGCTGGCCGAATATTTCTTCCTCATCAGGCGATGGGTACATAAGGCTTAGGACATCGCTTTTTGTAAGGTCAGTGTCGCCTTCATAGTGTATTGGCCTTGTGTCGTCAATTTCAAGAATGGCGTCTTTCATGTGCTTGAAATTAATGCCGTCGCCGGCCTCGTTTCCCAGCGACCACATAATTATTGACGGATGGTTTTTGTCTCTTTCTGCCATTCGCTGAGCCCTGTTTACCATTGCCTCTTTAAACCTTGCGTCGTTTCCGGGGATTCCCGTTTTTCTTATGCCGTGGCTTTCAACATCAGCCTCGTCTATGACGTAAAGACCATATTTATTTGCCAGCTCATATGTATGTGTCGGGTTGGGATAATGGCTGCATCGCAGGGCGTTGATGTTGTTTTGCTTCATTATAATTATGTCTTGCTCACGAAGCTCCTTAGAAACTGCCCATCCCGTTTCAGGAGAATAATCATGCCTGTTTACTCCCTTTAATATTACAGGTTGGGCGTTCACATAAAAAATGCCGTTTTCAATTTTTATTTCCCTGAAACCGAAGTCAAACTCCAGGCGCTGAATAATGCTATCCCCGTCTGTTAGTTCAAGCTCAACTGTATATAAATCCGGCTGCTCCGCCGACCATTTTTTAATGTTTTTAACATGGCTTTTTATGCTGACACAGTTATCTTTAAGGGTTTCATCCAGCAGTACAATATCTCTGTCATCGCCTTTTAATGATGCTTTAAATGTTTTGCCCTCTGCGTTTTCAAAAGCCACATCCAGCATAATATCAACGTCATTGCCTTTTATTTCGCAGCGGGCAAAGGCGTCGAAAATATGGCTTTGGGGAAGGTTATATATATATACATCCCTGTATATCCCTGCGAAAAACCACATGTCCTGATCTTCTAAATATGTGCCGTCGCTGTATTTATATACCCTCGCGGCAATGAGGTTTTCACCTTCTTTTATGTATTGTGATATGTCAAATTCATGAGGTGTCATGGAGCCCTGGGAATATCCAACGTATTTTCCGTTAACCCAAAGGTGGAATGAGGATTTCACAGCACCAAAATGCACTATGGTTTTTCCGCTTAAAAAGCTTTTATCAATTATAAATGTTTTTCTGTAGCTGCCTGTGGGGTTGTCATTTTCATCTATTGAAGGTATCTTGCTTTTTTTAACACCTATAGCGTCAGGGTATGCGTAAGCCAGGTACTGCGGCCGGCCGTAGCCCGACAGCTCCCACACAGCGGGTACATTTATTTTGCCCCATGATGACGCGTCATAATCTGTTTTGTAAAATTCCTCAGGGCTGTTTTTTGGGCAAAGAGCATAGTCAAAGCCCCACTCACCGTTCAGGCTGATTAACTTTTTGTTTTCAGTCAAGTCCCTGTATGCAAATCTCGGTTTTTCTTTGTTTACTTCAAATATCTCCGGGTTAAGATAATCCTTACTGTCCTTCATAACAATTCCTTCTTCTTTTTTAGTCGGCTTTTATTCCGTTGAGCACAAGATTCACTGTCTCATTGAGCATTTCGTATGAATACCCCTGTTCCTGCTTTAAATGCTCTCCTCTTATTATTATTCTCTGGCTCATTGCTATCATTATGCTTGATATGGTGTGGGCCGCCAAATCTGCGTCTATTCCTTTTTTTATGCTGCCCTCTTTTATGCCTTCATTAATATATTCCAGTATTTTGTTGGGGCTTTGGGTGATGTAGCGCACAAACTCATCCGCCTCTTCAATGTGCGGGTATTCGCCGCTGAAAACGTGGTCGAACTCCCCTATGAACCTTATTATTTTTGGGTTTTTCTGCGCCTCGCTCATGTAATCATACAGCAGGTTTTGCAGTTTCTGAAATGCGCTGCCGCCCTTTGATTCCGTTGCGAAATTAATTATTTCGGCAAGCACTCCGCGCCATATTACAAAAGCCAAGGCTTCCTTGCTTGCGAAATACCTGTATATTGTGCGCTTGTCAATGCCGGCAATTTTCGCTATTTCCCCCATATCGGTTCCAAAATAGCCCGCATCAAAAAACAGCTTCTGCGCAGCTTCAATAATTGCTTTTCGTGTTCTTGCCTTTTTGTCTGAAACGGGAGCCTTTTCCAATGTGCCTTCTTCCTTCCTGCGGTAAACTGCCTTCCCTGAGGTAAAATGTCATACCTATGACATTATATCATTATGTACTTATTCCAGTCAACAGACAAAATAGAAAAAAATAAATATTTTGACTGTTAAAAACAAATTAAATGTTTTATAATAAAATGGGTTAAGGTAAATAAAAAAGGAAGGCAAGTGACGCAAGTGAGCAAAGGCAAAATCAAGCAGGCGATAATCCATCTTCTCAACCCAAGTACGATACTTGACGACAGAAAAAAATATAAATGGTACTTTTTCCTTTTGTATCCCGCCGCCGGGTGGTCTTTGTTTTTCCTGCAGGTTCACCTAAGCAGTGACACCGCCAGTTCATCATCTGTTCTGAAAATTTTATTAATCAGCTTTGCTATAGGCTACGCGGTAAATTTTATAATAGGCATCACATTAACATTTATACTCAAATTGATAAAAAAACGCATTGAATACGACAATGTAATCACCTGTATATCCCTCTCCCACACATATATGTTCTTCTCTTTGGTGCTGGGATTCATATACAGGATTTTTGACAAAAGCATTTCGGTCACTTTCGGTGTGACCGGAGTTCTGTGTACACTGCTTCCCATATATTCAGGCATACGCAACCTGGGCACCAAGCACCCATTTATTCCTCCGCTTTTGGCGACATACGTGGGCGTTATAATGCTGTTTTTCTGGAAGCTTATAATGTATCTGAACGCTTAAGGAGGAAAGTATGCAGAAATTTAAAATGTTTTTAGTTGTGTGTATAGTGGCTGTTTTTGCCCTGTTTATCGGGCTGCAGGCCAGGGATTTCGGGTCGGGCAATTTCACCAAAGCCTTCCTCATAACCCTAATTTTCGGCCTGGCACACATAATTATCATTACGGTGTGCTACATTGCAGGCAAAGTAGTCCTTGTAAAAAACGGCAGTAATGATAATTTCGCCAATCCTTTGGATATATGGCTTCTTACAATCCCAATGGTCGTTCTTATGATAGTCGCCTACCTGCTCCTGCGCTGGCACGTAGCAGAGGTGTTTTTCTGCACAACAATTTCACTTTCGGGAATGCTTTTTGCAAATAATTTAGGGAGAGGCTCAGGCAAATGGCGCATCGAAAAGTCCCTTCCGTTTTTCATAGGCTGTATTATTACTATTGTATACGGCATCGTAATAGGAGGAGCTTTATGATTAAAAAACATGTAAAAATATTATCTTCCGCTTTCGCCGCTTTTATTGCGCTGTGCTTTATAGTTCCTCTTTTTACAAGCGCCAGGGCGGAAAACATGATGGTGCCCAATTACACATCCCATGCAGGAGTGCAGTATCACCTGAGCGGCCCCGGCCAAATGACAGTGGAGCTTGATTTGTTAGGCACACA
>CAZDZB010000169.1:0-4081 GCA_964509795.1 uncultured Christensenellaceae bacterium | reverse complement strand
GCCGAATACCTTTATGGCTCCTAATAATTTTTTATTCACCATAACCTCCTTTTTCAAAAACTATATATTTAATCCCAAACGGCTTTTAAAGCCTGTGACAATCTTTCCACGGGAATTAATATTACTTCATCTTTTGCTTTAAGCCCCTTTATTGACTTGCCTGGTATTATAATTTTCTTAAATCCTGAGCGTGAAGCTTCGTCAATTCTCTGCTGCATGCTGCTGGTGCTTCTTATTTCCCCTGTCAAGCCCACTTCGCCAAAAACAGCGGTATCTGCAGGCACACATTTGTTTCTTAATGCAGAGGTTACCGCAACACACAAAGCTAAATCAGCCGCGGGCTCAACAATCTTTAATCCGCCGGCAATGTTTATGTAGCAGTCCTGGTCATAAAGCTGCAGCCCGGAGCGCTTCTCCAAAACTGCCAGAAGCAAAACCACCCTGTTATAATCCATTCCCGAAGCCTGCCTTCTGGGCATGCCGAAAACCGTCTGGCTGACCAAAGCCTGCACTTCCACCAATATAGCCCTTGTCCCTTCCATTGTTACTGTTACAACAGAGCCGGGAAACCCTTCGCTGCGCTGGGACATAAGCATCTGGCTTGGGTTTTTCACTTCTTCCATTCCGGAATCAGTCATTTCGAAAACGCCTATTTCATTTGTTGAGCCAAACCTGTTTTTCACTGCCCTAAGTATTCTGTATACATGGTTTGAACTGCCCTCAAAATAAAGCACCGTGTCAACCATGTGTTCCAATATTTTAGGCCCGGCTATTGAGCCCTGCCTTGTAACATGGCCGACCAAAAATATTGCGCATCCGTATTCTTTGGCAAACCTTAAAAAGCTTGCCGCGCTTTCGCGCACCTGTGATACAGAACCGGGCGCTGACGGTATCTCTTCTTTATACATAGTCTGTATAGAATCAACTATCAGAACCTTAGCTTCAATGTTTTTTGCCGCTTGTATTATATCGTCTACATTTGTCTGGCAGTACATATTCATCTGGCTGTCATTTACCTTAAGCCTCTTACCCCTTATTGCAACCTGCTCAAGGGACTCTTCGCCCGAAACATACAAAATATTCTCGCCTGACTTTGCCAGGTGCCCCGCCGCTTGCAGCAGCAGCGTGGATTTTCCGATTCCGGGATCTCCACCTATTAATATTATTGCACCGTTAACTAATCCGCCGCCAAGCACCCGGTCCAGCTCACCAATACCGGTATGTTTTCTTATATGCACTTCTTTTGCAACGTCTTTAAGCCTTGTAATTTTTCCCGCGGAAACTCCCCTTTTCCCACTTGTACCTTTTGCTTCTGCAGTTTCTTCTGTCATGGTGTTCCATTGCCCGCATTCAGGGCATTTGCCCACCCATTTCAAGCTTGTGCTGCCGCATTCAGTGCAAACATATATTGTTTTTTGTTTAGCCATTAATTTAAGGTTCGCCTCCCGGATAAAGTTCCTCGTCGGTCAATATTTTGTATCTCAGCACATCTTTATCTGAATCGCTTGATAAATTATACCACACAACCGTTCTTTTAGATACTTTCGGCAGCATTCCCTGCTCATCCGGTGATGTCAGCCTGCAAATTTCACCTGTGGTTATTACATAAACCCATACGCTTGAATTTTTACCGTATACCACTATTCCGTCGCCCAATGAATACGTCGTAATGTGCTGGTCAATTACTACTGGTTCTTCCCCCGGTTTGCCCAAGTATAATTTGCCTTCCCGGGATTTATTGGTGTCCAGCCATACAAAATACTCACCATTGTATAAAGGTTCGTGCACATATGTGCCCGGGAAATATTCTTCCGGTTCATTGAAAAGCCCTTGTTCGTCTGTTTCCAAAATCAAATAATATATTCCTGACGTGTCTTCTGTTTCGCCGGGGCCTGCCCATGTTATGGAATTTTCGTATATACACGGGGCAGAAACGCTGTATGTGGCTTTATCCGTAAAGTCAAACAATGTAAGAGGCTCCTGCACATTCAAATCAATCATAAACAGCTTGTCAACAGTGTCTGAAACCTGCTCCATCCAAATAAGGATATCACCATACAGTCTCAGCTTTGGCTGGCCGTTTTCTGATGTTCTTAGAATTGATACCTCTCCTGTGCCTCTGTTCATCGCGCATACATTGTTTTTTTCGCCTTTATTTGTGTCCAGCCATACAATCCAGTTGTGATTAACGTAAGTTTCGTATATTTCACCCAAATAGCCAAGCTGAGACTTAGCTATCAGCTCTTCTGTCTGTGTATCCAGGTTGTACAAATACAGCTTTGTCAAAACCTCGCCGTCCAGGCTGCCTGTTCCCGCAGAGAAAACCAGCTCCGTATCAAATATTCCCGGAATATTAATCTGCCTTTCCTTAAATTCAATATCCTTTGCCCCAAAGCTGATGTCTCTTACTTGCTCAGGGTCCGCTTCAATTATTTCGCCTAAATTTGCCTGAACGTCTTCCTTCCTTTGCGCCGGCTGCTGCGTGGCGTAATCTTCGTTAATGCTTACAGAGGACGGATTTTCAAACCCGCTTTGCCTTTCAGTAATTGCCCTTACTATAAAAAAGGCTCCTGCAGCCGCTCCTAATCCAATAAGCACAAAAATAAGTGAGCGCAGAAGGCTGAGTTTTATCCGCCTGTCCATCTTTTTTCTTCCGACATTTCTTAGAGTGCGGTCTGTGTAATCTGTCGAGTTTAAAGATGAAATTCTGTTTCCTGCTGTGTGTTTGGCTGCGCTTTCTCTCGCTGTCTGCCGCCTCTGCGGCTCGGTATTTCTTCTATTATATTCAGGCGTATTCTTTTTCCTTGATGACATTAAATACCCTTGTCCTTTCACAAATTTAAATAAAATATTATTTTAACTGATACCCTATGATTTGATAATATTTAAAATTTTGCTGTCTTTTCTTCAGAGAAAATCAATTATATTATATCATAAACTAAGAAAAACACTAAATGTATTTTTCCTGTTTTGTTCATTTTCGCATTTGTTCATATTTAGTTCGTGTGATATAATTTACCTTAATGATTAAAAAAATTATACTGTTTTTAAAAATAACAGCCATTTTGCTGGCCTGCGCCGTTCTTGTTTCGGTTTTACTGAACATATATGTAATTCAATACGCTAAAAAGCACATAATTGCCAGAGGAGATTATTCTCTGGAAACTGTCGACTGCGTTATAGTTCTGGGAGCTTCCGCGAAAACCGGAAAACCTTCCTTAATGCTGCAGGACAGGCTGGATTTAGCTTATGAACTTTACAGCGCCGGATATGCAAAAAAAATATTGGTAAGCGGCGACCATATGTACGACAACTATGACGAAGCAAACGCAATGAAAAACTATCTGCTTGATTTGGGTGTGCCTGAAGAAGATATATTCATGGACCATGCAGGTATAGACACTTACACTACAATGAAAAGGGCTAAAGAGGTTTTTCAGGTGGAGTCATGCATTATTTCTACGCAAAAATACCATCTTTACAGGGCTGTTTTTATAGCAAGAAGTATTGGTATTGATGCCAAAGGAGTTCCGTGTGATGTTTACGTTTCCAGTAAACTTCCATACTTTAAGTCACGGGAATTGATTTCTCGTATTAAAGATTTTTTCTATGTTAAAATTATAAAACCTTCCGTTATGTCAGGGCAGGAAATTCCCATAACAGGCGACGGGAGAATGACAGAAGACGGCCTCACATAGTATATTTTTAAAATCAGCTGTTTGCACAATCTTAATATTAGTATAATATATGCTTAACATTTCGCTAAAAGCGTGTTGTTTTTCATCTACAGCTACTATAATACAAAAAAACTAAGAAATATTATAATAAAAAACGAAGAAATATTCGATGTCCGTATCGGTTGTTAAGCATATAATACTATTAAATTACGGAATTTTGACAAGAAAGCTAGGTGTTTTTAGATGATGTTATAAAAAAACGGCTAAATATTAGTAAACTACGTGCATTGACTATATTTGCACTCTAATATATAATAAAAGCATGAGAGAACTGTAAATAGATCTCTCCTCCTTCTTCTTTAAATTTTGAAAGCCCCGTAGACACGGGGCTTTCGCTTGTTTTT
>CAZDZB010000168.1:0-4082 GCA_964509795.1 uncultured Christensenellaceae bacterium | reverse complement strand
TAGGCAACCTCGATAGAGTGCTTCAGAACATTCTGCCCGTAGCTTGTGCGGTATCTTAACCTTCCGATTATGCGAACCAAATCATGGTGGATGCCGTGTACACCTACGTCAAATACTGCTGCCTCTCCCGCTTCGCGAATGAGCCCTTCCACTTCCTTGCGTGCTTTGCTTACCATTTCTTCTATTCTGGCAGGATGGATACGCCCGTCCAAAATCAGCTTTTCCAGTGCGCGTCTTGCGACTTCCCTGCGTATGGGGTCAAAGCCGGATAGTATTACCGCCTCCGGCGTATCATCAATTATAAAATCAATTCCGGTTGCTGTTTCCAATGAGCGGATGTTTCTGCCCTCACGGCCGATTATTCTGCCTTTCATATCATCGTTGGGAAGGTTAACAACAGAAACTGTAGTTTCGGCGACGTGCTCTGCCGCGCATTTTTGGATAGCAAGGCCCACTATGTTTCTTGAGCGCTTTTCAGCTTCCTGCTTTGCTTCGCTTTCAATTTCACGAATCATAACAGCAGCTTCGTATCTTGTTTCCCTTTCAACTTTTTCCATCAGGATGGTGTGAGCTTCTTCTTTTGTGTGCCCGGATATCCTTTCAAGCTCCTGCAGCTGTTGATTGTATAACTCGGTGGTTCTTTCCTGGATTTTCTCAGTTTCTGATTGAACCTGCTGGCTTTTTTCGTCACGCTGTTCAATCTGCGCTATTTTTTTGTCCAATGCGTCTTCTTTTTGCTGCTGGCGCCTTTCGGCCTTTTGAACCTCGATACGCCGTTCTCTTACTTCTTTGTCAACTTCGTTCCTTAATTTGTGTACTTCTTCTCTAGCTTCAATTATTGTTACTTTTTTATTTGCTTCTGCCTTCTGCATAGCTTCTTCCAGCAGTTTATTAGCAACGTCCTCTGCTCTGCCGAGTTTTTTTTCGGCGAGGGATTTTCTAACGCCATAACCAATGGCTATTCCCAAAGCGAGAGATACAAAAGCAAATATAACATTCAGGATAATTTGCATGCCCAAAAGATGCACCTCCTTTTATTATTAACGGACGCCCATCTAAAATACTTCATTTGTTAGGATTGAGTTTACGTGTTTATGTTGTTTGAATTGACTTTTGAGTATATTAAAAAAATTACAGAATCTATATAATCATTATTACAGAATGCTATCATACACACACATACTCATCACTATTTTATGTACTAGATGAGTCCTATTACTATCAATTATAACTATTTTATAGTCTTTTTGTTACGCTGTCAAGATTATGCGTACAAATCTCCTTATTTTGCCAGGAATATCTAGTTTTATAGTAGCTTTAGGCACATTTTTCCACAAAAAAGGCCTGCAGGAAGCAGGCCTGAAGATAATAGAGTTATTTAAGCAAAATATATCCGCTGAAGCCGAAAATTGAGATATTTTCATCCATTGCAAATTCTACAGAAAACAATATAATTTTTACGGAACCGTCTGGAGTTTCATAAACAAAATCAGTATAATTGCTGCCGAAATTTCCACCCTTTTTAATTAGGTTATTTCCGAAACACTCAATCAAAGACAATTCCTTATAAAGCTTATTATCCTTGTACACTCTTATTATGCTGTCATGTATATTGTCTTTATTATCTGACGTGTTTATTATGTCTATCTGATAATTGTCAAACAAATAAATATCTCCATTATTAAAATCAAAAGAATCAATATTGACCAGATATTTGTAGCCTGATATATCAACAGGAGATATTTCCCGTCCGTTTCCACGGCTTTCTGAATAGTAATATCTTAAACCGTCTCTTTCAAAATCATACATTGAAAAGTCTGCGTTTAATATTTCTGATGCCTGTTCTTTAGTTATATAGGATATATTTTCATCAAAGTTTTCTTTGTTTCCATAAAGCACGTTATATCCGTCGTGATGCCAGTTGAGGTAGTTGAGTATATCCTGTGCCTGCATCATGTTCTCATCCGGCATTTCAGAAAGTGACAATGTGCCGTCATCGGAAATGTAGCTTTCCGTTATTTTTCCAAGCCTTGTAAGTTGAGAATTTTGGGCGATAGTTTCGGCTGACATGGGTTCAGCTATGCTGATTAACGCAAAAAGCGCTAAAGTTAAGGTTGTAATTGTATTAAGACGTTTTTTCTTTGTAAGCCTTACAAAAATCAGATACCCGAACATTACAGCAAGCCATATGCCGCCTAAAAGCAGATAGTAACGGTTGATTGTAAGTGCATATTGCTTTATTCGCATAAAAATCGCGACAAACATGACCGTAATAGGCAGGATTGAAATCAAAGGATACCATTTGTAATAAAATGCAGTAATTGAATTGTCCTGATACGGCCTTGCCAGGTAAGTTACAATCATGCTTGCCAGGCTGTACCACAGCACTAGGTTTCCGATTATAGAGCTTGGCATGACGAACCCGTCAAACACGATTTTCAGCATGAATCCATATACTACAATTGAGTAAACAAAAAGCAGCGGTATGCATACATAGGATAGTAAAACCTTATAAAGCTTTGAGGAGGAAGGCTTAACCTTGTAGTCCAGCCCGAAAAGCCAAAGCATCGGAAGAAATGTGGTAGCCAGGATTATCGCGGAATCCTGATAAATTTTTTCCGAAATGTCCAGTCCGAAAAGCTCTTCCAAAGCGAAAAGTATCCCTGCGACTCCGCCAAAGGCTATTCCATAAAGAATGCCGGAAATAACAAGCCTGCCGGCGGCAAGATTTGTGAAATGTTCAGCAGCAGCATCGTTTTTGACAAAGGGCAGAGAGATAAACAGCAGCCCCTGTATAAAAAGTATTATGAAAGTGCGCATTATGGTCCAGTCGTTGTGAATATCCAGCGTAAAGTAATAAGCAGCTGACAATAAAAGAGATGCCAGCAGCAGTACTAAATATAGTTTTTTGGTAAACTTTTCATAGACGATGTTAAGAGCCCGCAATATTAAGGAGAAACCCGCAAAAACTGCGATTGAAAAATTGATTTTTAATATTAGTTCTTCGTCCGCTTGAGAGTGTATTGAAAATATGCTTAAAGCGCCTATTGCTAAAATGCTGATTAAAAAAACAGGATACATCTTCAATACGATTTTAATGTTTTCTTTTATTTTCCAATTTTTAAGTATTTTCATATTATCCCTCCTTTATATAAATTATAACACAAAATAAAAAGACAGATGTAAAAACAAAGCAATACAATCGGATTAAAATAACATATGTCATTTAAATATTGTTATTAAAAAGCCTTTATGATATAATCTCACAGTATAAACAAGAGGTAAGAAATGAAAAACAAAACGATTATTTTATTATTAATTACTGTAATGATTTTTACATCATGCAGTCAAAATGATGTGCAGATAAGTGCAACAGAGCAAGAGGCAGCGGACATAACAGAGGCATCAACAAATACTCCGGAACCCACAGCAACACAAGAGCCGACGCCAAGCCCGACAGCTGTTCCGACTCAGCCAAAATACATTTTTATTGTAATTGGAGATGGACTTGGCCGGGGAGCAATGACGCTGGGTGAAATATACGCAAGGCTTGAAAGCGAGGACATGAGCCAGGGAGCCGTTTGGGAGGGCTTCACATATCAAAGCTATGTTACGGCTATGGGTGAATCAGCCTCTGGGGGCACAGCAATCTCCTGCGGTGTGGAAACCGAGCCATGGTATATAGGAAAAAACATAGACGGCCAGGAGCTTTACACAATAATGGACAGAGCCAAAGAAGCCGGGATGGGGACAGGAGTAATCACAAATTCAAGTATAACTGACGCTACTCCGGCTACATTTTTAAGCCACATTACAAACAGGTACAGCTTTACAGGCGTTGCACGGGACATTCCAGAAAGCAATGTTGACTTTATTGCAGGCGGCGGCCTGATAAGCGTATTGCCGGAAAACTCCAGGGAATATTTTGACGGCGTAGACGCACTTAATATGAAACCTGAATTAGTAGGCCCGGAAGAAACCTTGCCCATGCTCATTGAGATGGGGTATGAAACATATTTGGGCCTTGAAGGCTCATTATCAATGAGAAGTGAACTGGCAGAGGGCACATATGACCCGGAAAA
>CAZDZB010000167.1:0-4116 GCA_964509795.1 uncultured Christensenellaceae bacterium | reverse complement strand
TCAACTATTATTACCCTGTTGTCTTTGACAATGTAGTCATTGTCTCTGTGCATAAGCATGTTGGCTCGCAGAGCCTGGTTAATATGATGGGATATTGCGATGTTTGCAGTGTCTGCCAGGTTTTCAACATTAAAGAATTTTTCTGCTTTTACCACGCCTTCTTCTGTCAATGCCACAGTGTTTGCCTTTTCATCTTTGTCGAAATCTCCTTTGTACTTAGGGTCGTTTTCATCAAAATCTGCAAACCTGTCAGTAGGCGGGGCTTCCGGCCTTTCCTTAAGGCTTCTTACAAAGGAATCCGCAATTTTATAAAGCTGCTGCTTTCCCTGAACGCTTCCTGATATAATAAGCGGGCTTCTTGCTTCGTCTATCAAAATGGAGTCAATTTCGTCAATCATAACATACGAAAGCGAACGCTGAACAACGCCTTCTTTTATTCTCTCCATGCTGTCACGGAGATAGTCAAATCCGTATTCTGAGCTTATGCCGTATGTGATATCAGCATTATATGCTTCCTGTTTTTCTTTTTTGGACTGGGTTCTTTCAATCAGGCCCACGGTCATGCCCAGGTAGTTGTATATTTTGCCCATCCATTCGCTGTGGTGCTTTGCCAAATATTCATTGACTGTTACAAGGTGTACGCCGTTTCCTGTCAAGGCATTCAGGTAACCTGCCATAGTTGACATCAGTGTTTTTCCTTCGCCTGTTTTAAGCTCTGCAATTCTCCCCTGGTGAAGCACAATAGCTCCCAGTATCTGAATGTCAAACGGAACCTGGCCTATGGCTCTTGCGGAGGCTACTTTTACTGCCGCAAACGCTTCACACATAACGTCTTCTAAAGTCTCTCCGTTTTTAAGCCTTTCTTTGAACTTTTGTGTCAGTTCGCGCACTTCGTCAGCGCTGTATTCAGAGTATTGTTTTTCGTACTCGTTGACTGTTTCCACAAGTTTATAAAATTTCTTTATTTCTCTCTCATCTGATGATTTGAATATTCCCATTTTTATGTGTCCTTTAAATTAAATTTATGTCCTTTGTTTTCTCACAATTACTGATGAACTCTTTTTCCCCGTTATTTCTATCTTTTCGCCTTTGGATATGTAACCTTCATCTGAAAACGCGTCCATTCTGTTTCCGTCTACTTCAATAATGCCTATCGGCCTTAATTCGGTTACTGTTACTGCCGTCTTTCCTATTATATCATCTTTTGCCCGGCTGATTACATAACCTTGAGAGACTGATTGTACTTCTTTGTTTGCCAGCCTGTCAAACAACTTTATTTTCCCGAATATCTTAATAAGTATAGGAATAAGCACAATACATACTAGAATAGCATATCCAGCGCGTGTTGCAAACTGTTCTAATGAATTTGCAGAAAAAACAAGTGATAAAAACAGCATTACTATTCCAGATATTCCGAAAATACCAAAGCCGGGAATAATCATTTCAATAACCAAAGCTACTATACCCAAAACAAAAAGCCCGATTGCCCACCACTGAGCAGTGCCGGCTATAAGCCCGCCGAAAAAATACAGCGCAAAACATATGATAGATATTACTCCTGCGATTCCAAAACCCGCTGAGAATATTTCTATAAGCATAAACGCAAAGCCCAGTATAAAAAATATATTTAAGGCCATTGTGCTGGTCAATGCTGCTGCGGCCTTGTCTGACATCGTATATGGGGCAATTTCATACGTTTGCCCTAGGCCAAATTCCTCAATAACTTCATTTATATTATTACATAATGCATCGCTTACCCCAAGGTCTGCTGCCTGCCTTGCCGCAAGCGTCAAAAGTTCACCTTCCTCACTGTAGCCATCAACGACTATTCTGGAGTCTGCCATTGAGAGAATTACATCTTCCGGCCTGTTTTTCTCCAAAGCTGCAGTGCTCAGCATGCCTTTCCAGGCCGATAATACTTTTTCTGTGTTTGGTATAGTTTCTGCCGCCCCTATATATGAAGTCGGTGCCATAGCAACATTATCACAGGAAATTGTGAGTATTACTCCTGCTGAAATAGCCCTAGTGCTTACAAACGCAGTTGTCTCAACAGGGCTGTTAAGCAATATATTGGATATTTCACCTGCGGAGACCACCTGTCCCCCCCATGTGTCTATGTCAATTATCGCACTCTGGTTGTTCTGCCGGGCATTTTCAAGCTCCCGTTCAAGGTATGAAGACATTGCGCCGGTTACCTCACCGCTAAGCTTTATTACATATACATCAGCTGCATTTTCCTCACCTGACGCTCCTAGAAAAGAACCCGCCGCATACAGCAAAAAAAATGTGATAATTAATATTTTTCTTAAAATTTTCATAAACTATATTATACCATATAATTTACCAATTCAAAACAGGTTTGACCCTCAATAATGTATATTACATACAAAAAAGATGACCATTTAGCAATAGCCACCTTCTATAAAAAAAGCATGTTTTCCTGCTTAAATTAGTTTTCCAATAGGGGTTTGGCTATTTCATAGCGAACAGCACCTTCGCCTGAGGGAACCTCCAGCATTACGCAAACAAGAAGCGGCTCAGGATAATATACATAGCCGATAAACCAGGCTATTTCTCTGGACTTGTCGTTGCCTATTTCAGCTGTTCCTGTTTTGCCATAAACATTCTTGCCTGATATGCTGACAGCATGCGCTGTTCCGAAATCCACAACGTCCCTTAATACATTTTCAAGCTTGTCATGCGCGTATTCAGAAATCACATCATCTTTCCATACAATCGGCGTGGCCGCAAAAGTCTGCTGGTAATCCCCGTCAACTTCACCGTATATTTTTTCTATAATATATGGTTCCATTATGTCGCCGTCATTTGCAAACACTTCAAACATTGAAGCCATCTGCAATGGGGAAATCAGAAGTTCTCCCTGTCCGTATCCAGTGTCTGCCAGTAGGTTAAGCTTTTCAAATTCCCCGCTGTTTGTTATTCTCGGCCTTCCGATAGTTATGCTAGTAGTGATAGGCTCACTGAACCCGTATCTTTCAAGTTCGCTGTAAAAAGTCTCAGCACCTATTTTAAGGGCAGCATATGCAAAATATATATTATCAGAATATATCAGCGCGTTTTTCATGTTCAAAAGACCGGGTGTCTCGCTTACTCTTGTTATTGCCGGGTAAGCCCACCCTATGTCTGAAGGAGTCCACTGATTATTGCTTATATGCTCTTTAAATACAAAATCATAGGATATTGTGTTGGTATCCATTGCAATGGCTGCGGTAAAAGGTTTGAATGTTGAGCCCGGGGGATACATTCCGATAGTCGCCCTGCCATAAAGAGGGTTGTTGCTGTCTTCATCGTTAAGAGCGTCCCACTCTTCTTGTGATATGCCGAAAGTAAACGCGTTAGGGTCATAAGTAGGATAGCTTGCTATCGATACTATCTGGCCTGTGGTTGGCTCCAGCACTACAACCGCCCCTGCCATTTCATCTGTCAAATATTCCATTAGCAGTGCTTCTGTTTTCAGCTGAGTTTCCACATCAATAGTCAGCCACAAATCGCTGCCGTCAACCGCCGGTTTTAATATAGGGGTAGACATCACCTTGTCCTGATCGTTTACTATGTCCATTCTGTATCCGTAAATGCCCCTCAATTGTGTCTCATAGGATTTCTCAAGCCCTGTTTTGCCTACCATAGCTCCCTGCGGAAGGCTCGCGTTTTCAGGCAGTATACTCTCTTCATAGCTTATCACTCCCATATACCCTAAAGTATGCGCCAAAAGTTGTCCATATGGATATATCCGTATCTTTGTATATGTAGTTGTATTTATTCCTATTCCGTCTATTTCAAGCAGCCTTTCTTCAATGTATGAAGGCAGCCCTTCCAGCTTAGAAAAAGTTTTTAATATAACTATTTCTGCCTCTGCTTCGTAATTGGCTGCTTCTTCACTCTCTTGCTCGCTGAGTTCATCCTCATCAAGTTTCTCATAGTATGATTGTATTTTTTCCGTAAGGTAGCTTTCAGTAACTCCCAGCAAAACAGCTGCATCCTCAACCAGAGCGTCGCCGTCAGTTATTTTATCAATATTGGCGTATATTGTTATTGCATAATCATTTTGCGCTAGTATATTTCCGTTTACGTCGAAAATTTCACCTCTTGATGGTT
>CAZDZB010000166.1:0-4177 GCA_964509795.1 uncultured Christensenellaceae bacterium | reverse complement strand
TCCCCCTATATTACGGCCAAAAGGCTTTTAATATGTTATATTACTAACAAGTACAGGGGGACCAGATGATAATAGATAGGAAAGCAATGCTGCAAGAGCGTCTTGCCGCAAAAGATTTGGATCATCAGTTTCGTCATCGAATAGAACATGGAATGGGTTGTAGCCCATTTATATCAGAAGCTATAACTAAAGCTGTTCACGAAGTATATTTGCCCGTTTTAGATTCTCAAGTTAATCTTAAGCCCGGACAAATGTTGTTTCAATGTCTTTCTCAGAGTAATGGCAGCACTACTCGAATTACCGAAGCAGAGCAAGTGACGGTAATCCTGACTATAGATGCAGGCAAAGTAGACCAGGATGTACGCAAGGAAGAAGGTGTTGAAGGGTTACGCCGTTTTCGTGTTTGCCGAATATGCAGTGAAGCATACAGTCAAGGCGGCTTACTGACTGTAGAAGATATTGCTTACCGTCTCTTAAATGTTGGCGAAAGAACGATTGTACGAGACTTATCATTGATTCGCAAAGATGGAGAAAACCCGCCTTTGCGCTCAACAATTAAAGACATGGGACGTACTGTTAGTCACAAGGCTGTCCTGATTAAAAACTGGCTCAAGGGAGATGAACTCAGCGATCTCAATAGAAAATATAATCATTCTTTCTCGGCCATTGAGTCATATATCAATACCTTCAAGAGAGTCGTTTTTTTGAATCATGAAGGCTACACTATTGAGCGTATTGCATACATGCAGAAGATATCTGATACGCTTGTTTCAACGTATCTTGATTTATGGGAGCAATACAAAGAGAAGGCAATGCCTCACCGAATCAAAGAAATCACTGATATAACAGGGTCAAAAGCTGTTACAAAAAAAAAGAAGCGGAGGGAATCATGATTGAATCATATGCTCAGAAGCATTATAGCAGTGCTCATAGACATCTCTTTGCTGCAGCCTTTGATCGTTTTTTAAAGGAATCCGTTCCCCAGGTGGGTGGTCACGAAGTGCGACAACTGATAGTAGAAAAGATTATTGAACTGTTTGATACATATACAGTTCCGACTGATCATATCAAGCCCGGACAAATGGTTTGGGTTGCTATTGATAAAAATACCCGGGCTGATTCTAAAAAAGTACGTTACCATCCCGTCGTATTAACGATGATAACCCTACCTGAAATCAATGATCTGGTGGCTGGTAAAGCAACACCTCGGCAGCAGCTGCAGGGAACAATCGCGCGAATACTCAAAGAAAGTTATGCACAGGGAGCTCTCCTGTCTATGCGTGATCTTGCACTGATTTTCAAACGTTCTCCGGGAGAAATGTCCAATGCTCGTTTAGAATATGAGAAAAAAACGGCAGAAGTATTGCCTACGCCGGCGACCTTGCAGGATATGGGTAGCGGCATTACCCACAAAGCTTTGATTCTAAAGAAAATCCTTGTGGAGAAAAAGGATATGGTAAAAGTTAGACAAGAAACTCATCATACGCAGCAAGCTATAGATCGATATCTTAAAAGCTATAGGCGTATTGAGATTCTTTTAGATGATGAAAAATCAAATCTTTATATTGCGAAAGTAACCGGGTTGTCACCATTTGTTATATCACAATATGAACAAATTTACAAAGAAACGAAAATTTCACAAAATCCCAATTGACACGCCTTATGGCGTTATCTCCGGGGGATTTAGGGGGCCAATACACTGAGTAAGGAAAATTGAAGAAATTTCATTAAAACAGAACGTTTTGAAGAGTTTATTCGCTAATTACTGCTTTGCTTCACCCTCTTTTACTCCGGTCATTATAATAAAAGCAAAAAGTATAAAAACTGAGGCAGTAATAAATATGGAACTATAGTTGTTTCCTGTAAGTTCAACTATCCAGCCGCTGATATTAGGCCCTGCAATTGCAGCTGCAGTAACAGAAAAAAAACATATACCTGTATATGTACCTGTTTCATTTTTCTCTGCCATATCAAAAATCATGGGTATTGAATTAACATTTACAAGCATCCAGGATGTTCCCAAAATCATAAGCATTATACCGACAAAGGGGACCTGCCCGAAAAGGGGAGCAGTAAAAATTACTGAAGAAAGCATTTCAGGCTTCAGGGAAAATATTGTAATGAGTGCTGCACACATTATTATAAGGCCTGCTAAAATTGCCGGTTTCCTCCCTGTTTTTCCTCCTGTGAATCCTGCTGGTATTGCAGTAATGATTAACATAAGAGGGAAAAAGCCCAGAATTTTTGAGCTGTAATCTCCGGTGAAGCCCAGGTGATTTTTTGCATAAAGTGTAAAAAAGGCTTCTATAGAGCTTAGGGAAATTATCCACAGGAAATGAGCGGCAAACAAACGCATTGCATTTTTCCCCGGTTCTTTCAGGATTTTTTTTATACCTGCATGCAGTTCAATTTTACTTCCGGATTTTATATTATTTTCAGCAGGTTCCTTTATAAAAATAAAAAGAATAATTCCTGCTGTGATAAGGAATCCTCCACCCATCCAGAAGGGATATGACTGGTTTGACGCAAAAAGAATTCCACCTGCAACAGCAGCTGTAACTCCGCCTATTCCACCCATAAAGTTTATAATACCGTTTGCCTGTGACCTGTGAGGTGATGGAGTAATATCTGCCATAAGTGCCATAACAGGTGTTCGCCATACTGACATACTGAATATAAGAGTAATTGTTGAAGCAGCAAAAAGAGGGAATTTATCTGCAGCAGGTACAAAAAAAAATGCAGCAGCTGCAACAGGAATCCCGGCAGCAATAAAAGGGATTCTTCTTCCTATAGGCGTCTGTATACTGTCTGACCATGCTCCGAAAAAGGGGAGTAAAAAGAGTGCGGAAATATTATCAAGAGTCATATAAAATCCTATACCTGAAGGTGTAAGGAGAAAGCGTTCCTGAAGAAAAATAGGGACAAAACTGTTATAGGTAACCCATATTGCACTTAATCCGAAGTAACCGAAGCCAAGTATAAATATTTTGGTGTAATTGAATCTCATATTATTCTGTTCCTGATTGATTATTCCAATAAAAATTGAATGACCTTCCTTATTGTTCATTAAGGAAGGCAAAAGATCCTGCCGGGGCTCCAAGCTGGGTTTCTATTAAAACTGTAAATGCATTCATTCTTCTTGCAATCTGGGATTCACTCCATGGGTAGAAGCCTGTATCTGTGAGAAACTGCACACCTGCAAGGATAAATTCAGCTGTTTCCAGGGGATAATTTGTTTTAAAAGTACCCTCACCGCATCCCTGAGAGAATATTTCCGCCCAGAGCGGTGCCAGTTTTGCTATATAACGCCCCAGCTGTTTTGTGTGCATTTCCGCATTTTCAGGGTGGTGAAGATTTTTAAGGATCTGCTCGTTTTCTTCATCAGTTTTGTTTTCAGTGACAAGAATTTTTATTTTTTCAATTGCGTTTAGATTCTTTACACTGCTGCTGTTCAAAAGTTCTTTTTTCTTTTCAAGTTCCTCATCAACTATGTTTTCCACAACTGCTTCAAGAAGTGCCTGTTTTGACTGGAAGTAGTGGTATATTGTCCCTTTGGCAATATTCAGCTTTCCCATAATATCCTGCATTGTGGACTTATCGTAATCTTTTGTCTCAAATAGTTCTCTGGCAGCTTTAATAATCTCGTCTCTGCGGTCTTCCGCATTTTTTACTACTCTTGCCATGTTGTGCAAACACCCCGTATTTTGTCAGCAGATTGAATATTCTTAATTATCTGATCCGGAGGGAAATTAAGTAAACAGAGTTTCAATCTATCTGTAAATTTTCTGATAAACTTAAGACTTGTATAAGGCTATTTGTCAAGAATGAAAAGGGCCGGCTTTTGTGCCGGCCCTGAGGTTTTGAATTGCAGAGTTTAACTAGTTGATGACCTTTACATTGGCTGCACTTGAACAGCTGGAAGTCCCTGTTATTTTACATCCCATGGACTCACATTTTTTTCTCTGGTCGTACGTGTCACTTCCGTAGTACCTGCACTGGTTAGCTTTGCTACCTGAGCCGCAGTTGTAGCATCCGTCTGAAGCATATGCATTCTGCATGGGCTCAACTGTTATAAACAGCGCAAGCAATGCACCTGCAATTACTGTTGCAGTAAAAAGAAAAATTTTTTTCATCGAACACCTCTCTTTTTTATATATAATAAAAATGTTAATTCCTT
>CAZDZB010000165.1:0-4216 GCA_964509795.1 uncultured Christensenellaceae bacterium | reverse complement strand
CTGTTATATTAAAATTACGAACTTTGAGTGTGCAAAAAACTTGACAGGTGCAAGGAAGAAGGAAAAAGGAATAAGGAAGAAGGAAGAAGGAAAAAGGAATAAGGAAGAAGGAATAGGGAAAATAGAAAATGAGTATGATTAAGGATATGAAAACATATATGGTGGCAAAGGGCGTGAGCGTGCCGATATATTTAGGGAGCATTCCGACAGATTCAACAGAGTGCCTGGGGCTTTTCAGATACGCCGGCAAAGCGCCGCATAAAGAGGCGGGCGTTGAGCGCATCGGGCTGCAGGTGCGCAGCAGGGCACAGGAATATGAAGAGGCTCTTTCAAATATCATAATGGCGGCGGCGTTTTTATCGGAGATTGGCGACGAGGAAACAGACGGCGGCATTTTGGACATTGACGGAGCGAAATACGCCAGAGTATACCCTGCGCAGGGGGCGTATTCGCTGGGCAGCGATGAGGATGGCACATATGAACTGGTGCAGAACTTTGAAGTAAGCGCATTGAAATAAGCAATTAAAGCGCAAAAAAAAGGCGAAAGCCGGTTGTAATATATACGCAAAATGGTATAATATAGCAACAGACTTGTGAGGTGTTTTATGAAAGATAAATTTCGAATTGTTACAATTATCATGCTGACTGCTTTGATAGTATTGGCAGGGCTTTTGTACGGTGCGGTTACCAGGCTGAATAACAGGATGGACAACCTGGAAAACGGCATTCAATCAGAGGTGCAAAACGCCTGCGCGCAGTTGAGCAGCGACATAAACCAGGCTCTTTTGAGCGAAAAGTTCATAACGGTGGAATTGCGGAGCGAATTCCCAAAGATTCTGGCAACAGGCAGGAAGGCTGAAGGAAGCATATATTTTGAGCTGGCAGAAAACGGGGGCTATGAAGAAATATATGTGGTGATTTACGGCACACAAAACGACGGTGGCCTCGTATTGGAAGCGGCGTCGATGGGAAACCTGCGCTACAGTGCCGAGGCTGAACTTGACATTGACGATTACACATATTACGTAGTGGGAAAAGACGCAGAGGGCAGCGAGACAATGCTGAGCGCTAAGCAGCAGCTTGACTTAACAGAGAGAGCCTATGAGCCGGTGATACTTTACGGCGGAAGCGGATACGACAGCAACAACGGCGAATTTTCCGCAGACGGCGTATTGCAGATTGACAACAGCACGACAGGCATACAAAAAGTTGAACTGAAATTAGCGATGGAAAGCGATTATATACAATACAAGGAAAACTACGAGGACTACATAATAAAAACCATGGACATAACAGAGAGCATAACGGAAGCCGACCCTGAAACGTTGGATGTGTACACAGCATTTTTAGAGGATTACTACACGACTTACACATATGAAGTAAGCACTGTGGTGACAGAAGAAGACGGATATGACCCAAACAGGGGCAGCAGCATAATTTCATATGCGGTGGTTGTGACATTTGATGACGGGGTGCAGGCTGTGGTTTTTCGTTAGGCGGGAGCATGGGCTGTAGTGAACAGTGAATAGTTTTTTTATTCAATCTCATTGCAAGGCACACATTACTTTCACGATTCTTACGAATGGTTTTCGTAATGTGTCGCCGATAATTGTTTTTGTTTATTAACTGCTTTAGACTTCGCAAATGCGAAATCTTTCGGAATAAGGGATAAAGAAGGCGTAATGGAATAGGGTTGTAATTGTTTAAAAGGGCATAAGCTGATATAATAAATATAATGAGTCAAATGAAAGTATTGATTGAGTAAACGAAGCAATATACGAGAATACTTCATTATTGGTTTTAGATGTAGAAAAGAGGTAGTAATGGAAAACGAACCCAAGAAAAACAAGGTAAATAAACTGCTTATTATAATTTTGTGCCTTTTGCTTATTGTTGTGTGCGTTCTTGCAGCGTATTTAATTATTACTATGAATTCTTCGACAGATAAAACAGCCGAGATACAGGTGCAGGCCACAGAAACTACATCAAGCACACCGGTTCCTGAAATATCTACAGTGCCTGTGGTGACTGTTCCGCCCACAGCGGAGCCGACACCTACACTCACTCCCACAGAGGTGCCCATAATAGAAGAAGACACTGTGTGGATAAACCTAAGCCACCTTATAATGAGGGCCCAGCCTGATTTTTCATATGACAAAATCGCAAACATTCCCTACGGCACAAAAGTGATGGGGGAAATAGACGGGCTTTGGATGCTGACAAGCTATAACGGCGTGGAAGGCTACATTTACGTGGGCAAGATGAAAGACACCGACAGGCCGTGCGTGGTATACAGCGAGAGCGACTTGCAGCCGTTGGAGTAGATAGCGAATAGTGATTAGCGAAAAGTGAAAAGTGAATTGTAAGCAGTGTTTGCTATTTGATTTCGGGTTTGTATAGACGAAGACGTATAGAAGTTATTATATATTTTAGGAGGGGCTATGTCATTAGGATTGGTAATAAAATCACCTGAAGGGCTGGTGCTGGCATCGGAGAGCCGGGTGACCATGTCAACGGTAATTAAAACAGACCAGGGTGTAATAAATACGCCGGTGTTTTTTGACAACGCAACCAAGCTGATAAGCTTTTCAGCTCCCAATGACTGTGTTGGGGTTGTGACATACGGGCAGGCGATCATCGGGCAGAAAACTCCCAGGACGGCGGCCAGCTATGTGCCGGAGTTTGAAAGCACACTGCCCAAAGAAAGGCTGTCGGTTGAAGATTTTGCCAAGAGGATAAGCGAATTTTATTTGAAGCAATGGGAGAAGAACATGCCGCCCGTTGAGAAGCTTGGTAAAATACCCAATATGACATTTGTGGTCGCGGGATTTGACGAAAATGAGGTGCTGGGCAAGGTGTTTGTAATTGACATTCCGAGAAAACCTGAACCCCAGGAAAGAAGCACCGGCAACAATTTCGGAATGACATTCGGCGGACAGACCGAAATAGTAACAAGGCTGATGATGGGCTATGACTTAAGATTGCCCAACATGCTTAAAAAAGAGCTGGGATTAAATGATGAACAGCAGAAGAAATTTGACACAGTAATTAACAGCTACAGAAGCAATGTGCCGTTTCAGATATTTGCCCTGCAGGACTGCATTGACTTAGCCAGCTTTTACATAAAAACAACAGTGGAAGCGCAGCGGCTTTCAGTGGGGATAAGAGGCGTGGGCGGAGAGATAGACATCGCCATTATTAAAAGGAACCAGCCTTTGGAATTTATAAAAAGGAAGAAGGAGCATATAACATAGGATATGATTGAAGAGCGCTTGGGGCGTTCTTTTTTTGTGCAGAGAAATACCCTTCCGTCAAGCAAAGCCTGACAGCTAAGCGTTTTTACGTAAACTGCGTTGGGGAAAGCGATATAAAATGATTGCTCAAACCACGGGAAAGGCTGCATTAATGGCTTAAAATTGAAATTACTGGTTATTTTGAGGGAAACTCAACAAAATATGTTTTAAGGATGAAAATACGGCGTAATATATCAGTGAAAATATTAGTTTATATGAATGAATATGTTTTTAATATTTTTATCCGTTGCATTTCACGTACACTTATACTAGGTTTTGCTTTTTGATGAGCAAAAACGGGAGGAGGAATAATAAATGAGTTGGGATTTAGTATCAACACTTAGCCACACAATATATTACAGGTTCACCTGCGAACAGTGCGGCAAAGACAGCGGCTGGGCTGGCACGCAAATAAACGGAATTGCGAACGCGGCTGACTACAAGCATATTCCATCCGGCGGCAGCCTGGAGGCGCAGCGGCTGCTGAGAATAGAGGCATTCAAAAAACTAAAAGATAATGTTAAGCAGGCAAAGCTTGAAGCTGAAGGAGGAAAATATCCTTTTAAAAGTAATTGCCCCTACTGTAAAAAGTGGCAGACATGGGGGTTAAAGAGAGTGAATTTACCTGCAGTAGTAGTAATTATAATTGCGGCTATAGGCGTTGGCGGCAGCTTTTACCTGCTGACAGATTACAGCGAAACTGCATGGCTTATGTTAGGAATGTATCTTCCGGTACTGCTGGCGGCAATCGGCGTCATAATATGGCGCAAAAAGAAGGCTGCGAAGGTTGAGAACAAGCAGAAACCGGAAATAAACTGGAATGAAATGGCCCTTATGGCTGATGAGGTTGCAAGTAATTTTAACTAGAAGTTTTTGCGAAAAAACAAAGCATTAAGAACGTTTAAGGGCGTTCTTTTTTTATA
>CAZDZB010000164.1:0-4247 GCA_964509795.1 uncultured Christensenellaceae bacterium | reverse complement strand
CATACCACATATCACGGTAATGAGATCTTTCTTCCTGTGGATCGGCAGCTATTTTAAATATGATCATGTTCAAATTAATATCCGATCCGATTCTTGCTGTTTTATCTATTACTGTTATAAACATGGTCCTCTTGATTCTTCTCAATACTTTTTTTTCAGATATGCTCCTGTTCAGCAGGCATTTTCTGTGTACATTTAATAATGATCATTTTTCATTAATGTTCATATTATAAATACTTAATTTAACATAGTTTACATATTAACTCCATTAGTTATTTTTTGTCTCAATAATTAATGAGTATTTATTAATACATGTTTTGGCCGGGTAAAGGGTAAGCGGATTTAAAATAAGAAGTAATTATTTTAAAAAATAATAACGCAGCAGATAAATTATCATTATAGAGCATATTGTACGTAAACAGGAAGCAATAAATATTATTTTCGTCTGATGGATTTTTTACCGAAAATAAAGCATGGACACTGATGACACTGCAGCGCTTTATATTATAGGCAATCAAATACCCCCTGAAGGATCACCGGGGAACTTTCTTTCAGACGAAGGGTACAGGGTAACAGAATCCTATGGTGAAGAAGCCATTAATGCCGTACTTAAGTCTTCTTCAGAAATATCACTTATCATCCTGTGCCTCAAAGATTCATCTAGTGACGAATTAAACCTGTTAAAAACTGTAATAGAGAGGTTCCCCGCGGTCCCCAGTGTTGCTTTTTCAAGCTCAACAGACATGGATTTAGCTATTTCAGTTATGAAAATGGGAGCTGCCGACTATATTCCATCAAACCTGAATAAAAAAGATATCTTTATCCGTATACATACTGTTCTGTCACATGCATATCCACTGAATCAAATTCGTGTATTAAAAAAATCTTTAAGAAGGAATAAAATTTTTGGTTCAATTATCGGGGACAGTGAGGCAATACAAAAAGTTTTCGCAACAACTGAACTGATTATGGAGCGGGACGTCAATGTACTGATTCTCGGTGAAAGCGGTACAGGAAAAGAACTTCTGGCAAAAGCAATTCACGACGGCAGTCCGCGCAGCAAGGGGCCTTTTGTTACGGTAAACTGCGCAGCAATCTCAGTTGACCTGGCGGAAAGTCTCCTCTTTGGGCATATCCGCGGTTCCTTTACCGGTGCGGTATCTGACCATAAGGGTTATTTTGAACAGGCCAACGGTGGAACAATTTTTCTTGATGAGATTGGTGATATGAATCCCCTTGTACAGGCAACCGTATTACGTGCAATAGAAGATCGGAAGATCCGTAAAGTCGGAGCAAATGAAGAACAATCAATACATGTAAGGATAGTATCAGCTACGAATAGAAACCTTAATAAATTCATTGAAGAAGGACGATTCAGAGAGGATCTCTATTTTCGGCTCGATGAATACCCGATCCATATTCCACCGTTGCGTGACCGTAAAAACGATATCCCTCTTCTTGCAAATGAATTTTTAAGGGAATTCTGTGAATTTTATGAAATAAACCAGATGAATATTTCAGATAATGCGCTAAACCAGCTTTCTCAGCATAACTGGCCAGGCAATATACGTGAATTAAAGAATATCATTCGCCGGGCTGCTGTACAATCGGACGATGTTGTAATTGATACGATCCCCTTCCCTGAATCAGATAATAATGAAACCAGAGGCTCTGAGCCTGCAGAAGGGTCCATTACAGATACCGAACCTACTCTTACAGATACATCTGATAATGAAATAATGACCCAGCCATTACAAAGATCTATCACCCCTCTTGAAGAACTAATAAATAATGAAATTAAAAAAGCTTTACATGAAACACATGGTAATATTGAAGAGGCAGCGTTACTGCTTGGAATTAACCGCGCAACATTGTACAGAAGGATCAAAAAATATACTATAACAGAACCATTCTCAATATGAGACACATTTTGAGACATGTATCTCATATTGAGTCTCATTATGAGATACATGTTCAGATATTGGACAGTACATCTTCTGGATCATTTAATTTAAGCGCCTCTATAAATAATACATCACATCAATAGTGTTTTTTACTAATTTTTATCACAAAAACATTACTTTTTCAAACTACAGCTATCAAAATAAAAAAAATTTTTCTGGCACAATACATGCTTTTATATATGTGCAGGTATGTTGAGAACAATAAGGAAGTTCATTATGAAAAGAATACTAAACAAATTTATGATATTAACAGCTATTTCAGTTCTTGCTCTTTCTTTTGCATGTTCTGATTCAGGCGGTTCATCTTCAATGCCCCTTTTTGATTCAATAGATAAAAACAATTCTCCGGTTATGACCGAATTTTACTTTTCCTCTGAGGATAATCCATCTCTTGACAGTGATTATTACGGCGTAAGAGGTGATACCGGTATTGATGTAATTCTTCCTGCATCAGCTGATCTTGGGTCACTGGCCCCCCGTTTTACATTTAACGGGACCAGTGTTCAGGTCAATGACGAAGATCAAACAAGCGGTTCAAGCGCCCATGACTTCTCTACAACCATCACCTATACCGTGATCGGAGACAGTGACAATAAAAATTACAGCGTAACAGTTACCGTTGATGCTGCTCCTGTCATTACCATGACCGCAGGTACGACACTTACTGAAGACACCGTTATTGCAATAGATGCCTCTGATGACCATGGTCTTGCTGATGGTTCAGTACTCATCAATGGTATCTCCCATGTAACGCCGGTGGAATTCTTCATTGATGTTGACCGCTATGCTCCAGGTGAGCTGGTCATCAATGTTGAGGCTACTGACAATTTTGGCCAGACTGTTACAGCAGAAGAGACCTTTATTATTGAAAGGCAGACTATACTCGATAATACAGTAACTATCGGCACTGCATTATTTATCGATTCACCTGCTCTTAACCCGGGCTCATGGGCAGGTACCGGCGCCATGACAGCAGCAGAAGGTTCTGCAGGTTCATCAATACTTACTGCTACAGGGCCGTCATCCCTGATAAACAGTGATATTACTCTTGCCGATATGATTGTAGAAGCTGATGTAAAGCTGATATCCGGCAGCGGTTACAGCATTGTCCTGAGAGCCGCAGATAACAGTAATAATTATTCTGACGGATATGCCTTTGTCTTTGATCCCGGTTTAATTGACCCTGACAGCGGCCTCCGGCTCAGCTACTATCCGCTGGACATTGATATTGCCGCAACTATAGGTTATGCAGGCATTGAAGGACTTTCCGGATGGCATAGAGTTTCTTTTGCAATACTTACGGACCCTGACGACGGACTGACATACCTTGAAGCATATATCGGTATTTATGAAAATCCTGAAGACGGGACCGGTTTACTTGACTATGACCTGGTTTATTCACAGCAGATCAGCGGCTTACACTCGCATAATCGTAAACCATGGAACAGGATTTCAAGTCTTGATCTTATCAACAATGTACAATTCAACTCTGACTGGGACGAAAATTTAAATACGCTCTATGATGCCGGCTCCTTTGCGTTTACTCTTCCACAGGATGGCAGTCAGCTTGAAGTAAAACATATAACCGTGCAGAAAATCTCACATTAAATATATTTACAGACTGCGGGAACATTTACGGTTCCCGCAGCTTTTTTTTAATTTTCCATCATATGACGGGAAATTTTTATCATTTCCCGCATATTAAGCCGCGGCTTTATAAATGGGCTCATCAACAGTCCCCCGATTATCCCGCATAAAAAACCGGCACCGTGTGCGAGGTAGCTTGTCCCCGGATTATAAACAGTGGGGAACATCATTATCAATGAAAAACCCACAGCCCGCATAAATCGTGATGCAGGACGGTGATCAGTGTCATACCGCATATAAAAAACCAGCCACATTGCGACCATACCATACACCATCCCTGATGCGCCAATGAGCCGCATAAAAGGATCGTAAAACCATACAGTAATAATACCGGCAGCTGCGCCAATACCTATCGAAGCCAAGGGAAACAGTATGAAACCAAAGTATGCGTAGAGAAACCAGCCAAAAACAAAATACAGTAGGGTATTGGAAAGGAGATGAACCGCGTCAGCATGTGCGGCAATACTCGTAAGAGACCTCCATATCTCTCTGCCGTTAAAGAAAGCATCGCCGCTGAGCCATAAGTGCTCATGGACAGGGGTTTGCCAGTATAAGAGGCTTATTGTAATAAATATAAAATAAAGAGGCGCTTCAGGTTTTATGGTGGCAAACATCCGTTGAATCAGAAATTATGGT
>CAZDZB010000163.1:0-4297 GCA_964509795.1 uncultured Christensenellaceae bacterium | reverse complement strand
GTTGGCTTAATTAACATTTCGTTAAGTTCTTTCAACTCATACCTGTCGAGCGCGCCGACAGCAACTATTGTGCCGTCTGATTTTATTCCCATTGTCAGGTGGTTTCCCGTTTCAATATAAATAATATCCGTCCAGGAAGAAACATATAATTCTCTATAATCGTTGTTTCCTACGGCGACCACAGTGCCGTCTGATTTAAGCCCGACAGTGTGCCTTGCGCCTGCAGACACCTGAACGATATCTGTCCATTCCTCAAACTCCAGCTGGTGGTAGCTGTTGTTTCCTGCGCCGACTACAGTGCCGTCTGATCTAAGTCCCACTACAAAAGATGCTCCAGCGGATATCTGAACAATATCTGTCCACTCCTCAACATCATTTTGGCCGAATCTGTTGTCTCCCGCGGCCACTACGGTGCCGTCAGCTTTAAGCCCGTAGGTATTGGACCAGCCTGTTGTTATGGCGATGATATCTGTCCAGTCGTCAAGCAGTGCTCTGTTGTCTATGTCTGTTCTTCCGGCGGCGACCGCAGTGCCGTCAGCTTTTAGTCCGACAGTGTGGCTGTAGGATGCGGATATCTGGACAATATTTGTCCAGTCACCTACCAAGTATTTGCCGAAGTCAAGCCCATAAGCTTCCGCGCCCACCGTGCAGACCACTGTTCCGTCGTCTTTAAGCCCCATTGTGCACCAGTTGCCCTCAGATACCGCAACGATATTTGTCCAGTCGTCAACGTCGTCTTTGTTGTACTGACCGCTGCCCACAGTGCTTACTGTGCCGTCCGGGTGCAGTGCAGCAACAGTTCCCGTGCCGGCTGACATATACTCGTAGTTTAAAGATGCTATTTGACGGATATAATCATATGCGTCTTCATATTCCCAGACATTCATGAATTTGTCCATTGCCGAAGAATAGTTTCCGGAATTGTACTCATTAACAGCGTTAAGGTATTCAATTCTTATTAATTGTTCGGGTGAATCTTCATAGCCTTCTAATTCGCCTAGAATGATTTTGGCTTCATCGTATCTGCCGCTTTCCGCCAAAGACAGGGCTTTTAAATAGTTGCAGTTTTTTATCTGGATTTGAGAGTCGCTGTAATCAGTAATTTCTGAAAACACTTCGATTGCGTCGTCATAATTCTGCTCATTTTTGTATGATACTGCTTTGCTATATTTACATTCAAGAATCCTTAGGGCTGAATCAGAATATTCGCTGATGGATTCAAAAAGCGATATGGCTTCATCATAGCCGCTGTTATTCATTAAATATAAGGCTTTCTGATATTTGCTTTCAGTAAGAAGTTCATTTGAATTGCCGTAGCCTTCCAATTGTGTGAATATATCGGCAGCGCCGTCATAATCGCCGGAAGCAAGCAGAAACTCGCCGTATTTGAGTTTTGTATAAGTGAGCAGTGTCTCTGAGTTTTTGTAGCTGCCCAATTCGGAGAACATGTCTATCGCCTCAGAATAATTCTGATCATTTGCGGCATCAACAGCCTTAGAGTATTTTTGCTGCGGAATTATAACATACACAGCCAGCAAAAACACAGCGGCGGCGAAGACCACAGCCAAAATTAATATAATCAGATTTTTTTTATTTTTACTCATAATAAATAATCCTTATAGAAATTTTACGCAAGATATTATATCATATAAAGGTGTAAATATAAATATTTGATATTATTTATGCTAAAATACAGGGCAAAAAATCCAATTTAAGCAGCACTTTTACCTGTTATTTAAGGTTAGGATTCGCTATGATATATTTAAGCAAACTGATGATATTAAAAGGCGCAGAAGATGTTTGGCCTTATAGTATGGATATAATAAAAAATTTAACCAGTCTTGAGTTTTCAAGTCCTGTAACGTTCATTGTGGGAGAGAACGGGACAGGCAAATCCACTTTGGTTGAAAGTCTTGCTATAAAATTAAAAATGCCCGCAATCGGCGGAGTGGACGCGGCATATGACGAATCCATGAAACCCTTAAGAGCATTAGCCGGATCATTTCGACTGACTATGCGCAGCAAGCCTAAAAACAAACTTTTTTTAAGAAGTGAGGATTTTTTTAATTTTGTTTTGAAAATCAACAGGGAACAGGCGGAGCTTGCAGATGAATTAAAAAGAGTGGAAACAGAGTATAAAGACAAGTCGGAGTTTACAAAAAAACAGGCAAGGCAGGCGTATTTGAGCAGTAGTTACCAGATGGAAAGCAAATACGGAGAAGATATGCTAAAAAGGGCTTCTCATGGTGAAAGCTTTATAAGATTATTTTTAAGCAGAATTACTCCAAATGGGCTGTATGTTTTGGACGAGCCTGCGGTGCCCTTATCGCCTTTAAGGCAGTTAACCCTTTTGCATATTATTAAAGAAATGAGTGAAAAGCAGAACTGCCAGTTTATTATTGCAACACACTCTCCAATTCTTTTAGCATATGATAAGGCTGCAATTTATTCTTTGGACAGCGGAGCAATAGAAAAAACGAAATGGGGAGATTTGGAGTCAATACAGTTGCTTAAGGATTTTCTAAATGAACCTGAAAGGTATATAGACAAACTGTAAATAAATTAAACATTATTCAAGGAGAATTTATGGATAAATACTGCGTAATACTGATATATAACAAGGACAGAAGCAAAATACTAATGTGTCACAGAATAAAAAAACCATATATCGGGCTTAAAAATTTTGTGGGCGGCAAAATTGAAAAAGGAGAAACTGCAATTGAGGCCGCATACAGGGAGATGACAGAAGAAACAGGAATAAAAAAAAGTGATATTAAACTTGAACATTTAATGAGCTCTACATATATAAAAATGGAGTATGTTCTGGAGATTTTCGCGGGGCAGCTCAAAAACGATGTACAAATATACGGGGACGAAAACCCTCTTCACTGGATTAATACAACTGAAAACTTTTTCGATACTCAAAAATATGCAGGGGATGGAAACTTGGGGCACATAATAATAACGGCTGATAAAACCAAAAAAGATTTATATGGATAAAAACGGAATTTAATATAACAAAAAGGTCTGTCCCTGCAGAATGCTGTGAAATTTGAAAGACAAACTGTTTAAGTGTCAACACTTTTCTCTCATTACTTTTACTTTTTTCTTAGCGGATAGGACATAAATTGCTATCAAAAGGAAAAGCAATTGCCAAAAAGTGTATCCAAAAAGTACATATCTAAGACAAATAACAGTAAGGGACTGTCCTAGCATTCTGCTGAGGCAGTCCCTTTTGATATTAGCTTTAAGATTAAATTATTTCAATTCTACCTTTGCGCCGGCTTCTTCGATTTTGCCTTTCATAGCTTCGGCTTCTTCTTTAGAAATGCCTTCTTTGATTTTGCTTGGTGCGCCGTCAACTAATTCTTTAGCTTCCTTCAAGCCTAAGCCAGTGAGCTCGCGAACAACTTTGATAACCTTGATTTTTTCTGCGCCTGTGTCAGCCAAAACAACGTCGAATTCTGTTTTTTCTTCTGCTGCGTCTCCGCCGCCTGCTGCCGGTGCTGCTGCTGCAACTGCTACAGGAGCTGCTGCGCTAACGCCGAAAACTTCTTCTAATTCTTTAACCAGTTCGCTTAGGTCCATTACGTTCATTTCTTTTATAGCTTCAATAATTTGATCTTTTGTTAGTGCTGCCATTTTTTATTCCTCCGAAATTTTAATTTTTAATTTAGTTTAATGTAGTTTTTTATAAGGTTACATTATGCCCCTTGCTTTTGCTCTCTGACCGCGTCAAGAGCGCGTACTAATCCCGTTGGTATGCCGTTAAGTGCAGTGACGAAACCGCGAATAGGCCCGTTCATTACGCTTAGGAGCATTGCAACAAGAGTTTCCTTGTTAGGTACTGAAGCCAATGCTTCAACCTGAGCTGTGTCTATTAAGCTGTTTCCAAGCAGTCCGCATTTTATCTCGGTCTTTTTAGTCTTTTTGATAAAGTCTTTTATAACCTTAGGGCCTGCTGTCGGGTCATCATACGAGAATGCGATGGCTGTTGTTCCGTGCAGATACTCGTCTAGGCCTTCAATACCAAGATTCTCAGCAGCACGTGAAATCATTGTGTTTTTAAGCACTTTGTACTCAACATTCTGAGCTCTGAATTGATTTCTAAGTTCGCTTACTTCTTCAACATTCAAACCGATGTAGTTAACTAAAACTACACTTTTAGCTGAATCAAGCTTTGATTCAATGTCAGCAATAACAGCTTGCTTTTGTTGTTTGATTTTTGATAGCTCTGTCATCTAATACCTCCTTAATTATTTTTGCAGGGCAAAAAATAAAACCCTACCTGCAGTAT
>CAZDZB010000162.1:0-4303 GCA_964509795.1 uncultured Christensenellaceae bacterium | reverse complement strand
TTGTGGGCAGGCTTCCTGTATATGTTGTCCTGAATGATCTTGATCAGGACGGCCTTTATAAGATACTGAAAAACAAGTACAGTACCGTGGTGCTTGGTAAAAAGCTGGATTTCAAATCATACGGCATTAAACTTGATTTTACTGATGAGGCGCTGCATATCATTGCGGAAAGGGCCTATAATGAAAAGACCGGCGCCCGCGGTCTGCTCAGTGTATTTGAAAAAACACTTATTAAGTTCGAAAAAAGTCTCCCTTCTACCGAGATAAAGGAGCTTGTTGTTACAAAAGATTTGATAGAGCACCCCCGGGAAAATCTGAGAAAAATGATTATCGATGACGGCATCGGCAGTTTTCAAAAAGAATTCCTTATTGAACACGGCGTGTATCTTGATTTTTCTCAAGAAGCAATAAAAAAAATAGAAGAGAAAGTGGGTCAGGAAGTGAAGGATGTCAGGAACCTGTGCGAGGAATTGTTTCATGACTACTTTCACGGTCTGCGGCTTATGAAACTCGAACATTTTAACATCACCGGGGAAGCTGTTGCCGATCCCGAGGGGTTTTTAAACAGGTTCATTAAAGAAAACTACCATAATAGCTAAACCTCTTGACCGGGACTGTCGTTTAGCCTGTGAGATTTTTTAGTGAACGGGTTCCGTAATCTGCTGTGAACTCTTGAGCAGCGGAGCGCTGAAAAAAAAGCGTATTGCTATGTCTTGAATTTCCGGGTAATTTTTTTTCACCTTCTGTATGAGCTTTTGAAGCTTAATGGTATCGGGCTTGGTTTCACCTGATATGGTACAGTATTCAATTGTCGGCTGTGCTCCTGATGAAAGCTGCTCATAGGTGGTGAGGTCCTGCCTCTTTTTGAGTCTTAGTCTGTTGATTTTATCGGCTTTGCTGATCCAGAAAGAAGGGCGGATATAATTGTTCACTTTCCTTTCATCCTTGTCAACAACTGCATGAAGAAAGCCTGTTATGCCGCGGTAGTGTAACGGGGTTTCTGTTTCTTCATTTCGTTTTGTTTCTTTTATTTCAGGCTGGGCTTTCCTTTCCTCATTTTGTGACTGTTTTGTTTTGTCACGTGATTGCTCTTCAGACGCTGCTTGGGTAGCGCTTTAAATGCCGTGTTTTTTTGCAAATAATTTTTTAATAACCATAGGATTGATGCGCCATGACCGGCTAAGGTGTATAATATTAAACCGCTTAACCGGGTGGGCCCCTTGGGCTCCCTGATTTTTGAACAGGAGCGGTAACGGCTTCTATGGCGTAATTATATCTCCTATGCAGTGTTAGTCAAATCTTTTAGAGGGTAGCAGTATAAATGAGCAGGGGAGTTTACTATAACGAAATTGTGTCATGCTTTGACGATTGTCATGAGCCGTGTCGAAGGTATGGGGCCTGGGAAATTAAATCTTGACTTAGTCACAGGCTGCATATATATGCATAATAAGTTTTTTGACAGGGGAGTATCTTTTTGGAGACATCCACAGTACTTATCGCCTTTGGCTTGACTCTCTTTGCCGGTTTGTCAACCGGCATTGGCAGCGCGCTGGCCTTTTTTACAAAGAAGACGAATACAGGATTTCTTTCCCTGGCTCTGGGTTTTTCAGCTGGCGTGATGATCTATGTTTCTATGGTTGAAATATTCAATAAAGCAAAGGAGTCGCTGGTCATCGGTTACGGCAACAAGATGGGTACCGTGGCCACGGTGATTTCGTTTTTTGCCGGTATTTTTATCATTGCTCTTATTGATAGGCTGGTGCCTTCAATTGAAAACCCCCATGAACCGCATCGGGTGGAAGAAATGTGCAAAAGCGAGTGTACGGATAAAGAACTCAAACTGCTTCGCATGGGAGTTTTTTCGGCCATGGCCATAGCCATACATAATTTTCCTGAAGGACTCGCGACCTTTACCGCAGCCTTAAAGGAGCCTGCCCTGGGCATATCAATTGCAGTGGCTATTGCAATACACAATATCCCTGAAGGAATCGCTGTTTCTGTTCCTGTTTATTATGCTACAAATAATAAGAAAAAGGCCTTTTTGTATTCATTTCTTTCAGGTTTTGCTGAACCTGTGGGGGCGCTTATCGGGTTTTTGCTTCTCATGCCTTTTTTCAGTGATACGCTTTTCGGTATTTTATTTGCATCAGTGGCAGGTATTATGGTTTTTATTTCATTGGATGAGTTGTTGCCCACGGCACGTGAATATGGTGAGCATCACCTGTCAATCTACGGCCTGGTTTCAGGGATGGCTGTGATGGCAGTAAGCCTTATTCTTTTTATATGAAATTAGTCAAAGACGATCGCATTTTCAGGGCAGACCGGCATGCACGCGCCGCATTCAATGCAGAGATTGTCATCGATAAACATTGAATCATCATCTTCAAAAATCGCCTGAACAGGACACTCCCCTTCGCACATGCCGCATTTCGTACATCTGTCTTTGTCCACGTGGTAGGGCATTGCAGCCTCCTTGTTGATCAAGTTATTATGATTATATGATAACACGGTCTCCTGTCAACTTTTTCTGAACCTGGCACGGAACAGATTTTTAAATATTGAGTCTTTGTAGAGATTAAGGGCTTTGCATCTATGCTGGTATGCGCCATGTAATTAAAGTCATTGATATGATTGTGACGAGAAAAAAGTAAGAGCTTTAAAAAATACGAGAAGGGCCTGAATTTTACTGGTTATGGTTACAATGACAAGACCAATCATTATTCTTTTTTTTATATGTATGATAACGCAACTCGTTGCGAAATCGACCGTGCCCGAAGATCTTTTAGATGAAAAAGAGTATGACAATTATATCTATAATGATGCATATAAGGTCTTTTATCCTGCCGATTATCCTCGCGGACAGCCGAAAAAAAAGATTTATAAACATAAAGATGTTAATCTGTATCTCTATGCAAAGAAATTTTCACAGGGAAATGCCATATACGCTGAAATTATAAAAAGCGACGAAGCTGTTCATGATACAATTCGTCCGTACCGGTTCAGCTTTGAAGATGCCGAAGTTCCTCTTGTATATCGTGAATGGGGCGCACGCGCCCTTTTTGCCATTCCTCCTGATATAAAGCCGGGCACGAAGGTTGTTACTTTGCAATACTTCATCAATGGCCGGGATGAAACGGTCGTTGCGAGATTAAACATTAAAAGGACAAAGTTTCCTTATACCCGCGTAGCCATGGATCTTGGTAAGTATTCTGATGTCGATGAACAGAAAAAACCCGAGGTCATTGCCTTTATCAGGGAGTCAATAAAAAAGAAGGAAGATGCATATGAATCAAGCCAGCCTGAGCTCCTTAATGAAAAAGTGGCTCATCCGCGCAATCTTCACTATATTACGTCCCATTTCTGGGAAAAAAGGATCATGAAACGTTTTCAATGGAAGAACGGTAAAAAAATACATTTAAAAAACAGGGTGAAGATTCATCGCGGTCTTGATCTCCGGGGAGCGAAGGGGGAGCCCGTATATGCCATGGCTGACGGATTGGTGGTTCTTGCGGATACACTTTATTTCGAAGGGAACATGATTATTATTGATCACGGCAATAAAATGTTTTCGTATTATATGCATCTTGACAAAATAAAAACACGAAAAGGTTCCTATGTGCGTGCCGGGCAGCTGATAGGAACAGTTGGTGACAGCGGGAGATCAACGGCGTCGCATCTGCATGTGTCATTTAAAATACGTGACGTGCAGGTTGATCCGCTCAGTATTCTGGTGTTGCCCTTGCGATGACAGCATGTTCATCACTATGGTGAGCTCGGTGTATTTGCCGGGATATATTTTAAAGAACAAATAAAAGTACAGCGGTAAAAGCACGGCAGCAATAAGCAAAGACCATGGTGCAGAAGTCAACCTGTAATCCCACAGCTATCCTGAGCAGGTTTTAGTAAATTTCAACATAGAAACGTATTGCCGGTTAAAGCGCTAATTAATATATACACAATTAGCAGCATTGTTCATTTTACTGCTATTATATACTGAGGAATCCTTTCTTTTAAACAAATTAACGGTTATTTATAGAAAAATCTTGACATGTATCTCTTTGCTTAAGATATTTAGTGCAGTATTTGTTAATAGTACTAATATGGCACATTGTATTCTTTAGATGCCAGTAGTTAATGTGTTTATACACGGGTTTTAAGGTTCTGTTCGCCACATTTTATACAATAGTATCCTGATATAATAAAAACATATGATAAGCAACGAATAATTATTATGTAAAGGAGTATTTGCTATGAAAAGAAAAACCGGCTGGACTTATTTTGTATTCATGATTGCTATGCTTTT
>CAZDZB010000161.1:0-4342 GCA_964509795.1 uncultured Christensenellaceae bacterium | reverse complement strand
GATTTCCTTTTGCTCGCTGCGCTCACAAAACGCTACTAAAGTATACATAAAAAAAGCTTCCGTGAAGGAAGCTTTAAACGTATGTTTTTGAATACTAACGTTTTGAAAACTGAGGCGCACGACGGGCCGCTTTGAGGCCATACTTTTTACGTTCTTTCATGCGCGGGTCTCTTGTTAAGAATCCGGCTTTTTTAAGGGCTGGCCTTAATTCCGGATTAACTTCCAGCAGCGCTCTTGCTATGCCGTGCCTTATTGCTCCGGCCTGGCCTGTGTATCCACCGCCCTGGACGTTAACCAAAACGTCATAGCTTCCTTCGGTTTTTGTTAATACTAAAGGTTGACGTACAATCATCTTTAACGTTTCAAAGCCGAAATACTCGTCCATATCTTTTTTGTTTATAGTAACTTTTCCGTTACCCGGAACCAAACGAACTCTTGCTACTGCAGATTTACGTCTTCCTGTTCCCAAATATTGTGCTTGTGACATATTATAGTAATTCCTTTCTTAAAGTATGATTGTATTAAATCTTTATTTCCATGACTTCCGGTTTTTGGCCTTCGTGCGGATGTTCGCTTCCTGCGTAAACGCGAAGCTTTTTAATCATTGCTCTGCCCAAACGGTTTTTAGGAAGCATTCTTTCAACTGCTTTTACCATTGCCAGTTCAGGCCTTTTTTCCATTATAATTCTATAAGGTGTTTCTTTTAATCCGCCCACATAGCCTGAGTGATGACGATACATTTTTTGATCAAGTTTCTTTCCTGTCAGAACAGCGTCCTTGCAGTTAATTACTATAACAAAATCACCAGTGTCAACATGTGTTGTAAATGTTGGTTTATGTTTGCCGCGCAAAACGTGAGCCACCTGAGAAGCAACTCTTCCAAGTGGTTTTCCTTTTGCATCTATAATATACCATTTGCGTTCAACATTCTGCGCATTTGCCATGAATGTGCTCATAGATGGATACCTCCGTAATGTTTTTGCAAAAATTCTGGTAGCCGGCTTTGCATATTCCGGGCTTCCCGTCGCTCGGGGCATGTGAGCGTATAGTCAGCACTAGGTATTTTACTATATCTTAGGTGCTGTGTCAATACAAAATTAGGTAATATTTTTACTAAAAACATAAGTAAACAGTGGGGTTTTAGCGCATAACAACATATGGTATGCCGCTATTTTTCAGACACATATCTTATGGACTGAGCTACATCTTTTCCCAGCCTGTTAACGCAAAGAAGCCAGGCGGCATTTAAGGGGGTTTTTAAGACTGCAGCATCAAAGGATTCAAAGTTTTCAGGATAATCCAAAGCTTGCCCGACAGGAAGGACACAATAAGTTTTTGAGTTTGTCTTGGAATCATATGAAATATAGGTCCAGATTGGAAGATAAGATGATGAATCAAAACTCACTTCACCGGTATAGTTATTTTTGGTAACGCTGACATAGGCTATAACACTGGTGAGCATTTCTGCTTCTTCCATTTGGTTTGAGATGAAATTGCCAAGTGACCAGAAAACTATGCCCTCTTTTGTGCTGCCGTCATCCAAAGTTACAGATACATTGTCGACAGGCTGGAGGACATGAGGATGGTGAGCGAAGATTATATCGGCTCCGAGTTTTATATATTCTTGTGCTAAAGATATACTTTGTGCATCAGGAGCTGTGGCGTTTTCGTATCCCCAGTGGGGACACATTACTATAACTTCAGCTCCCGCTGATTTTGCCTGGTTTATCAGCAATGATATTTGAGTTAAGTCGTTAGTCATTGTATACATGAAGGACTTTTCATCCTGGGAAAGCAGCCGGTCCTGCTCATTAAGCGAGCATGTTGCGGAAACAATTCCGATTTTTATGCCGTTGACGTCTACGACAAGAGGTGTGTTTTTGCTTTCCTGTGATGTCCAGGCTCCTGTATGGTAAAGGCCGCTTTCATCCAATGCGTTTACAGTGGAAATCAAACCAGCTTGTTGTTTGTCCAGTATATGATTGTTGCCGCTCAACAAAACATCATACCCGGCTGCTTTAAGCGCAGGCAGAAGTTCTTTTGGCGAGGCGAAAAAAGGATAGCCCGACACTAGAGAATTGTCGGCGGCAATAGTGGTTTCCAGATTGCCGATCATAAGGTCAGCGTATTCCAAAGCAGGGCTTATGTATTCAAACCAATGGTCAAAAGTGTAGTACTCATTGCCTGACCTGGTAAAATTATATTCACCTTCGGCAGTGCTTTGAGCGTCCTTTAGCTGCATAAGATGGCACATTATGTCGCCGGTTGAGCCTAGGATTATTGTAGTGTACTGCTCTATCTCGGGTGTAGGCTTCGCAGTCACAGCGGCGGCCGGCGTAAGGACTGCGGCCGTCTCATTTATCTGCTCTGTATTTAGAGGAATTTCAGTGTTTTCTTGTGAGGAAGAGAGTTCAGTTTCTCCTTGAGAGCATGCGCAAACAAGAAGGCTTGTGAGCGTGACGAACAATATTAATATAAGCAGTTTATTATTTTTTAGTGATGATGACATTTTTTATTCCTGAATATCTTCTTCATCTTCCCTTACGGGGAGGGTGCTTAGCGGCGTTGCATAATCCGTGCCTACCTGGCTTAACGCCAGATTCCAGGCCCTCTCAAGAGAATTAAAATTCGACGATGATAAAGGAAGGGCATCGTAGGGAGCCGAAAGAAAATCAATTTCATTTCCGGCAGGAAGTATTGCGTACAGACGGGGATTGAAATCCGTACGCCTTAACATCCACACCGGCAAGTATTCAAGGCTTTCTATTGTTACTTCTCCAGTGTAATTATTCTTTTGTATATTTACATATAGGATTATTCCGGTTTCTCTGACTTCCCTATCAAAGTCCTTATACAAAGTTACCTGATTATGCATAAAGTTCCCGATGGACCAGAAGACTACTCCGCTTTTTGTTGTGCCGTCTTCAAGTTCGACTTCAATAAGTTCTGATGACTGAAGCACATGAGGGTGGTGAGCAACGACCAGGTCAGCCCCCATGGCGATGTATTCTCTGGCATAAGCCCTGATGCCTTCTCTTGTGTACTGGGCATATTCATCACCCATATGAGGAGAAACTATTACTATTTCAGCTCCGTATTTCCTGCACAAATCAATTTGCTCTTTCACCTGTTCTGTGTCAATAAAGCAGGTCATATAACTTAATATTTCCTCTGAAATGTACGCTTCTCTTCCGTTTAAAGAAAAGGTAGCAGAAACGATGCCTACTTTGATTCCGTTGATATCAACAACAGTGGGAACAGCCCTTTCCTCTTCATTTCTCCATGCTCCTGTGTGCATTATTCCGACAGAGTCTAATATGTCAATCGTGCGGTATAGCCCTTCCGGATTTTTGTCACAGGCATGGTTATTTGCGCTCAGCACCAAATCAATGCCGGAGTTTTTGATGGCCTCTGCTATTTCATCGGGAAAGTTAAATGTAAGGGAAGGGTACGCGGAATATCCAGCCTCTTTGCCTGCAATAGGCGATTCTAAATTTGCTATCATAAAATCAGCATATTCCAAAGCAGGTGTGATGTATTTGAAGATTGGATTGAAATCATAAGATTTAGTGCCGTTATCCCAATGGATGGAATTTTCCAATATCATTTCGTGGGCGATTATGTCTCCTGCAAATCCGATAACAATATTGGTATATTCGGGGACAGGTTCAGGAGTTGCTGTAGGCTCGGGAGTAGGCTCGGCAGTTATGTAAGTTGTCGGAGTAATATACTGGGTTGCTGTAGGTTCCGAAGTGTAATTGCTTTTAAGAGAAAACAATTGGGTTTTCTGAGCAATTACAGTGAAAGAAACCGCTGCAGCAATTAATAAAAAAATGCAAACTGATATAATAATTAATTTTTTTTTCATGGTTCACCTAATCTATTCCAAATATAATATATATTATATTTATATTATATTTTTATAGCCGTATTTTAATGTACCTTCTTATATTATATATTTAAAATAGAAGGGTAATATTATTATACATGATTAGAAAGATAAGGCAACTGTTTGATTTTAATTATGTGCTTATTTATGCGTATACTTATCTATTGGAATACACATATTTGTGATATACTAATACCTATGAAAATTCCCGATAAAAAAATATATTATATTTCGGTTCACCAGTTTGTGGACATGACGATGACAGGAGGCGATCTTGCGATTTCCCCTGTGTCAACAAAACGCATGCAGCAAGGAATAGAAACGCATGTAAAAAGGCAGCAAGAACAAAAAAAGATAAGTGAACTGCCACTGGAATATACATCTGAAGGAACATGCGCTGCAGTGAGCGTAAAAGGAAGGGCTGACATGGTGGATGTCAGCGGCGAAACGCCA
>CAZDZB010000160.1:0-4384 GCA_964509795.1 uncultured Christensenellaceae bacterium | reverse complement strand
TACTGTTTCTAGACTTCTTTTTGACTTTTTCCCTTATTTGTATTTTCCATAAGCGCTCTTCCATTCATCCGCTATTTTTATAAAATCTTGATATCCGTGTTTTTTTATAAAATCCGTCGCCTGCTTATGTTTTTTGTTTTTATAATCATTGCGTGAATACCATGCCCCTATTATTTCACAGGAGGCAATTTCCGGACAATCTGCGCACGTCGAATACTTTTTATCTTTGAAGCAGCACAATTTTATTTTGCACCTTGCGTGTTTTATGTTTCTTTCACCTGTATCGTAACCCAGTTTGCAGCCTTTGCATTGTCCCGTGATGTATGGCCTGCATGTTTTGCAATATGCACCGCAGCATCCGATAAATATTTTTGAGTCCATTTTGCTCTCCTCTTAAATATATTATATCTATTAAATAAATACTTTACTTTAAGTCTTAGTATAATATGATAATAAGCTTTAACTCTTAAAAAGGCAATTTATTAATGACTAATGAAAAACCGCCCCAAATAATTGAGACGGCCTTTCCGTGGTACTATAAGTTTGTGTGTTTATTCCTTTAAAGAATCAGCTGAAATATCTTTCCAGTAATCCCTTAAATGCTTTTCCATGGCGGGCTTCATCCTTTGCCATCTCATGAACTGTGTCATGAATTGCGTCCAAATTCTGTGCCTTTGCCATTTTGGCAATTTCAAATTTGCCGGCTGTCGCGCCATACTCCGCCTCAACTCTTGCTTCAAGATTTGCTTTAGTATCAGCTGCTACTACCTCTCCCAGCATTTCCGCAAATTTAGCTGCGTGCTCTGCCTCTTCAAAGGCTATTCTCTTATAAGCTTCCGCAACCTCAGGATAACCTTCCCTGTCAGCCTGTCTGCTCATTGCCAAATACATACCTACCTCTGTGCACTCTCCCATGAAGTTTGCCTTGAGTCCTTCCACTATTTCCGGATCCACTCCTTTTGCAATTCCGATTTCATGCTCTGTAGCCCATGTCATATTGTCATCGGTTACTTCAACGAATTTTTCTGCCGGCGCATTACACACCGGACAATTTTTTGGCGGGTTTTCGCCCTCAACAATTTCGCCGCATACTGTACATCTGAATTTCTTCATTCAACCCTCCTATATTAAAATAAATTTATTATTGACTGCTTCGGCACTCCTTGCATATGCCGTAACAGGTTAAATCATATGTATCCACTTGCAAATCAATGCCCGCTATTGCTTCCTTGAGTTTCCCCGATGGCAGAGCATCGTGTATGTCTGTTACCCTAGAACATTTTTTGCATACAAAATGAATATGCGGCTCAGTGTTTGCGTCATATCTGTCAAAAGTAGCTCCGCATGATAATCTTTGCAGCATTCCCATCTCCTCGAGCACACTAAGATTACGATAAACCGTGCCCATGCTTATATTGGGGAATTCTTTTTTTACTTTATCGTAAATCCAGTTTGCTGTAGGGTGGGATGTTGTTCCCTGGAGGATTTCAAGAATTTTTTCTCGTTGTTTTGTATTTCTATATTCCATTTATCGCCCTTATCAGTAATCGTTCCTGTTATTAATAGTATATTATATAGCCATTTATATGTCAAGGAACATTTTAGAATAAAATTCTTTTTTATCTTTATATGCCTGTCTTTGTGTTGACAAAGCGCATATATCTGATATAATACAAACAATATCAGCAGCAGAATATGACAGGGATTTCAGTAGCTTTGGATAATCGGCTTTAAGAGAATGTATGCGTATGCTGTGAGCATGCTAAGCCGGCCCAAATGTGAATACCGCCCCTTGATTTTGCAGGGTAAGCCCTTTACAGCTAAGCGAGCGGCCATATATTATGGCAATTTGGGTGGAACCACGGAATTATTCGTCCCTTAAGATTTTCTTAAGGGGCGTTTTTAATACCATTTTACGAAAGGATAAAATTATGAACATTAAGTTAAAAGACGGCAGTATCAGGGAATTTGCGTCAGGGCTAACAGTTAAGGATATTTTCTTTGAAATAAGCCCCGGCTTAGGGCGCGCCGCATCGGCAGCTCTTCTTGACGGCGAGGTTGTTGACCTGCGCACAGTTGTTAAAAAGAACGCAGAGCTAATTGCCCTGACTACTGAGGACGAGGCCGGCATGAAAGCCTATCGTCACACCGCTTCACATATAATGGCACAGGCCGTAAAGAGGCTGTATCCGGATGCAAAGCTGGCAATAGGGCCGGCAATAGAAAACGGCTTTTATTATGATTTTGATGTGGAAAAGCCTTTCTCTCCTGAAGATTTAGATAAAATCGAAAAAGAGATGAAAAATATTGTAAAGACTAATTACCCTATTGAAAGGTTTGAACTCCCAAGAAGCGAAGCCATCGCATTAATGAAAGAAAAAGGTGAAACATACAAAGTGGAATTAATAAATGACCTGCCGGATGAGAGCATTATTTCATTTTACAAGCAGGATGATTTCACCGACCTTTGCGCAGGCCCGCACCTTTTGAGCACTGGATCTAAGAAATTCCAGTTTAAGCTACTTTCAGCTGCAGGAGCTTATTGGAAAGGCAGCGAAAAAAACAAAATGCTGCAGCGCATTTACGCCACATGCTTTGAGAAAAAAGAAGACCTGGATAAACACTTAGAGCAGCTAGAAGAAGCAAAAAAACGTGACCACAACAAGCTCGGCAGAGAGCTTGGCTACTTCACAACCAATGAAGCCGTGGGCCAAGGCCTTCCTTTGATATGCCCCAAAGGTGCAAAAACCATTCAGATAATGCAGCGCTTTGTTGAAGATGAAGAAGAAAGCAGGGGATATGAATTAACCAAAACACCCTATATGGCAAAAAGTGACCTTTACAAAATATCCGGGCACTGGGAACATTATAAGGAAGGCATGTTTGTGCTTGGAGACGAGGAAAAAGATGATGAAGTCCTGGCGCTTAGGCCCATGACCTGCCCGTTCCAGTTTATGATATATAAAGCGTCCCACCATAGCTACAGGGACCTGCCTGTTCGTTACACTGAAACTTCACCTTTATTCAGAAATGAAGCTTCCGGGGAAATGCACGGGCTTATAAGAGTCCGGCAGTTTACCTTAGCAGACGCGCACATCATATGCCGCCCTGACCAAATCGATGAGGAGTTTAAGGCCGTCCTTGACCTTATTCAATATATTATGAGATCCTTAGGCGTTGATAAAGATGTAACATACAGGTTCTCAAAATGGTCAAAGGACAATAGGGAAAAGTATATAGATAATGAAGATGCATGGGAATCTACTCAGGTAATTATGAAACGCATTCTGGATGAAATCGGCTTGGAATACGTCGAAGCTGATGATGAAGCCGCGTTTTACGGCCCGAAGCTGGACGTACAGTTCAAAAATGTTTTCGGAAAAGAAGACACGCTGTTTACTCTGCAGGTTGACTTTGCCCTAGCCGAAAGATTTGATATGTACTATGTGGATAAAGACGACGTTAGGCAACGCCCTTATATTCTGCACCGTTCATCAATAGGGTGCTACGAAAGAACCCTTGCAATGCTTATAGAAAAATACGCCGGAGCTATGCCTTTATGGATAAGCGCCGAACAAATCAGAATTTTAGCAGTAACAAACAGAAGCGACGATTATATAAACAAAATTGCCAAGCTGATGCGCAAAAACGGACTGCGCGTAAAGACGGATTTAAGAAACGAAAGCATAGGATACAAAATCCGTGAAGCCCGCCTTGAAAAAGTGCCTTATGTGCTTGTAGTGGGCGACAAAGAACAGGAATCGCAAACCGTCGCAGTGCGCCGCAGAGGACAGGGAGAAATCGGCACAATGAATGTAGATGAGTTCATAGCTATGTCCGCAAAAGAAGACGAAGAAAAGGTAATATTCTGATGACGCATAAAGTAATAAACAAACAGCCAAACGCAAAGCAGTGCTTCATTTGCGGAATGGAAAATGACAAGGGTCTTAAAGCGCAATTTTACGAAACGGATGATAACCAGCTGGTGGCGCTGTTTACTGCCCATGAGCTGCATCAAAGCTTTCCCCATAGGGTGCACGGAGGAATAAGCTCCGCCATACTTGATGAGCTTATAGGCAGATGCCTTCAAATAGGCGATCCCAACAACTGGGCAGTCACGGTGGAGTTGAATGTCAAGTTCCTTAAGCCTCTTCCCTATGATGTCCAATTAAAAGCTATAGCCAGAATCGACAAAGATACACGGCTTTTGTCATTTGGCTCAGGGGAAATATTCAACGAAAAAGGTGAAATTGCAGTATCGGCAAAAGCCAAATATATGAAAATGCCTGTAAGCAAAATAACTACCGAAAAGTTTGAAGGAGAAGATTGGAAAGTGTATCCATTGCCCGATGACCCGGATGAAATCTAAAATTTATTGTTACAA
>CAZDZB010000159.1:0-4436 GCA_964509795.1 uncultured Christensenellaceae bacterium | reverse complement strand
CCCAGATTGAAATATACAAAAGTGCCCTGGAGGAAATCACGCAAATAAAAACTGCTCAGGCAGGGCTTTATCTTTTATCTGTTTCGGATATTGTATGGCTTTAAAAGAGCAAACAATATAGTTTGATAACTAAATAAGGTTGACATATTAAACATATCTATAGTAAAATTAAAGAAAGTTAATATTGGTGAAGAAATGAGAGCCGGCTAAACTCCTTTAGAAGAGGAGTTTTGTCGGCTTTTTAATTTGCCTGTTAACTAATCTGTAAAGGTGTGTGAATTTATGGTGTACGATGTCGCGATAATTGGTGCCGGAGTGTCAGGATGCAGCATTGCTATGGAATTGAGCAAATATGATTTGAAAGTCATCATCCTGGAAAAGGGCATGGACGTGGCGCTTGGAGCAACAAAGGCCAACTCAGGAATAGTGCATGCAGGGTATGACTGCGAGCCGGGCACCCTGATGGCGGAGCTTAATGTGAAAGGCTCTGAAATGATGGAAACTCTATGCGAAAATTTAAGTGTTCCCTACGAAAGGACAGGCTCTTTTGTGGTGGGCTTTGATGATGAAGACAAAGAAAAACTCATGGAGCTTTACGATAAAGGCATCGCCAACGGCGTTAATGATATGGAGATGATTGATGGCGACGCGGCAAGACAGATAGAAAAGAATTTGAGCAAAGATGTGACCTGGGCGCTTTATGCGAAAACGGCGGCAATAGTTTCCCCATATGAGCTGGCTATAGGCATGTGCGAAAATGCGGTGGAAAACGGTGCGGAGCTTAAGTTTGATTTTAAGGTGTCAAAGATAACAAAAGGCGAAAACTACACAATAAATTCGGAAACAGAGGAAATAGAAGCGAGATATATAGTGAATGCCGCGGGCGCATTCGCCGATGAAATATCAGCCATGGCTGGAGGGGAAAATTTTAAAATTAAACCCCGTAAAGGCGAATATATGCTTTTTGACAAAAAAGTTGAAAATAAAGTTCAAATGGTTGTTTTTCAAACGCCCTCCAAAATGGGCAAGGGCGTGCTTATTGCGCCGACAGTCCACGGGAACATGTTTATTGGACCCAATGCCCAGGATATGGAGGACAAAGAGGACAAATCCACATCTATAGAGGGGCTTAGCTATATAAAAAAAATGGCACAGCGCTCTGTTGAAAAAGTTGACTATTCAAAAGTAATCACACAATTTTCAGGCATAAGGGCAGTGTATGAGGGCAAAAAAGATTTTCTAATTAAAAACTCTGAAGTAATAGAAAACTTTGTACAGGTGGCGGGGATATGTTCCCCGGGGCTTTCAGCGTCCCCGGCAATCGGCGTAATGGCGCGGGGGCTCCTAGAGGAAGCAGGCTTAAAGCTCGTTAAAAAGGAGGGCTATAACCCGTTAAGAAAACTGCCAAAACCCTTTTCAGAAATGACAGAGCAGGAAATAAACGAAGCCTGCAAAAAAGACAGCAGGTACGGCAGGGTAATATGCAGGTGTGAGACTGTTACAGAGGCTGAGATTGTGGCTGCGATTCATTCAAAAGTGCCAGCGCTTACAGTGGACAGCATTAAGCGCAGGACAAGGGGAACATCGGGCAGGTGCCAGGGCGGATTTTGCGGGCCGAGAATACTGGAGATATTGTGCAGAGAGCTTGGCAAAGAGCCGGATGAAATAGTCAAAGCCGGCAAGGGCTCAAACATTGTTGTTTCGCGCTTGAGGGAGGATGTGTAATATGATGAAAGTTGACGTTGCCGTAATAGGAGGAGGCCCAGCAGGGCTTGCCGCTGCATTATCCGCCAGAGAAAACGGAGCCGAAAATGTGCTGATTATTGAGCGCGATGTAAGACTGGGGGGGATACTCAGCCAATGCATTCACAATGGGTTCGGGCTGCATATGTTCAAGGAGGAATTAACAGGCCCGGAATACGCTTACCGTTACATTGAAAAAGTAGAAAACAGCGATATAAAAGTCATGCTGGATACTATGGTATTAAACATTGCCAAGGACAAAATTATCCACTGCATAAACAATCAAAAAGGATATGTAACAGTTGAGGCCAAGGCTATAGTTTTGGCGATGGGATGCAGGGAAAGAACCAGGGGAGCATTGAACATCGCAGGTGACAGGCCGTCGGGAGTGTACACAGCAGGCTCTGCCCAGTATATGGTGAACATGCAGAATTTGATGCCGGGCAAGTCGGTGGTGATTTTGGGCTCCGGCGACATTGGATTGATTATGGCCCGCCGCATGACATGGGAAGGCGCAGAAGTCAAAATGGTGTGTGAGCTTATGAGCTACTCAGCCGGACTTAAAAGGAACATTGCTCAATGCCTGGATGATAACGATATTCCGCTGAGGTTCAATTACACGGTCGTAAAAATTCACGGAAAAGACAGGCTGGAAGGCGTGACTGTAGCGCAGGTTGATGAAAAATTCAAACCCATAGAAGAGACATTTGAATATGTGCAATGCGATACGCTGCTGCTTTCAGTGGGGCTGATACCCGAAAACGAACTTACAGCCAATCTGGAAGTTGATATGAACCCGGTAACAAAAGGAGCAGTGGTGGATGAAACCAGGCAGTGTTCAATGGAGGGGATATTCGCCTGCGGCAATGTGCTTCACGTGCACGATTTGGTGGACAATGTGAGCAAGGAGGCGGAAATCGCCGGAAGATATGCGGCGCATTACATAAAAGGCGGCATAAAGGCTGAACGTGAAATCGTTGTAAAAAGCGGAGAAAATGTAAGGTACACTCTTCCGAATTATATAAGGACAAATACTGATAACCTGGACATATATTTCAGAGTGGTAAAGACATTGAAACCAGCTTTGATAAATGTTACCGCGGACGGGCATGTAATAAAATCAAAAAAGGCCCTGGTTTTAAATCCAGGCGAAATGGAATCAATAAACATAGATATTCCTTTAAATGCTAAGCAGATAAGCGTTGAAGTAAAGGAGGCATAATAATGAAAATAGAGAAAGATTTAACCTGCATAGTTTGCCCGGTAGGCTGCGTAATGCATATAAAAAAAGACGGGGATAACATTGAAGTTATAGGCAATTCCTGCAAAAGAGGCTATACTTATGCGGTTGATGAACTTACCGATCCAAAGCGTATGGTTACATCATCCATTGCAGTTACAGGGGGGGATATGCCATTAGTGTCAGTTAAAACAAGGCAAGCTGTACCCAAAAATATGATAGATGAAATTTTAATTGAGATAAAAAAGGCCAGAACTCAATTCCCGGTACATATAGGAGATGTATTAATTTCAAATGTCTGCGGCACTGGTGTGGACATTATTGCGACCAGAAATACCTGAATTAGTAGGTTTTTTTAGTGTTTTTCAAAATAATACAAGCCCAATGAGGAAAAGTGTGTGATTTTATTGCACATATATTAGCAGAGTGTTATAATTTAAGATATAGATAAAATAATAAGGGATTTAATCATGAAAATTATAACTAGTAATGCAAACTGGGAGAATGCTCCGTTTGTCGAGTTTAGAGACGAAAACGGCGACATGCTTTTGATTTTTGAGGATAAGTCTTCTGTACTCGGAAACAAAGTGTGTGTTTACGATGCTAACGAGAATATTATTTTTTTTCTTGATGAGGATGTTTCCGAGAATTTGGACGCCTTTAGCATACAAAAGGATGCAGACACTCTTGCAGTTGTGAAAAGAACGTCTCACTTGGTGAGAAGGGAAGTCCTGATAGAATCCAAAGGCAGCAAATACACCTTCCATATGATTCAGAACACAATTATGTATGAAAATGAAAAAGCAGCTAAGCTGATAAGAAGAATGGACAATGAAGAAATCAAAATAGAATTATATAAAGAAGATGATGTCGAATTTGTCCTTACAATGGCATATGCTGTACAGCTTTTACTTGTAAGGTAAGTAAAAAAACATATATTGGGTTAAATACCGGATGTATTGTTGTCAGAGATGAGACTGCTGAGATAATTGTTTTTAAAAAACTCTTTTATTACCATATCATAAAGCAGCTGAAACAAAATATATCCTACTGCAGCTACAGCTGGCAGAAAATAAATATATGGCACTTTAAGCAGCAATGTCCCTTTGAAAAATGAAGAGAACAGCAAATACAGAGCAGCTGAACCTATGGCAAGGTAAGCAAACCGTATAAGTTGCTTAACAAATTGCTTTTTAGGTTTTGAAGCGAAATGGACAATACCGTAACCGCCGAAAAACAAAATAACAGGGTCTTGCATCTTTGAAAGATATGTTTCGTAATCACCAATATTATACTTTACTGATATATTATCATATACTTTCTTTGCTTGTATTGTATCTAATTCTGGCATAATTAATATCTTAAATATAATATCTTATTATTGAAATGGGTTAATTACAGGTCTTGTATCTTTTTCTTTTGTTGTTCCTTTAATTTCTTTATTTACATATTT
>CAZDZB010000158.1:0-4490 GCA_964509795.1 uncultured Christensenellaceae bacterium | reverse complement strand
GTGCTGAATGTGTAGCTTGGGTTCAGAAGCAGCGTATTGTGCCTGTGAAAAGAATTTGTATCGCGAGTTTCTTTGTGTTTGTTGTTCAATATATTATTATCATGTTCTGTTTCTGAGCTGAACCCGTTGGAAGTAATCAGATTTAAAGAAAAGTCCTTTCCCGTTAGTTCTTTAATTTTAAGCTGGAGCTGAGAAAGATACTGTTCACTTATATGACGGCGTGCAACATCGTCCATTACTTTTATTGTAATGACATCGCCCTGGATTGACAGCGGCTCAGTGTCCTTGAGCCACATATCAAAGGACTGTTTGTTTATATGTGCCTGTACCAGGTCAAGAACATTGTTCCATAGTTTTTTAGGCATATAATACCTCAACGATTTTATCCACAATTGTGGATAACTTTGTGTATAAATACACGAATGTTCAGTATATATAATTTTATACTATAAATACCATAGAGTGTGTAATGGTTTTTAACATTGTTTACCCTGTCAGTAAACGATATTGTTATATTAAAGCGTTATTTTTTTCCATTATGATCGCCATTAAAAACAAGTATTAAAATAAAATAAAAAATTGTAAATACTGGTATTATCAGATATTGTAAACACAAGGAAACATTAAAATAATAGTTTCAACATTCCCTTGTAATAGATTTTAGTGACATAATAATGTGAAAACACTAAAAAAAATATTACTTATATAAGAATGTATTTTGACAGTCTTCACCTTGACATATACATGAATGAAAATAATTTAATAGATGATTTCAGCAAAAAATATGTTTTTGTTAATAAGAAAAAACGGAAATACCCTGTAACTGATTTTTGTAATAATTAATGGAACTATTTTTTGCAACAAATTAATTTTGCAAAAAAAGGATTAATATAAAAAAAGAATAATTCTTAATAATATATGGATAACCTGTTGATAAGTGTTTATTTGTTGTTTACAACCTGTTTTTTTTGTTGATAATAAGAATAAAATTGTTGATATAATATGAATATCAGATTTTCAGAATTTTCTGAAATTTTAAATAAGGGAAGTTCTAAAAACCTTATTTCGATTATTGATTAGGTGCAGAAGACATGTTCGAGCGGTTGTTTTGTTTCTTGACAGAAGAAGACATCTGCCTCTTCATAGGAGTAAGGAGTAGTACATGAAAAACGCTGTTATCAATTTATTTGTTGTTCTGGTTTGCATCCGTGCCGCTATGGCTCAGGAAAATGTGCTTGAACATACCAGTGATGAGCACAGATCACAGACTGAAATAGAATTTCATGGAAAGATTGGGACTTCTTATGCTCACGAACTGGACAACTGGGGACTTGACGTAAGCCTCAATCTCTATTTTAAGATAGATCCGTATTTTGCTCTGGGAATAGAAACTGATCTTTTCTGGCTGCCCTGGGAAAAAAAGCTGGGACAGACAAGATTGGGATCGATAACAAAAGATGTTGTTGCCGATACAGACATATACAGCATTCCAATATTTTTTAACGCCCAGGTCAGGCTCCCTGTAGTGGCGAAGTATATATATATAGAACCGTTTATTACCGGAGGCATAGGATGGGCCATGGCAATACTCACATATAACAGGCCTGAATATGTATCAATATTCAACAATCATTATTCACGAAAAAATATAACTGAGTTCTACCAGGGGTTTACCTGGCAGGTCTTTCTAACCATTGCAGCAAAGCCTTATCAAAAATCACGTATCAATTTTTTATTTGATATTGGATACAGGGGGCTTTCTCCTCAGAATATTAATAATGAGAATCTCGATATTTCCGGTCTCTTACTGAAAGCGGGCGTTATGGTCCGTTTGTAGCTGTTAATAAATTTCCCTGAAGTTCGATAAAGATACAGCAGGGCCTTGTAAAAAGGCTGTTTGCAATGAAAGGGTTCAATCATCTTCTTGGACGAGGAGTTGAGAAAGATATCAGATACCTGTTTTTAACGGCATGTATAAGAGAAACTGCATAAACAGAGAGGGACATGTTTTCTGTTGAAGAGATACAGCGAGCCTATGAAAAAGTACATGACCTGATGATCACGCGTCATATAATCAAGACGTACTCGACGAACGAAAGCGATATTCGGGACATTGCGCTGCAGAATATTGATCTAACAGGTGTTAAACGGGTCCTTGAGCTTGGCTGTGGTTACGGGTTTTTCGTGGAAAAGCTGAAAGGAATGCTTCATAAAGATGCTATAATTTTCGGTATTGACCTCGTTGAAAAAAACCGTGAACCTTTTCTCAATTCTGTTCAAGCCTGCGGATACCGTGCAGAGTTTATACGTGAAAACGCAAGAATTATCAGCACAATGAAAGATACAACGTTTGACCTTATTATTTCGAGTTATTCGCTTTATTTTTTCCCTGATCTGATTAAAGAAATTGCCGGGATTCTGGATACAAATGGAACCTTTATTGTTTTAACCCACAGTAAGAATTCACTTAAAGAAGCCCTTGAAATTATGCCGCAGTGTTTACAGGAAACGGGTCATAGCGCCCCGCGGGAAATACATATGCAAAAACTGTTTATGGCATTTTCTGCGGAAGACGGGGGTAAGACGCTCAAAAGTTATTTTAACGATGTTGAGAAAATTACATACCCCAATGAGCTTGTTTTTTCAATGGAACATATTGATGACTGTATATACTATCTTGTTAAAAAGAGAAGTCTTATTTATAAAGAGATTATGGACACTGATCCGGAGATGGTTGTCAATCTGGAATCGTGTCTTGCGCAACGGCTATACAATGCAGCGCAAAAAAAGGGAAAGATTGTTTTAAATAAAAATGACGCTGTATTTCGATGTAAACAGCAGGGTCCTTCGTGATATAGTATGAAAAAGAAGAGAACATATTGTTGCTATTGCGGCAAGAGCCTGACAAGAAAAGAGATTGAAGGCAAGAAAAGGGATTACTGCGAGTCATGTAAAACCGTTTATTATGAAAATCCCCTGCCAGTGGCAAGCGCAATAGTCATTAATGATAAACGGGAAGTTCTTCTGGTTAAACGAGCAAAGGACCCCTATAAGAACATGTGGTGTCTGCCTATTGGTTTTGCAGAGTCAGGCGAGCATGTTGAGCATGCTGCGTTACGGGAATTGAATGAAGAAACAGGAATACAGGGTGAACTTGTCAGGCTTATTGATGTTGATACTGTTGATAACTATTTTTACGGAAGCCTGGCCATTGTAACCTATGAGATAAGAAAGACGAGCGGTATGGTAAAACCGGGAGATGATGCATGTGATGCCGCGTATTTTCCCATACATGATCTTCCTTCACTGGCGTGGAGTTCAAATGAAAAGGCCATTAACATTTTCTGTGATTTGTACCGTGATATATGGTATATGATTGATTCTTTTAAAAAGCTGTTTCCTGAAACAAAGTTCATAGAATCAATAAATATGATGTCAGACCAGCACGGGTTTTTCTCCCGTGTTTTAATACAGATTATAGATGCTCATATTGAAGCCATACAGGAGTCATGGAAGCAGGATCTCAGTAAAAATCTTCCCGGACTGGTGTCGCATCTGAGCATGCTGACGAAATTGAATAAAAATGCCTTGAGAGGGATCCAGTTCTGGCTTGACCGGGATGATTCAACACTGGGGATCGAAGAATTTATTGAAAGCGGGTATATCTTAAAAAACAACAGGGTCCCTCTTCCCGATGTTCTCAGCGCTATGGCGCTGAGCAGAAAGGCCCTGTGGGTCTTTATCGCTGAAAACGGCGTGCTTGCCTCACCACTGGAAATCTACACCGCCCTTGAGATCAACAACAGAATAATATACTACTATGATAAGATCAATTATTATATAACAAAAGGATATTTCGCTTGAAAATTGTCATCAGGGGGGGCAGTATTGCTGCTGGAAAAGGGGTTACCAGGAATTATGCGGATATTATAAGTGAGGTGTTCCATAACAGAACATGTGATGTTTATAACCGCGCGCGCCATGGCGAGACCAGCTTTGACTGTGTTGAGACTTTTAACAAAGACATTGAACCGTTGAAGCCCGGGATTCTCATTATTCATTATGGAATTGATGATGCATATTTCCCTGTTTATCGTTCAGAGTTTAAAGAAAACCTTGTACAGACCGTGCGGCTTGCGAGGAAGACCGGTGATCCTGTTCTTATGCTTATGACATCACATCCTTTTAAAAATTACCATGATATGGACATGATACATATATACTATCGAACGGTCAGGGAAGTGGCGGTTGATCTCGGCTGTGAGCTGGTACCGGTTCATACATGGTGGCAGGGATATATCATGGAGAGGAACATGTCAACGTCTCAACTGGTACAGGACGATGTCCGGCTTCCCAATCAAAAAGGGCATGAGGTATATGCTGAAGTGCTTATCGAAAGGCTGAAAAAATATATATGAAAAAAATTGGGGCAATATAATCAGGAAAAAGAGGTACATCAATGGCGGTTTTAATTAAAGATATACAGAGAA
>CAZDZB010000157.1:0-4537 GCA_964509795.1 uncultured Christensenellaceae bacterium | reverse complement strand
ATTCCATAATGTACGCAGAAGCCCAGGCGCATTACATAAGCATATTTACACATGAAGATGAGTTTACGGTTAAAAAGCCAATTACCGCATTTTTTGATGAACTGGGGCAGGGGTTTATATTCTGCCATCGGTCATATATTGTCAATTTAGGCGCTGTAAAGCAGATAAAAAAAGAAGAGGTTGTGTTGGACAACGGGAAGGCTATCCCCGTCAGCAGGTCAAAGTATAAAGAAGTGAATGAAGCGTTCATCGCTCATTATAAAGGCAGATAAATTATGATTTTCAGAGATATAATACCATACGCCGCAGCTTTTATTGTTTTTTTGGCACTTTTTATATTAGCTTTTGTTTTAATGAAAAAACGCATTGAGCAAAAGGCCGGCCTGCAGTTTAAGATGCAGGTGGAGCGCCACTATGACGAGGTGAAAAACATATACAAAACAATGCGGGGATGGAGACACGATTACCACAACCATATCCAGACGATGAAGGCCCATATGGCACTTGGAAAATATGATGAGCTAAATAAATACTTAGGGGATTTAGACGAGGACCTGGAAAAGGTGGACACACGCATAAAAACAGGAAACGTGATGGTGGATGCCATCCTAAACAGCAAAGTCAGCCTGGCTGAAAGCCGCAAAATTGATGTAAACGTCAAGGCGCAGGCGAATGAAAAGATAAATGTATCGGATGTTGACCTTTGCGTTATTATAGGAAACCTTATTGACAACGCCATTGATGCCTGCGAAGCAATAGAGGATATGGATAAAAGATTCATAAGAATTTATATAGGCAGGCTAAAGCAGCAGTTTTATATTTCCGTCACCAATTCCACGGCGGAAAAGGAGCGCAACAACACTCAATTATTTGTGTCAAAAAAGGGCGGAGCCATGCACGGACACGGGCTTAAAAGGGTGGATGCGGCCGTAAAAAAATATGACGGGTACATAAACAGGCAAAATGAACCGGGAGTATTCGCAACCGAAATACTTCTGCCGCTGTAATTTTTTGCATTTGGTGCACTGATATTTGCAACTGGTGCACTTTTTTTATGCCGGAATGATTTTTGTGGTATGTTTTTATCGGAGGTAAACTAAGTTGAAATCAAAAGATAAAAAAAGTACATACGGCACATGGAAAAACCTCGGTTTCATGGCTCGCAGGGCAAAGGAATTTGACAAAAGCCTGTTTTTCTTTATGCCTCTGCCTATGGCGGGCAGGATGGCTATGGCTGTGCTTGGAATTTTCATTCCGAAAATCATAATAGACTCACTTACAGATAGCCTTCCATTAAGCAATCTGCTTGTTACAATCGCGGCAATAGCGCTTGTCTTAGCTTTGTCGCAGCTGCTGACAACATACAGCTTGGGAAAAATCTTGGAAAGAGCCATGAGTACACGTGTAAGCATAATATCATTGTGGATGAATAAGACCATAATGACGGACTATGAAAACATAGCATGCAAAGCAGGACAGGACAAAAAAAGGAAGGCAATGGAGGCCTTGGGATCCAACACATCAGGAACTGAGGCCGTGATAAATGAATCCGCACGAACCTTGATAAACATAGGCGGCATAGTAATATTCGGCGGAATACTGGCGTTTATGAACCCTTATATACTTCTTTTTTTAGTGAGCGGCGCACTTATTAACATTTTTGTTTTCCGCCGGGCACTGAAGTATGAACATAAGCACAAAGATGAGTACATCTCAATTGACAATAAGCTGTATTATTTAAGGGAGCAATGCGTGGACATTGCGAACGCCAAAGACATAAGAATGTATTCCATGTCTGAATGGCTTATTGATATGTTCCAATCCTTTATAGGGCAAAGATACAGCTGGTATAAAAAGGTGGAATACAGAAAATACGTGCCTAATGTTGTGGACTCTTTAATAATTTTCCTCCGTGACGGGCTGGCATACGCTTACCTTATTTATCAGGTGCTGACGGGGATGTCTGTCGGCGATTTCGCGCTGTACCTGGGGGCTATAGCAGGGTTTTCGGTGTGGCTGTCTGAACTCTCATCCAATGTGTCCGAGATAAAAAGGTGTTCACTGCAGATAGACAATTTGAGAGAATACCTTGATATGGACGATAAAACAAACCGCGACGAAGGTATTGCGCTTCCTTCAAAAAGCGAAATGCCGTTTTCAGTAACATTGAAAAATGTCAGCTATAAATATCCTGAAAGCGATGACTACATAATTGAAAAACTCAACCTTCACATTGAAAAGGGCGAGAAGCTGGCCGTGGTCGGCATGAACGGCGCAGGCAAAACCACGCTGGTCAAGCTTATCTGCGGGCTGCTGACTCCGCAGGAAGGCGAGATATTAATTAACGGAAAAAACATCAATGAATACAATATCACAAAATACCAAAGCCTGTTTTCCGTTGCCTTTCAGGACGCCTGCATAATGTCATTTACCATTGCGGAAAATGTAAGCATGAAGCCCAAAGAAACAAGCGACATGATAAAAGTGGAGGAGGCATTAAAAAGGGCAGGGCTTTATGAAAAGGTAAGCTCATTAAAAGACGGGGCGCTGACATACATAAACAATATTTTTACGGACGAGGGCGCAGACCTTTCAGGCGGAGAAAAGCAAAAGCTTATTTTGGCAAGGGCATTGTATAAAGACGCTCCTGTGCTTATTCTGGACGAACCGACAGCGGCGCTTGACCCCATTGCCGAGGCAGCGCTTTACGATGAATACGCCAAAATGACCAGAGATAAAACATCAATATACATCTCCCACAGGCTTTCATCCACCAGATTCTGCGATAGGATAATATTTGTTGAAGACGGAAAAATAGCGGAAACCGGAACACACAGTGAACTGATGAAAAAGCAGGGCAAATACGCCCATATGTTTGAGGTGCAGAGCCATTATTACAAAAAGAAAGTGGAGGGGGCATTATGAAAAACGGCGAATTAAAAAAAGACATAAAAATATTTATGCGCACATTGAGCCTGCTCCATTCACTGGACAAAAAGTATTTTCCTATGGTTGTTATCCACTCCATATTGGACACTGCAAAATACTTTATAACAATTATATTTTCGGCAGCTGTTTTAGATGAACTTTTAGGGGCAAGAGACACAAGTAAATTCATATTGTATGTTGGAATAATTATCGTGTCCAATCTGCTGCTTAAGCTGGTCTGCGATTTTCTGCTGCGCCTTTTGACGGCCAAGCAGAGGATAATGCGCCAGTCAATGCAAAAGGAAATCAGCCGCAGAATATTGAGTCTGGATTATGAATACATGGACAGCCCGAAACTGCACAACCTGAGGCAGCAGATATTGGAATTTGAAAACATGTCCGGCACAACTCACCAGATAACAATTAGTATAAAAAGCTTTATAGCATCCTTAATTCAGATTATTACATCCGTAGCTATAACGGCAGGAGCGTTTACATCCGGATTTGCGGCATCCTCAACAACATTGGCTAAATACGTGAATTCACCGCTTATAGCCTTGATAATTCTATCAGGCATGATATTCGTTGTTCTTATCCAGCGGAGGCAGACAAAGCAGATAGGCGATTACCAGATGGAAATACACCAGGCATCAATGGTGATAAACAGAAAAGGTATATACATGCAGGAGGATCTTCTGGGAAATTACAGCTATGGCAAGGACTTAAGGATGTATGACACTGAAGAACTTGTAGACAAAGCAGCCGGCAGCTTTTTGGAGAGCTTTAACAGCTTTCTTAAGGAATATATAACAAAAGTGTTCAAGTCTCAAAGGGGCTATATCTGGTCAGAGGGTGTTTTTAATGGCTTTATATACATCTTTGTAGTGCTAAAGGCCTACATCGGCGCAATATCAATCGGCAGCATAATGAAATACGCAGGAGCTATACAAAAGCTTACTGACGGTTTGTCCAATTTCTTCTTATCTTTTGCGCTTATCCGCGTCGACTGCAGGTTCCTGAACAATATACTGGAGCTTATGGACCTGCCGGACATAAAATACCACGGCACTCTGCCCGTTGAAAAACGCAGCGACCATGAATACGAAATAGAGTTTAAGAACGTGTCATTTAAGTATCCGTCGTCAGATGAATATGTATTAAGAAAAGTGTCCTTTAAGTTAAACATCGGCGAAAGGCTTGCAGTGGTGGGCATGAACGGAGCAGGCAAGACCACAATGATAAAATTGCTGTGCAGGCTCTATGACCCCACCGAGGGCGAAATATATTTAAACGGCATAGACATAAAAAAATATGATTTAGACGAATATATGTCGCTGTTTTCGGTGGTTTTCCAGGATTTCAAGATGTTTTCATTCAGCGTTAAGCAGAATGTTTCAGCTTCTGTTGACCCGGATACGCAAAGAGTAAATGAGAGCATTGAAATGGCAGGCTTAGAAAGCAGAATGAAAAAATTGTCTGGCGGAATTGACACATACATAAAGCGTGATTTTGATGAATCGGGAGTGGACTTTTCCGGCGGCGAAATGCAAAAGATGGCGATAGCCAGGGCGCTTTATAAAGACGCTCCGATAATTATCCTGGATGAGCC
>CAZDZB010000156.1:4192-4582 GCA_964509795.1 uncultured Christensenellaceae bacterium | reverse complement strand
GATGTTCAAAAGACTGCATCTGCATGTCTTTGGGCTGGCGTAAACGGTAATAATCAAGCCCGCATTCTCCCACACCAAAAAACAGTCCTCTGTCAGGAGATCCCATAACATCTTCGATAAAGTCGGATTGTCCCGCAAGGTCTTTTTCCCTGGCATGTGTTGACGGGTGTATGCCTGTTGTAAAGAGAATTCCATTATGTTTGTGTTTACGGGCAAAGTCCCTGGCCCATTGAAATCCCTGAGGCTCAATAGCTATTTGAACTGCGCGGGTTATTTGATTTTTCCCAAGTTCATAAAAGAGTTCTTCTTCAGATATGTCTTTGTTTTCGAGTATCAGGTCAAAATGAGCATGGGAATCGATGAACATGGCAATACCTCTGCTTTTTATAG
>CAZDZB010000156.1:0-4092 GCA_964509795.1 uncultured Christensenellaceae bacterium | reverse complement strand
GGCTCAGAGCCTTGATCCATGGGCTCAGAGCCTTGATCCATGGGCTCAGAGCCTTGATCCATGGGCTCAGAGCCTTAAATGACAGATAAAGATGAATTGAAATTTTGCAAGGATAAAACACCGGGTGAATAAGAGAAGTTGCGGAACAGATAAAAAGCATTCTGCCGCTACTGGAAATATAGCGCAACGCAGGAAACATGCCGTATGAATCACGCATGCAAAAAATTTCGGAGTATACATCAAAAAGTTCAGACTTCTATATTGCTAACGACCTGGTTCGCACTGTTGAAAATTTCTTTTGAAGTTGAAGAGAGGTCTTTCATCTGTTCAACCATCTCATTAAGGGCTTCATTGAGAATTTGTATCAAGTCGGAAGACTCACTGATATATGATTTCTGTTCATCGGTTTCGTTGCCTATTTTATTTGCCATGTCCATATTCTTTTTCATTGCTTCAATGACCTTGATTATATGACTTTCTTCATTGAGAATACTCTGCTGAAGATTTTCGATCTTATTTGAAATTTCATACATGTCGCCAAGCATGCTTTTTATATTCCCGGCAGTATTCTTAATAACTGAAACTCCCTCATCAGTGGCCTGAGAATTCAATGAAAGAACTGTTTTTATTTCAGTTATGCTGTCAGCGGTCTGCATGGCAAGCTTGCCTATTTCATCGGCTACAACTGCAAATCCCCTTCCGGAGTCTCCCGCCCTGGCGGCTTCAATGCTCGCATTGAGTGAGAGGAGATTGATCTTGTCAGCAATATCAACGATTATTTCAACAGCCTCATGTATCCTGTCGCTCTGTTCTTTAATGTTTGAAACGGTGTTTTCCACCTGCGAAAGCATGTTTTCAGTGGTATTTGAGCGTTCAAGAATGTTGTTCATGTTTTCAAGTGTATTATCGAGATTTTTTTTGGTATCAAGTTGAATATCCTTGTACTCGCTTATAGAGATTTCCACTGTTTCATTACTTTCGAGTTGTTCAGTTGATATGTGCCGTATGGTATCTGCTTTATTAAGCAGTTTTTCAAGGGACTCCGTGAGTTTAATAAAACTTGAAGACTGGTTCTGCATCTTTTCGTTGAATACAGATGTAAGGTTATTCTGCAAATCAACACTGTTAAATAAAACTGATGTTTGCTCCTGTATTTCCCTGGAAATTCGTTCCTTTTATTCTTTCTCCTGCTGAATTTTTGATATTTTTTCTTCATTGAAAATGTTTGACAGTTTCGTTGTCACATACAGCGCTATCGCGACAAGTACAACACAGGCCATCTGTATGGTATAATCTGTTGTGGATGACTTATCGTTTATTCCATGGATAAAAACCATTTGAAAAATACGAAGAATATTTAATAGAACTATGGAAACAACAGCCCATTGTATAAACCTGAGATTAAAATACAGCATGTAATTCAATACTATAGGGATTATATACACAAAGGTGAGGACACGTGTTGATGAGAAAAGCGCAAAGGAATATAAAATAAAGAACCCGATTATTGTTATGAATTTAATTCTGGTATCGTCTTTTTTTTTCATATAGAGTATTTGAGCTGCGAACATGGGTATCAGAACCAGGGCCAGAAATGTCAGAACGTACGCTAATGGTTTACCCCCTTTAAGAAATTCAACTATATAACCAATAAATAAAAATGAATCGAGAAACCAGTTTGTAATGAGAACAACCTTGTTTGTTCGCTGAAGGGTTACATCCATAATTCAATAGTATCCTGTTATTTAGAATTTGTGACCTTTAGTAAAATATTCTGTGGGCTCACATCTTTTAAAAAAATTTTTGAAATATAAAAGAAATGCGAGCAACAGCATTGTCAATAAAATTATATGATTGTGAGCTGAATTAAGATTCATAATCATTTAATTCTACAAAATTATCTTCGAAAAGCAATACGTTTTTTAATAAATAACAGAGATCGACGTTTCTTCATTTTTGTGCGAGAACAATTCCCGCCTGTCTTTGGCGGGTGGCAGAGAAAACGCCACTGTTTTTGCTAAGTTGCCGCCCGACTGGATAAAAAGACGTATTGCTTTGCCTGCATGATAGTGAAATTCTTGACAATAACGGTTTTTAAGCTGAAAATTTTTATAATGAAACGGACCTTACATTTTTTAATCATGATTTCGCTATGCTTTGGTTGTGGTAATACCGAACATATTGACGGTTCCGGAGACTATGTCATTTTGCTTCATGGCATTGGTAAGAGCTCATCATCCATGGAGGAGATGGAGCATTATTTATCTCGAAAGGGATACAGTGTCGTTAATGATGATTATCCATCAACGGACTATACCATTGAAGAGATTTCTAATCAGTATCTTCATGGCATATTACAAAAGCATTGCACCGATACCTTAAAGAGAATCAATTTTGTAACTCATTCAATGGGCGGAATTATTGTACGATACTACATGCAGTCAATAGGACTGAAAAATATAGGGAGAGTGGTCATGCTGTCTCCTCCGAACGAAGGAAGCGAATTGGCTGATATATACGGCGCTTTGTGGCCTGTCAGGTGGGTCCTTGGACCGGCTGTAAGACAGCTTGGCAGGGGTGAAAACAGCGTACCTCTATCTCTGGGGGGGTTGAATTTTGAAGCCGGCATTATAACAGGAAGGTCAACACTTGATCCTGTTGCTTCTTTGCTTATTCCCGGCGAGGATGACGGCAGGGTATCAGTGGAAAATGCACGGGTTGAAAACATGAAAGACTTTCTAGTTGTTGACAGCAGTCACAGCTTTATTATGGATTCTCCGGTTGTATTAAAACAAACGGCTTTTTTTCTTAAAAACGGCCGGTTTAAAAAGTAATAAACTATGTAACAGTCGATGTTCTGTAATTAATTTATTCATCAGCGATCGTGAGAGGGCTATCCGAAGCCGTCAGTCAACAATAAGATTCTAAAAAATATCTTAAGAAGAGATACTGTTAAATGGTTTTTTAAAACAGGAACTTTTTATATCTTCTTTCCTGCTATAAAACCGGCATGACGCCGGCTTAATGCAGTTGAATCCAAAAATATTTATCGCACCGCTTTCGCGCAAGTAACTGTTATCCCAGATAGGATGGATTAATTTTCTTATTTGCCGGCTATGATTCTAAAGTATGTTCAAACCCCATTTCTGAAATCTTAATATCCAGGTGTGCAGTAGAAAGATATTCAAGGGGAGGATAAATAAATCGCTCCAGGTTACGGGTGTCTATGGTTTTGATATACTTTTTACATTTGTCGCATACATCGATTCTGTATCCTTCGTCATCTTCAAAAGAATAATAGTGAAGTGTTTCGTGATCGGTATTTTCACAGTTATGACAGAATATTCTGCGGGTGCGCCACTTGTACCAGCAAAAACTGCAGCAGAAGAATCGTTTTCCATCTTCTTCGAAAAGAGATAAAGCGGGCGGCGATCCGCATATGGGACAGTATCCCCTGTGCCACTCTTTATTTTTATCAAGAAGGTCAGACAGTTCGTTCGCGCATATATTCAGCGATGGTCTGGCGCTGTTGTAGACAAAATAGGACAGTATATCTTTGTCAACCTGTAGATCAGATGCGGTTGTATCAAAGTATGATTCGTCTTCCTTGAGAAAGGCATTATACAGCGGGTCAAAATCAATTTTATCTTCATCAAAGACTTTTATAAGGTGCTCTGCTGATTCGGATAATTCGCTTTTATCGTTTTTTATGATCAGGCATATCTCCCTGAAAAGACGAGCGGCCGCGGTGGTGTCAATTTTGAATTCTGCAATTGTTATCAAAGGAAATTCTTCCTGGATTTTGCTCTTTAATACGTTTTCGGGTATTAAAATCTTTTCCGTACTGGTTGATTTTTTTGAATCCTCCTGAGCGATAAATATTTTTTTATTTACGTCAAGCACTGCAGCGTAGTCAGGCATGACTTTCAATATTTCATCAACTGCTTTACTTATTTGCTCAGAAGTTATTGTTGCTATATCAGTCATTACAATCTCCATTGTACATTTATATGAAAACAACACGGGCATGGAAGTAACCTATCCATGCCTGTGCCGTCAAGCTGTTTTTCTATTCAACTTTGAGAATTAGGC
>CAZDZB010000155.1:0-4607 GCA_964509795.1 uncultured Christensenellaceae bacterium | reverse complement strand
CAGATAGATGAGTATATAAATGCATTAAAAAAAGCATTTTATTAAATACAGGTACTTATAAGTATAATTTTATTTTTAATTAGGAGGATGGCACTATGATTTCAGTAAAAAACCTTTCTCACGCATACAACAAGGAAGGAAAGCCTGCTGTAAACAAAATCAGCTTTGAGGTGGAAAAGGGAGAAACTTTTGGATTCCTCGGGCCCTCAGGCGCAGGCAAGTCCACAACCCAAGGAGTACTGACAGGCCTTTTAAAGCTTCAGGAAGGCGAAGTTGTGGTTGCCGGGTATGATGTAAAACATGTGCAAAACAAAAGGTTTAACAAAATCGGTGTATCATTTGAGCAGTCAAATGTGTACGGTAAACTGACAGCCAAAGAAAACCTGGAATTTTACGCAAAGCTCTTTGACGTCAAAACAAGAGACCCTCAGGAGCTGATCGACCTGGTAGGCTTAAACGGCAAGGAAAACATCCGGGCAGGAGAATTTTCAAAGGGAATGAAGCACCGCCTTACATTCGCAAGATCCATGATAAACAATCCTGAATTATGGTTTTTGGATGAGCCTACGACGGGCCTGGACCCCGCAATAGCCGCGACCATAAAAGACGTAATACGTGAACAAAAAGCAAAAGGCACTACTTCATTTCTAACAACTCATAATATGTATATTGCCGATGAGCTCTGCGACAGGGTAGCATTTATTATTGATGGTGAAATAAAGCTGATTGACACTCCCAAAAACCTAAAACTTCAGTATGGACAAAAGCTGGTGGATGTTGAATATGTGGAGAATAATAAAATCAAAAAAGCGACATTAAAAACTATAGACGAAGCAGACAGAAACAAACTGGCAGATATAATCAAAAATCATGACATCCAGACAATGCATACCAAAGAAGCGACATTAGAAGAGATATTTATCCAAGTTACCGGAAGGGGGCTTGTATAAAAATGAAATTGCTAAGCACTTACATAAAAGAGATGAAAATTGCCTTTCGTGGTTTTTATTTCTATATTGAAGTAGTAATGGCGGTAATAATAATTGTAATACTGCTTGCGGCTGTAAAAGAAAACCCTGTAAGCAAGGAAAAGGAGTTCCTGTTTTTCGACATGGATTCACAATATGTAGAAATGTATTTTGAAAGCCAAATTGAAGAAGGAACAGCCAAATATGCTGACCCTGTTGAATTTGATGTAAAGGCACAGGAAATTGAAATAACAAACAAAGAAACAGACCAAACTGAACTTTACAGTTATGAAAAAGATACTATTGAGTTTACCGCTATTGAAATGTATGATCCAACCAGCGGCGAACTTAGCGAAACCATATATATTGCTGCGTCAGAAGAAGACATGATAAGACTGTCATATCAGGAAAAAACAATAGGGGCCACCATAACGCTAGATGAGAACCGGCAGCCGCACTATATATATTACACTCAAGGGTATGAAACAGAAAGAATGCAGGGGCTACTGTATATAATTCATAACCAATCAGTCAATACCCTGCAGGAGGCTGCTGACAGCCAGGTGGTCAGAAAACTCGGAAATATAGAGGTGCTAAACAATAGGCAAAACCTTATACCTCCGTTTATAGTACTCATGGGGTCAATGATGGGATATTTCATAGTTATTGCTTATATTTACCTGGATAAAGATGAAGGCGTGATTAAAGCATTCGCTGTAACCCCATCAGCTGTATGGAAATATCTTTTGAGCAAAGCCTTTGTTATAATGACAACCGTTACTATGTCCTCATCGCTGATTACAATCCCGGTAATGGGACTGCAGCCTAATTACCTGCTGTTTTACCTGCTGCTTTGGATTTCAACATTTGCGTTTGCTGCATTGGGATTATTCATAGCCAGCTTCTTTGACAACATGACAAAAGCATTCGGAGTGTTGTTCGGAGGCATGATGGTAATGATGCTGCCGGCACTATCCTATTTTATTCCCAGTTTCGACCCGGTGTGGATGAGATATGTACCCACATATCCTTTGATGCAGGGATTCAAGGAAATAATAATGGTAAACGGTGATGCAGCTTATGTTCTGACACAGTGCGGAATCTTCTTAGTCGGTGGAATATTGATATTCCTTCTGGCAAACATAAGATTCAAAAAAACTTTGACGGTGTAAGGAGGCGGTAAAATGATTAAGAAAATATTAAGAGTTCTGCAGAAAGATTTTAAGACCTCCAGGCGTGATTTTATGGCTATGTATATTATGATAGCCCCAATATTAATCTCCATCGCTATCGCAATATTTACACCCGGCCTTAATGATACTACTGTCAATTTGGCCATGCTGGAAAGCGACGACGCAGAACATATTGAGTATATGGAGCAATTCGCGAAGGTAGAGCTTTTTGAAAGCGCGGATGACATGGAGAGCCGTGTTCAAAAGCGCGACGACTTGGCTGCATTGATCCCGGCAGGCGATGGGTATGAAATAGTTCTTCAGGGCAATGAACCCGAAGCTGTCGAGAATTTTGCCGTCACCTTGCAAGCTTTGTATGAACTTGATGCTACTAAGGAGGAGACAACTGCTCAGCTTATGTCATTCGGGCACACCGTTCCTCCATTAAAGACGATGTTTGTAAACATGATGATATCATTAACTGTTATGCTTTCTGGTATGCTTATCGCCATAAGTATAGTCGAGGAAAAATCGGAAAACACCATAAACGCGGTTAATGTCACCCCACTTACACAAACAGGTTTTGTAATAGGAAAAAGCATGTTCGGCGGCATCTCATCATTAATCGGTATAATAGCCGGACTGCTTATTACAGGATACGGGGACATAAATTGGCTGATGATAATACTCGTCGGGCTATCATCCATGATTCTCTCTTTAGTGGTAGGATTTATTCAGGGGCTGACAAGCGAAGACCTTATGGAGGCTGCTGCCAACGTAAAAATGCTGTTTCTTCCCATTGCAGGCTCAGTAGCAGGATATGAGCTCCTGGCTGACAAATGGCAGTGGACAATGTACTGGTCGCCTTTCTACTGGGCATACAAAGCCAATCTGCTGATATTATCAAAAACAGCTGACTGGCCGACTGTGCTATTGTGCACAGGCATGGTAATCGCCCTGTCTCTGGTTGTTTACTTTATAGCTCGCCCCAAAATAAGGGAAGGCCTGAGCTAAAACTTAATTTAGGCTATAATACATAATTATTTGTAATAGAAGAAAGGAGTTATATTATGGCAATAGGATATTTATTAGGCGGTATCGCGTGTTTGCTTTATTTCGCACTTGTCGGCTACTTCGGAGCTATCAAAAAATCTCAGGGACTGCTGAGAATGGTTAAACTTAAGTTAGGCAAGGGCATGAGCGACGAAACGGCAGCAAAAATATGCGCGTGGGCTGCAATCATAATTGGACTGGGCGGAGTATTCCTTCTGGTTTACGGTGGAATCGTAGGCGTATAAAAATGCTAAGGGGCTGTTCTTTTTGAACAGCCCCTTAATCAATTAATTATGAAGTTGTATTGTGGATTGCATTTTTATGCCATATAAAGTTTTTCATAATACTCTTCGAGCATTCTTAAAACTGAAAACTGGTCTTTACACGATTTTATGCTTGCCTGCATCATTTCAATCCATTTGTTTTTATTTTCATAATACGCAGGTATTACCTCATTGAGCAAAACATCATACAACGCCTTTATGTCGTGAGCATCCAGTTCATTTTCATCATCGCTTTCAAATCCGTCACCAAACTGCCATCCATTCACGCCATGATTGCATGCTTCCGGCCACCAGCCATCCAGTATGGATATATTAAGCACTCCGTTGATTGCCGCCTTCATGCCTGATGTTCCGCTTGCTTCCTTTGGCCGCCTAGGGTTGTTCAGCCATATGTCGCTGCCTCTTGTCAGTGCTGCTCCAATTTGCATATCATAATTCTGCAGGAAAACTACATTATTAGGATACTTCACACTCATTGCTACCAGGTTTTCGACAATTTCCTTTCCTGTGTCATCCAGAGGATGAGCCTTACCGGAGAATATTATTTGCAGCTTATTTTCACCAAACAGCTTGTACATAAGCTGAGAATCAGAGAAAATAAAATTGCTTCGTTTATACGGAGCTGCCCGGCGAGAAAACCCGATGGTCAGGACTTTTTCATCCAGTTTTACGCCGTTTCGCTTTTCGACAAATTCTATAAGTGCACGTTTGTTTGCCATATGTGCATCCCACAATTTATCTTTGTCATCACATGTGTCAAGTATTGCGCTGTCCACCCATGTTGGCAGGTGAATAGCGTTTGTAATTCCCACTATTTCGCTGGCGTCTTCTATATGCTCCCACATTTTTTTCGCGGTCTGTGCATGGAGCTGGGCAACAGCATTTGACATCTTGCATGTTCTCAGTGCCGCGACCGTCATATTGAAAGGCGCACCACCGATTTCAACCATCTGCTCAATTGTTAGGCCGTTGTTTGCGCCCATGTACATAAGCCTGTCTATCGTGTGGCTTTCGTTGCCCTGAATTATGGGAGTATGTGTTGTAAAAACCGTCTGCGGTTTTACTGCCTGTCTTGCTTCATGAAACGATTTTCCTGAATCCATATGCTCCTTTATGAGTTCAAAGCCCGC
>CAZDZB010000154.1:0-4609 GCA_964509795.1 uncultured Christensenellaceae bacterium | reverse complement strand
CCCATAACCTTTACAACAGCCCAATTAACTATTTCAATATTTAATGCTTCTTCCTCAAATTTTCTCTCCCATTTTTTGATTCTACTTCAATTTATTAGATGTTAATAAAAAATATGATATCTAATCAATCTTTTTTGATTTCTCTCAATTGCAAAATGTATATCCTTATTATATAATTAAATTCTAAAACAGATATGAGGTAGAGTTTATTATGATGTATTTGAAAAAAATTATGAAAGTTTTTGTTGTCGTATTGGTAATATGTGTGCTTATTTTTTCGGTAACAAACGCAAGCGCTTCCTACGACCCGCCCATATATACATTTTTACCATTTCAAACAATCTTGCCTACTGTTGCGCCGCAATTTACTTTGTTTACTTTTTTGCCGCTATTTACTCCGGCGCCATCGGACACTTCTTCCATTGTGAATTTCACCGATACAAATTTGAGGGACGCCCTTGTGGCGGAACTGGGAGTAGGCGCAAACAGCCTGACTGAAAATTACCTTTCATCTCTTACCGGTACCCTTGATTTAAGCAGCTATAATATCACTAAACTAGGAGGGATTGAATACCTTACAAATCTGGACGGGCTTATTTTAAGGGATAATCCTATTTATTCAGTTCATGAATTAAAAAGGCTCCGGCTTTTGACGGGGTTAGAGTCTCTGGATATTTCAGCTCTTAGTGTTACAGAGCTTCCGGGCGAGCTGGGCGACATGTCGAACCTTCAATACCTTGACATCAGCGCAAACCGAATTGATGAACTGCCTTATGAATTCGAAGATTTAAGCCTTAATGTGCTTATGTGCAATTATTGCTTTTTCGATATAACTGACCCGGATTTTATGAATACCTTGATTTCTGCTACAATTTCCGCAGACTATCAATATCAACTGCAGAAAATCGATTTTTACCCGATATGCCAGACGGCAGGGACAGTAACACTTAAATGGGATGAAATGCCGGACATTTATTTCCCCAACGGTGCCATTGCAGAAGTTCAAAGATATTCAATATGTGAGCCTGACCCTTCAGGCAACCAAGGTGACTGGCTTGATTCAGTGTCACGCTCAACCACATCCTACACCTTTGAAGGCCTTGACTCGAGCAAAACTTACTCATTTGACATAAGTGTGGATTATTACATAGATAACACAGTGTATGACGGCAAGTATGTTAAGTTCTATGAAAAAGAGCTCTTCCAGCCTATTCCGCAGGATACCCCCACTCCGGTGCCGACAGATACGCCAACACCGACTCCGACCGTTGTGGAAACAAGCACTCCGACTCCAGCTCCGGAGGCAGCAACAAGCGCTCCTGCTGACATAATTACAGTTAACCCCAGCCAGGCCGCAGGCGAAAGCCAGCAGAGAGATAGTTCCAATAACTCGCTGCTCACTATTCTGCTGGTAGTTGTAATCGTATTGATTGCGGCAATAATCGGTCTGGTAATATTTATGTTTATTAAAATGAACAGGCCGGCGGGCCCCGATATCCAGGCACCGCCAAGGTAATTAGCTGATTTGGAATCAAAAATATCGGCGCAGTCTCTTTTTGAAACTGCGCCGTTTATTATAATTTTGTTGATTCTATCAAAATCTTAGTTTATTTAATAATTAAGTATATACCTATTCACTTTCTTTCAAAACTCGTAAAGCGTTTTTAAAAGTTATTTTATCTATTTCTTCTCCCGTGAATTTCGCGGCTTCCAATCCTTCTATCAGCTTATAATGCTGAGAAGCATCTTTTATTTCCAGATCGCCTTCAATGCCGTCAAAATCTGTACCTATTGCTATGCACTCAATTCCTCCTGCATTTTTCATATGCATTATATGAGTTATCATGTCTTCAACTCTGCTTTCGCCGCTTCCCTCTTTCAAAAACGCGGGGCAGAAATTTATTCCGGTTACTCCGCCTGAATCACTCAGTGTTTTTATCATGTCATCAGTTAGGTTTCTGCTGTGCCCTGCAACTGTTCTGGCATTTGAGTGGGTGGCGACAAAAGGCTTCCTGCTTATTTTGGCAACATCATAAAATCCACCGTCGGATAAATGAGATACATCAATTATCATGTTTAGCTCGTTCATAAGCTCAACAACTTCAATGCCGAACTTCTTTAAACCCTTATCCATAATTTCTCTGTTTTTTGAGTTTGGATACCCCAGCGTGTTCTCATGGTTCCATGTTAAAGATAATATCTTAAAGCCTAAATTTTTTAATTTATTAATATTTGAAATGTCACCCAATATCGGGCCTAAGTCCTCAATAGTTGGTATAGCGCACACTTTGCTTTTGGGTTTATTCATTAGTTCATCGTAGCCTTTGTATAGGTGTATGTCTTCTTCAAACTTCCTAAAGCCATTCATCATATATTCTATTCTGTTGTACATGCTCTGTGTGTCATAGCCATCGCCCATCTCATTGAATATGGCAAAACACTGGGCAAACACGTTGCCTTTTTTAAGCTTTACAAGGTCAATACTATATTCATTTTTCGCGAACTCTTTATTGCTCTTATTGTCTGTGTACATCCTCATAAATGTGTCGCAATGCAAATCAATTATCATATATGACCCTTAAACGCGTTCTATCTTTTTATGCATTATATATGCGTCTTCCCTGTTGTCCTCGTAATATTTGCCTCTTATGCCGATGACATAAAATCCGTATTTTCTGTATAAATCCTGGGCAGTAAAATTGCTGCGCCTTACTTCAAGTGATATTCCTTCTACCAGTTCGTCATTTTGCGCAATATCAATAAGGCTGCTTACAAGGCCTTTGCCTATTCCCAGCCCTCGATATTCTTTTTTTACTGCGATATTTGTAATGTGCATTTCAGTAACAATGTGCCACAGCCCGCCGTAACCTACAATCTCATTCCCTTTTACTGCAACTATATATTTCGCCATGTTGTTCTCGTTAACTTCTTTATAAAACGACTGCTTTGACCAAGGCATCGGAAAAGTGTTCTTCTCTATTTCAGCCACTTCTTCAACATCGTCAGATGTCATATTTCTATATACTATTCTGTTCATTTTTCGTTTTGCGCACTGCGTTCCTCAATGGTTTTGGCTGAGGTTCCTCTTACATAGTTGGGCATGAGCACCTTGCAGGCATTGCTATTATCAGAAAAATAATCTCTGAAAACCAGTTCAACTCCAATAGAAGCACTTACATAATTTTTTATTCCGTCGGCAATTATTGCCCTTGATCCAAACGAATCTTTTATTCTTTGCTCTGATTTGTGCAAGCCGTCCCCTGCAAAAATCATCCGACCTTTGTAAGAACTAATTTGCGAAAGCAGCTCATCTACGTTGATTACATCATCTTCTTTTTTGCGCTTAAAGGCATCTCCCGATTCAAAAACCGCTGCAAACACATTGTCTCTTCTGGCATCAATCATGGGAATGATATAACCTTCAAAATGCCTGAAATTAAACGCAATCGCCTCCAAAGTGTCAACTCTGATTATTTTTTTATCATAGCTTTGAGATAAAGCGTTAATTGTGGATATGCCTATTCTGAGCCCTGTAAATGACCCGGGGCCGTTTACGCACCCGAATAAATCGATGTCTTTGACATCCAAGCCGCAGGAGTTTAAGCAATGGTCAATGAGAGGAACAAGCTTTTCAGAATGTGTCAGCCCATCATTTATCAAAGTGCTGCATAATATCTGTGTTTTTTTGCCGCCTTCTGACTTTCCTATAGCCACCGAAGCCGTTTTTGTTGAAGTGTCTATACATAGGCAGATTTTTTCTGACAATTCATTTATCTTCATATCTCACCCAGCCAATCTTGGTAGCGCTTTCCGTAAGCTGATAAAGTAATTTCCCTTTTATTATCGTCAACTATATTGATATGCACTTCGAGCCTGTCATGCTCTTCCCACATCAGCCTTTCAGCCCATTCTATCACGCAAACTCCGCCTTTTGCAAGGTATTCATAGCCTCCAATTTCAAAAAAATCATCTTCATCAGTAATTCTGTAAAGGTCAAAATGATACATCGGCAAAATCCCCTGATGCTCAAACAAAATTGTATATGTGGGAGAGCTGACAGTGTCTTTTACTTCCAGACCTTCTGCAATGCCTTTGGCAAGCTGGGTTTTCCCGCTGCCTAAATCGCCGTAAAGCAAAATCAGCATGCCGCTAAAGGCTTTTTTGCCGATAGCGGTGCCGAATTCAATTGTCTCATATTCGCTTTTTGTCAGCTTTTTGTACATTTACCCATCTCTTTATATTATTTATGCAGAATTGTCGACAAAGGTTTATAAAGGAAAAATGTTACCAGGCTGGTCGCCGCTGCCTTTATTACATTAATGGGGATTATTCCGCCGATTATGAATGTAATCTTAGCACTGTGTTCAACTATGCCATAAAGCGGAAGGAAAACAAAATAATTTCCTAAAACTCCTACAACAACCATAGATAAAGTTCCTATGCCCAGTGCCGCGTAGACGCTTCTTTGTGTCTTGTGCTTCACGTAGTACCACGTAGCCGGCACCGCAAAAGCGCAGCCCACCACAATGTTTGCCAAATTGCCGATTCCGCCGGTGCCGTCATTTTTAATAATGAAGTGAATAATGTTTTTCAGCACTTCAATGACTAT
>CAZDZB010000153.1:0-4627 GCA_964509795.1 uncultured Christensenellaceae bacterium | reverse complement strand
CACCCGCTTAGCGGGTGGTGTTGTTCCCGCTTCTTCAAAAGCGGGATATTATAAAGGCGGAATGATTTTCATTCCGCAGCAGGGTTTTATATGTGGATGTCTTTTTTCTGATAACTTATAAATCCGGCAGCAATCAGCAGCGAACTTAGAGCAACAAGTATAATTACATAAATCCATTCCAGAGTTCCGCTGGTCATTATCTTATAGAAATCAAAAAAATCGAAAGGATTTAAATATTTAAAAAATTCCAGTTTTTCATGCATCCCCGAAAACATTGAGAAAAAGTATGTTGCCAGAAGAATGCTCACAGACAATGAAGATGCCCTTTTGTGGTTTTTGAAGACGCAGCCAACAAAAAAGCCTATTGCCAAATAAATAAGCTGAATAAAAAACACTGCGCTTGCTGAAACGAGTACAAAAGTGTAATACCCATCCTGAGCGTTCACCGTCAGCCCGAAAACAACTGAACAGAGTGTGCTAAGGGCATTGAGCACAATCCCGTAAATGAAAACAACAATTAGCTTTGCAAAAAGCAACTGATATCTTTTTATTGGCAGAGAAAGCGAAAATTCTGCAGTTTTATCCCGTACTTCGCTTACTATTGCAGTGCATCCTGTCATTACCGAAAATATTCCGAGAGCCAGCGCGAAGTATGGGCCCATTATGCCGAAATACCCCTCTGGCGTAGACATATCAAAGCTCTCCATTGAAAATGCTTTTAGAAGCTCCTGAGGCATGCTGTCCATAAGGCTTTGAATTGACGTATCGCCTACAAATGCGCTGCCTTCGCCGTAACCTAACAGGGCAAATGAAATAATTATTATTGACCATATAAGAAGTGTTTTACGCTTTGACTTTAGTTCTCTGATTAGTATATTCATAAGCTGCCTCCTACACAGATTTTATGTCACGCCTTTGATACAAAAAATAGGCAGCGGCGATGGAAACGGCGGCAAAACACAGATTGATAATAAAATAAGTCATATCATAGTTAGCATTCGCAGCTATTTGCGCGGTATCAAAATATGAAAACGGATTTATATATTTCAAAAAATCAATTTCAAATGTCCTGGCGAACGCACTAAGAATGTAAAGAGAGAATACAAGCCCCATTGAGAAAGGGGCAACGCTTTTAATCTTTTTCATGAAAAGTGAAATCAAAAGGCCGATTCCAAAGAAAAAGAGCTGTACGAAAAATGCTGAAGCCAGAACTAAAAGCAAAGCTTTTTTATCCACTTCAAATCCATCTGAGACAGTAATTATAATATAATAAGTGCTTGCAATGTATAAGACGCAGGTAACAGTCATAATAACAAGCGATGCAGCTATTTTAGCCGTTAAAATCTTAGTACGTCTTATGGGTTTAGTTATCAAAAAATCAGCAGTTAATTCAGACTCTTCAATTGTTACAAGCCCGAATCCGTAGTTTGCCGCCTGTATTCCGAAAACAATAAGCAGCATTCCAAAATACATTCCTACGATGCCCATTACGGTGGAGAATGTATCAGCGTCAATGTTTATAACTTCGCCGAAAACACCCATGTTACCTAGTATCTCTCTATAGTTTTGACCTTGCTCTACGATGGTGGGAATAAACACTGCGACTATTATGGCCCAGGATAAAATGCCCGCAAGCCAAAAGAGCATGGATTTTATTTTTTTTCTTAATTCTAAAGTGAATATATTCATAAAATCCTCCTTATTTGTAATAGTGCATAAATATTTCTTCTAGTGTGGGCTCTGATATTGTTAAGTCAATAATGTGCCTGTTGTTAATGACTTCGACAATCTCATTCAAATCGCCTCCATAAATAAAGCTTACTTTGTTTCCTTCGATTTGGAGGTGATTAACGCCTGGTATCTCAAAATCTTTCTTTTTCACTTTATCAGTAGTAAAGGAAATGTTTTTATAGTGAGCGTCATTCATATTGTCTATATTATCTACTCTTATAATCCTGCCTTCTTTTATTATGGCGACTCTGTCACAAAGCTTTTGTACTTCGCTTAATATATGGGAGGAGAAAAACACGGTGGCTCCTTTTTTGTTTTCTTCTCTTATCAGGTCAAAAAATTTCTGCTGCATCAAAGGATCCAATCCGCTGGTCGGTTCATCCAGAATAATAAGCTTAGGGGAGTGAAGCAGGCCCTGGACTATGCCGACCTTTTTCTTGTTACCATATGAAAGGTCTTCGATTTTCCTGTTAAGATCCAGTTCCATTATTCCTGATAGCTCATTGATGCGCTTTGAACAATCTTTTTTGAAAAAGCTTGCAGAGTAATTAAGCAGCTCTTTAACTTTCATACCCTCGTAATAGAAAACCTCGGAAGGAAGGTATCCTATGTCTTTACGCACCTCATGGCCGTGAGTGACGCAGTCCTTGCCGAAAATTTCAGCAGTGCCGCTGGTTGCGTAGATAAGCGAAAGCAAAACCCTTATGGTAGTAGACTTGCCCGCCCCGTTGGGACCGATGAAGCCGAAAATTTCTCCATCATTTACTTCAAGGTCAACATCGATTATTCCTCTTGATTTGCCGTAGTATTTTGTCAGTTTATTGGTTTTGATTACTGTCATAGCTGCCTCCGAGTTCTATATTGTCGGTTTTTTGTATGCCCTTTATTCCGTATAAAAGAGCAAGGTAGAGCAAAGTGAAAATAAAGCACATAACAATCATGCAGGCTGCAACGCCTCCCCAGCCGCCAACAGCGTTGGGGTTAAACATGGGATAAAGGTATTTGCCGTTTATAGCATATGATATAGATAGAGCAATGTATAGTGCAGGGTATATGTAGAAAAACCATAGCCTGCGCTGAGGTATAGAATCTTTGTTTTTTTGCTTGACATAATAATACATGACCAACGAAGAAAGAGGTACAAAAGAGTGCATCCAGATGTTTGAAACTGAAAAAAGCCATGTTACTCCAGGTTCGTAAAAAATGGGAACCAATACGGCCCAGTAAACTATTCCTGTAACCAGAATGTATGTCGTTAGTGAAGCTGCCAGGGATGTGTCTGAAGCAGCTTTAAATATTTTTCTGCCCGTGAGTGCATATGCAGACAAAACAAGCATCCATACTGTAGATATAATATTCGTTTGGATAGTAAAGTAAGACATAATATTTATTTGGTCAGAATCATAACTCATGTCCGATAAAAACACTCTGTTTATAATAAACATAACTGCTGTCAGGGCGATAATAAGCATAAAAAAGCCTATAAATAATTGGTCGCTGCTTTGCTTTTCGGGGTAATTATTCTGACTTGCTGGTTTCGTTTGGTTCATTTTTAATCTCCGTATATCTTATTAATTTATTTTAACCGGAATCAAACAACAAAGCAATGCTGAATCAGCACACTTTGATATCAAGGAAGTTTACCGGGTTTTCTTCGGATATCTTATAAAAGTCATTTTTGAAGGCTTCCCTGAAACTGGTGATGTAATTTTTTGGTGTAGTGTTATATAGAGCCAGCATGTAGTAGTCAGAACCGAACATAACTTTTTGCCTGGCTTTTTTAGAAAGTTTTTTATATAAGTTTTTGTATATTACTTTCATATAGTCAGGGTTACTATCCTGCTCATAAAAACAGGAAAGGTCAGTATAGGCATTTGGAAAATCATTTAGCATTTCTATGATATACTCTGTCCAGAAAGAGCTTTTATCATTTACTGCGTATTTATAGGACTGAATTACTCCGCCAAAATGTGCCAGGTCAATTTTAAGCTTAGGATACTTTTCCAAGACCTTGCGCCAAATAACAGGATGGTTTAAAAGTACGAGCCTTTCACGGGTAATGTCCTCAAAGTTAATACTGGGTATATTATTAGTGTATTTAATGATCCCGTTTTCATACAATGATTCCGCCGGTACGCATTTACCTGCCTCCGGATAGTAAACGTCACCTATGATTTTAGTTTTATCAAGAAAATGAGAAAAGCCTTCGATTGATGAATGGACTGTTACGGGGATATTGTGCCTTTCGCAGTACCCGTATACGCTTTGCCCTTTACTGTTGTCAAAAAGCACAGGGTGAGTAGGGGAATATCCTAGCGAAGAGTAGAGCTTAACGCCGAGAAAGGGTTTGTTTTTGCCAACGTATTTTTTTATCTCGGATAAAATTCCGCCCTCGAACTCATCATTTCGGCGGGGGTCAACACTGAAAAAAGGAAACACCCTGTCCGGCATTTTTTCTTTTATAGCTGTTAAATCGTCAATCTGTTTCTGATAGGAATTTTGGAACACATCAATGCCTAACACTGAGCGTTCAAAAGTATCAATCTTCTTTTCAAGATTTTCAAGGTGCTTTACAGGGAGGCTGGACGCTTTAATTGAATCCAGTGCTTTTATTATCGTGCTGTCATTTCTGCTTTTCTGCTCAGGGGATAAAAAGGCGTAAGTCAAGTCCAGCATTAGCGGAACTGCAATAAAATCGCAGCCGTAACCTCCCTTCATATATTCATACATCTCTTCGGGTGTGTTTTCAATACCCGTTGTCAGAAAGCAGGCAGCGCCTCTTAAAGCCGGATGTGAAGGCTCACCAGTTAACTTTTTGGATAACCTTAGCAGGCTTCTAGCGTCCTTTTTTAATCTGTCTGCCAGAATACTGTTTGTGAAAAAGTGGCAATGAGCA
>CAZDZB010000152.1:0-4657 GCA_964509795.1 uncultured Christensenellaceae bacterium | reverse complement strand
CTGCTCCTTTCCCAGGGCGGCCGATATGGCATACCGGCCCTGGAGGGGGAGTTCCTGCTTCGCCGTGTCGCGCTCCACACCGGGAACCTGTACGGCACCGGGCGCCGTCGCTAACGCCGGGTGTGATATGAACATCACCATCATCAGTATCAGTACCGCTGTGAGTACCGCGTCAGTCGCTCGTAATGCTGATCGCTTCATCTGCTTACCTCCTCATACCACGGGATAGGTGACAATAGGGCCACGGGGGAGCAGTGAACATAAAAAACCCCGTCTTCTCGTTCGAGAAACGGGGCAGTGTCGTCGATCGCGCCACGGCTCTCTCCTTTAATGGCTATGGGTGAAAGATCATATTTTTAAAGAGTTGTGTTACTTCCTCGATTTGTCTGAAAGAATACATCCTGAGACAAAAATGTCAAGGAGAATCAGTACTCGGTGCTCATCGGTTTCGCATTTGGTGTTTCGAAATATTAGGGACACTTCCCTATTTTTATAGGAAAGCTAGGACGGCCCAAAAAGAAATAGGGAAGTGTCCCTAATTATGCCATTACTCTATTTGCCGATGGTAATAGTTACCTGGGTACCTGGTGCTACTCTGGTATCAGCATCCGGAGATTGTGCACTGACTTTGCCTATTTTTTTACCTCGGACGACCACCTTGAACCCGCCTTGTTTGAGAGCTTTTTCAGCAAAGATTTTAAATTTGCCGATCACCGAGGGTACAGGTATCAGTTTTTGAGGTTTTTGCTGGGGCACTGCTTCGACCGGTCTGGACGGCGGAGTGACGGTCTGCGCTTCACTCGTCTGGCCGTGGGCTCCTTGGACGGCTTCTTGTTTGATCTCAAAATCAGGCAGATTCATCAGCTTGGATCGTGTTGGTTTTGTAACCGGACCACGGGAGCTTGCCGCGACCACATGATGGTTGGTTTTCACCAGTTCCACTCGGCGGTTCAGCGCGCGTCCCTCATCGGTATCGTTGCTGGCCACTGGTGCCAGGGGGCCGACCCCGCTTGCCTGCAGCCTGGCCGATGATATGTGGTAGTCTTGAATTAGTCGGGTTACTACGGCATTGGCCCGTGCCGTGGACAAGCTCATATTGGCGGCAAAATTGCCGGAGTCATCGGTATTGCCCACCACATAGAGGTTCAAGCCGGGCTTTTGCTTCAGAAGGGCTGCGATTTGTTCCAAGGCAACGGAAGACGACGCCTTGATCCCGGCCTTGCCGGTATCAAAGTAGAGACCATATACAGCCACGTGTCCTTTGTTAGACAGCCCATCTGTCATTTTTTGCGCTGTTATCAGACCGGTTTGCGCCTTTTTTACCTCGATTACATCCTGGGTAATCAAAGAAAAAGCCAATCCTTTGGACTCGGTTTCAAAATCCACCATATAAATGGCGGCATAATAGGTGTGCAGCGCGTCATCGTAACTGGCCGCCAGATAACAGTGATCGCGTCCACGCGGGCCGAAGGTGCTGCCTTCATTATTAAGATCATAGTAGTAATAACACCATTCAGAGGAATCGTTGCCCAGTTCGTCATCACCGCAGCCTTGGAATAAAATCTTCCATCCGGCACCAGTCAGTGCTGTCAGGTAGTTTTGAGCGATTAATGCGGGATTGTTGTCCCGGTTTACACTGTATTGAATACGGGTAATCGTGCCCTGCAGGGCCAGCTTTTTTCCCCACGTCTTGGCACCATCTGCTGCAACTATTTTAGATACCGGAAGGGTGTATTTGTCCCATTTTAAAACCTTGTAATATTGAATTAACGACCCCTGAAAACGGGAGATAGCCGCCATGTCTTTACTGCCCTTAACATCCGAATGGCCGACCCATTCATTTGTTTCATAGGTTTCCTGCCCTGCCCATAGGATTGGTACGTTCAACGACAGTAACAAGACTATTATAATAACGTAGCTCAATCGTTTCATTTGGTTAATCTCCTTTACCGTGGTTTTTGTATCGTCCATCTTTACGTTTCCTCTATCTCATTGATTCGCTATGGAGCGTTTGGCATTGTTATCCTTATCAATTTCAAATTACCGTGTATTATATTTATTGCTATCATCTTCATTTTTAGAACTATCTGCCAAATGGCCTCTATTTTTTGTTGGCAGTAATAGTTACCTCAATTCAATCTTGTTTTTTCCTTTTTTTATGTAAACATTTCCTTCATCGTCTTCCTCAAGCATTATAAACATTGTAGTAGTACCGGTATATTTTTCAAATTTTGAATTGACCATTTCTCTATTTTTCAAATCTATCAATGAGTATAACTCCTCGACACGTGAACCTTCTCCTGTCTCATCGTTTGGCACATAGTGTAAAACAGCCCATTTTTTATTTTTAGGCCAATCTACATAAGTAAAAGTAGATGAAGTATCCTTATAAATAACAACTCCTTTTTTGTCTGCGAAATCTGCCAATAAAGTATTATCATCTTTTATATAGACATTCGATATTTCGAAATATTTATCGGGATAAGGTGTAATAAATCTATCGTTAAAAAATAGCTCAGAAATACACACATCGTCATATTTTGAACCATGATAAGACTCGGTAATTTCTATTTTTAAAATAAAAGAAGGAGAAAAAGATTTGGGAAGCGCGGCTTTTGCAAACTTTTTATAATTTGGCCCTGAAAAGGTTTTAGCCCGTGCCAGCGCTTCTTTTTGAAACGCAAGCAATACTCTTTTATCAAAGTTCAATGGAAAAGATTGTACGCCAAATGTGTCAGCCAGTTCTATTTTTTTATTAACCGGATATTTTTTCATGATGTATAAAGTGGCGACTTCAGTGCTAAAGCCTTCAGGATAAAATGCTGCAAATAAGGATACGTTAATTTTTTTAGGACGAGCATTGGCATAAAATAGTTTTTTGTTTTTCCCGTATCCGGGGAAAATATTCAGAATTATTTTGTTCAGGTCGATATTATCAGGCAAACGGATATAAAGTGCGGCGTTTTTGTTTGTTTTTGAAGAGCCGGATACCCAGCATGTTTTTAAATAGCCATCAAACAAATTGGATGAAGGATAAGATTTTTCTTTTTCAGGATTGAAATAATCTTTAATATCATCAGATACAAATTCGATGTACGGATTAAATGTGTTTTTATCTAAAAGAAAAAGCTCCTGCCAGTCTTTATCTTGCTGTGCCGATATATTCAGCGGCAATAAAAACACAATGACAACAAAGCCGGCAATAAGTTTAAAGAAATTTCTGAAGCCTTTTACGTGTTGGCTCATAGTATTCATCATAGGTTAATTTATGAGAGTGATCTTTATAGCTATTCGATGATTTATATTTTTTGTCAAGTTTGGTTTTATATGCAGCCATATCTTTAAGCATTTTTTGTATCTCTTTTTTAGTGAATTCAGGAGCGATTTGCTCAAATACAGCGTCCCTGACTTTTGAATTACCCTGCATATAGACAATATACTCTATATAGGTTTTTTTAGACTGCGGATAAATATCTTTTAATACTATTCCCCAGTCAGCAAATGAAAGCTTAGTTAAATACTCCTTTGCGAGTTTGCGAAGATTTTCATCAACTTTTACCTGACTCAATGCAGCGTCAAAAGTTGCAGAATCAACTTCTGATATTTTGTTTGTATTGATATTAAATGTATAGGTTTTATTTGTTTTTTCAATCAGTGCAGATAATTTTAAGGAATCTTCTTTGGTTTGAACATGTTCATTTGCTCTTTTTATATCACTATCATATAGTTTACTTAACTTGTAATACAATAATGAATCGGCAAACACCATCTTCATGCGATAAAAACCAGCATCACCATACAATCGTAACACATCATTAAAATCAACAACTCTGTTAAGCTTATTATCTTTTATGTTGTAATAATAAAGCGCTACATCGTGATATTCATGTACTGCCTTGCCTCCATCTGGAAAAGTAGCTATCCCCTGTGGCCTTCTGTATAAACTTTTGATCCCCAAAAAAGCAAATGCAGAACCATCACTCTTCCATGCAAAATTATGGGAAAAATCAATCTTATAATTAAGATAATTCGAATGACAGGAACTTAAAAGTAAAACAAGTCCTATCACTATTAAATTAAGGCATATAGTATTTTTATGAAAAAACACTTTCATCTTATTTAAAATTATTTCCCCTTGGATTCAGACAATTTATCCATTGCATACTTTAAAACCTGAGCATTAGCATCTAAAAACTCCGGGAATTTCACATAAAAGTCATATTCCGGATGTTCTTTTCTAAACTTTTTCAGGTCACTTCTGTTATCTCTTTTCCAATATTGATAACTTTGTACATTAAATCCACTCTTGCCGGTAGAAACACCGTATTTATTATAAATCGCGTCTTCTTCTATAAGATATTTTTCATAAATATCTTTAACATCTTTATAGTCTTTACCTTTAAATTTACCCCAATAGTTTTGCATTAATAATGTGGCTACTTCATTATTCAATTTACAAGCTTTCTCAACAGTTATTTTTTGTTCCTTTTGAGAGCTTTGAACGGTATCAGCTTTTTTAGAAGTCGTAGTATCACTTTTATTTTCTCCACAAGAAATGAATAATAACAATGACATGACCAATACAATGAAAATTCTTGTTACTTTTTTCATTTTTAAATCTCCTTTTTAGTGAATAAATTTGTTTTATTCGTGCTGA
>CAZDZB010000151.1:0-4673 GCA_964509795.1 uncultured Christensenellaceae bacterium | reverse complement strand
CAATAGGCAAAACATCGCAAAATTTGCCTGTCGCTCTTGAATCTCCTGAGAAAGTGGCGCTGGGTTCCATTGTAAAAGTAAAAATAAATGAAATAAAATCACATACATTAATAGGAAAACTACAAGAGGGTTAAGAGGCACTATGGCAAAATTATCACCAATGATGACACAATACTTAAAGATGAAAGAGCAGCACCAGGACTGCATGCTTTTTTTCCGTTTAGGAGATTTTTATGAGTTGTTTTTTGATGACGCCCTGATTGTGTCAAAAGAGCTCGACCTTACATTAACAGGCAGGGACTGCGGGCTCAAAGAGCGCGCGCCCATGTGCGGGGTGCCATACCACGCTGTAAATATATACATCAAAAAGCTGATAAAAAAAGGATATAAGGTTGCCATCTGCGAGCAGACAACACTGCCTGAAAAAGGTGTAAAACTGGTTGAAAGGGAAGTTGTGCGCATAGTAACCCCAGGCACAATTATTGAAGAAGACCTTTTAGATGAAGGAGAAAACAATTATATTGTCTCTCTTGCAGATGAAGGAGACTATATTGGGTTTGCATATGCCGACATATCAACGGGACACTTTTACATAGGAACAGCCTTTGAGAAAGATTCTTTGACTTATTTGCAGGATGAGCTTTCCAGGCTCAATGCTGCTGAAATACTGGCTAATAAGCCATTCTACGATTTTGTTCAATCAGGCAGCACACTAAGCAAGCAGTTTGAGTTCAGCTATGATGAGAAATTGGAGGATTATTTCAGGACAGATTATGCCAAGGCGTTGGTTAAAAAACATTTTTCCGAAAAAGATGAGCTTTTAAGCAAAGTAAGTGCTGCATCAATGAGCGCCTCAGGAGCCCTGCTGCAGTATCTTTCCAATACTCAGAAAAACGCTCTGTTGCAGCTCAATAAAATCTCTCTGTATAAGCCTTCAAATTACTTAAAAATCGATAATTTTACAAGAAACAGCCTTGAACTTACAAAGACCATAAGAAACAGCAGAAAAAAAGGCTCTCTGCTTTGGGTGCTGGACAAAACGTCCACATCATTAGGCAGCAGAAAATTGAGGCAGTGGCTTGAGCAGCCCTTGATGGATAAAGAAGAAATTCAAAAGCGGCTGGACGCAGTCGAGTTTTTAAAAAAAGACTTAATAAAAATCGAAAACTTGAAGGAACAATTAAAATATATCAAGGATATACAGCGACTGTCCACTAAGATAGCCTATGCCAGCATCAATCCAAGAGAGTGCCTTATGCTTAAAACCTCACTCAAAGTTTTGCCTGCGGTAAGAGATTTGGTTAAAAGTACAGGTATTGCTCTCCTTGATGAATGCTATGAAAATATTGATTCGCTAAAGGATGTATGTGACTTGCTGGAAGCGTCAATTGTGGAAAATCCGCCTGCTAACCTGAAGGACGGCGGCGTGATAAAGGGTACATATGATGAAAAGTTAGCTGAGCTTTATGACATAATGGAAAACGGCAAATCCATAATTGATACTTTGGAAAAAGCAGAACGTGAGCAAACCGGAATAAAAACATTGAAAATTAAGTACAACCGGGTATTCGGGTACTTTATTGAAGTCACAAAATCAAACCTTGACATGGTTCCATACAGATACATACGCAAACAAACCCTTGCTAACAACGAAAGATACATAACCGAGGAATTAAAAGATCTTGAGGATAAAATATTAGGGGCTAAAGAAAAAAGCATTCAGCTTGAGCAGGATATATTCAACGACATTAAAAATGCCTTGAAATCACAAATTAAAAGGCTGCAGAAAAGCGCCGAATACATTTCCGTGCTTGATTCATTGGTGTCGCTGGCAATTGTCGCAAATGAAAACGGATACTGCAAGCCGGAGATAAACACAGATGGTATAATAGACATTAAAAGCGGCAGGCACCCTGTGGTGGAGGCAGCAACAAGCATAAATTCATTTGTGCCCAATAATGCATATCTTAACATGGATGAAGACAGGTTTATAATAATAACCGGCCCCAATATGTCCGGGAAATCAACCTATTTAAGACAGGTTGCGTTATTTGCAGTATTGGCACAGATGGGCAGCTTTGTGCCCGCAATCAGCGCCAGCATGCCTATAGTTGACCGGGTGTTTTCCAGGGTAGGGGCGTCTGATGATTTGTTCTTAGGGCAGTCGACATTTATGGTGGAGATGTCAGAGGTTGCGCATATCCTGAAAAACGCAACCAAAAACTCGCTTATTATCCTGGATGAAATCGGTCGAGGAACATCCACATTCGATGGCTTAAGCATCGCCTGGAGCGTTATAGAATACATATCTGACACCAAAAAAATCGGAGCAAAGGCACTTTTTGCGACTCACTACCATCAGCTAAGTGAGCTAGAGGGCAAAATAAAGGGCGTAAAGAACTATTCTGTTGCTGTCAGGGAATATAAAAACGAAATAATATTTATGAGAAAAATAATCAGAGGCGGCTCAGACAAAAGCTTTGGGCTGCACGTTGCTATGCTTGCTGGAATCCCTGAACCTGTGCTAAAAAGGGGAGAAGAAATATTAAAACTCTTGGAGCAGGCTGACATAAATAATGTTTCAATATATGATAATACGTTTAATGAGATAGCAGAGAAAAAAAACCGCAAAAAAGAAGATAAAGTTCATAACGATGAATTACTAAAGGAACTCGGTGATGAAATAATGGCTGTTGATTTAACTGTGACTACGCCCATCGAGGCATTCATGCTTTTGAAAAAATATAAGGACAAATTATGCTAAGCAGAAAAAAAATAAATATTCTTGACGAATCAATTGCAAAGAAAATAGCAGCCGGCGAAATTGTTGAACGCCCGGCTTCTGTCGTTAAGGAATTAATTGAAAACGCAATAGACTCCAAAGCAAATAATATAAGCATTGAGATAAGAGATGGCGGCAAAGAATATATATCTGTTTCAGACAACGGAACAGGAATAGCGTCAGAGGACACAAAGCTCGCCTTCATTCGTCATGCGACAAGCAAAATATCCAGCCTTGACGATTTATATAACATCAACCAAATGGGATTCAGGGGAGAAGCATTGTATAGCATTTCAGCTGTCTCAAAGGTTACATTGATAACAAAAGCCGTTGACGAAGAAATCGGTTCGCTGACCCAGGTTGACGGCGGAGAAATAATAAAAAACCATGAATACGGCTGTCCTGACGGCACAACTATAATCGTTGAAGATTTGTTTTTCAATACTCCTGCCAGAAAAAAATTCATGAAAAACACCTCCGTTGAAACAGCAAACATAAGCAATGTAATTCAAAAATACATTCTTTCATATCCGGAAATATCCTTTAAATTTATAAATGCCAATAAAGTAATTTATTATACCAGCGGCGACGGAAAACTGAAAAATGCCGTTTTCGCCGTATATGGCAAAGATGTGGCAGAAAACATAGTTGAATTTAATACTCAGGAGTCCAACGGCATTTCCTTTAATGGATGCCTGGGCAACAAATATGTGCTTAATAAAACACGTAACTCACAGACGGTTTTTATAAATAACCGATATGTCAAAGACAAATATATTCCCGTTGCCGTGGAGGAAATGTACAGTTCCAATTTCATGAAACACTCATATCCGTTTTTTATTATTAATGTAAGCATCAATCCGCTGCTGGTTGATGTAAATGTCCATCCGCAAAAACTTAATGTGGTTTTCAGCAATTTGCGCCAGGTTCTGGATGAACTAAAACTGCAGCTAAGCGAAACATTTGAGATAATAAACGGAAAAATTATTAGTTTTTATTCACAAAAAATCAACTCTGAAGCCAAAAAGAAACCCCAGGTTTTTCCCGAATCACAACCTCCAGACATTAATATTTTGGGAAAAGCAACAGAAGCCGTAAATTATGATGACGATGATTCTGATACTTGGTATGCGGATAAAAAATCAACAGCGCCTAACCTTACATATGAACTTAGCGATTTTAATTATAAATCAGCTTTGATTTTGGACGAAAACAAAAAAGATGAAAACAGCCTAAGGCAAAACAGCGCTGCGGTTAATCTGCAGTTTGAGCAATCTGATATTAAAGAAATCACTTATTCTTATACAATAATAGGGACTGCGTTTAACGGGTATTTATTCATTGAGTGTAATGATAACATATTCATTTTTGATCAGCATGCAGCTCACGAAAGGCTTATATACGAAGATTTTATGGAAATCTACGGCAATAAATTCCCCTTGACGCAAAAACTTTTAATTCCCCAGACAATCGAGCTTCCTTATGACGACATTCTTACCGTGAAAGAAAACATTGAAACTTTTAATCAGGCTGGTTATTTAATTAAAATAAATGATTTAAGCGTTGAAATTACCGGTGTTCCGATGTTTTTAGGACAGCCTCAAATGTCAGGCTTTTTCAAGGAAATTTTGGCAAACTTGCAAAGCGGAGGCGCAAATGAAAGCTCTGCGGAAGAAAAAATAATAAGCATGTCGTGCAAAAAAGCCGTAAAAGTCGGCGACAGATTAACCGATAAAGAAATAAAAAAGCTTATAGATTTAATTTTAAATAACGATATTAAGCTTACATGCCCACATGGCCGGCCTTTTGTCTCCGTCATTACTAAAAATCAGCTGGAAAAACGTTTTGGTAGAATAGTATGACAAAAAAAGCATTATTAGCAGTAGTCGGG
>CAZDZB010000150.1:0-4832 GCA_964509795.1 uncultured Christensenellaceae bacterium | reverse complement strand
TTCCATGAAATCACAGAGGATGGAAACATATTCCTTCATGCTCAGTATGTGTATAGTATTTGTACGATAAAGCTCGTGCAGGGGCGTACCCTTGATGACATGAAGATGATGAAATTTTATACCCTGAACGGGAAGCAGGGCGATTTCTTCTGCTGTCCGCATCATGTCATGCCATGATTCTCCGGGAATTCCGAGAATTATATGCAGGCACAGGGGGATGCCAAGGAGTGATGCCCGTTTAACGGCATCGCGGGTGTCCTCATGGGTATGGCCCCTGTTGAGGAAACGCAGGCTTGAGTTGATGCTGGTCTGCATGCCTATTTCGAGCCACAGTTCAAAGTTGTTTTTTTTATAGGAAGCTATCAGTTCGAGCACCCTGTCAGAGAGGCAATCGGGCCTGGTCCCGATCATGAGCCCTATCGTGTCCGGAGATTCCAGGGCGGTATCATATGCTTTTTTAAGAATATCAACCGGGGCATGGGTATTGGTAAATGCCTGGAAATAGGCAATGTACTTTGTCGACGTGTCGGCTCTGACAAAACTGTTCCGGGCATGGGTCATCTGTTCCCGGATATCGGATGATGACAGCGCAGTAGGCGAAGCAGACCCTTCTTCACTGCAGAAAATGCATCCTCTCATGCTGAATGTACCGTCCCTGTTGGGGCAGGAGAATCCTGCGTTTATGGGTAATTTAAGGACTTTACATCCATACTTGTTATGAAGGTAATCACCAAAAAAATAATAGGGTTTACCAAACCAGTTGCCGATTTTACAGGGCTTTATGTTTTTCCAGTGGTCCAAAGTGTGAATTTTTTAAGAACTGCTCGTTTTGATATTTTTTTGGATCAAGCGTGACTGAAGACACCTTTTTTGCAGCTACAACCTGCAGCTTGTTATTAATTTTAACGATATAGATACCACTGCTGAAATCAACTTTTTTATTGATTTTTTTCCAGTACCATATAGTTTTTCTCTTTTTTGAGCTGTATTTTTTACGTCGTTTCCATTCAACCACCGTGGCCTTTTTGAAGGATTCTTCAAGGACATCAAGTGTTGCAGAGTCCGGATTCAGTGCGTTTACAAGGGCCTGGCGAAGGCCCTGTTTTGTATCTACCGCCACTATGATCTTTCGTTTGAGCGGGGCCCTTGTAACCGTTACCGGGAGATCTCTCGGTTCAGTGATTATTGATGATGTGTTCAACATTTCCGGTCGGAAGCTGATGCCTCGCGCCGCGGCGTATTTTTTATGGTATGAATAATAGATTGGCGCCTTGTTTAAATTCCATTGAGCTTTTCGAAAATAACGGCGAGCAGTAAGGTATCTTTTTTTTCTTCGGTTCTGCAGGCCCCATCCGTAATATTTTTCAGACGTTAACAGTCGATTTTTGATTTCGCTGAAGTATTCTATATAATTTTTATAGATTGTTTTTTTATACCGCGATTCAATTTTTTTTATCACGTTAATGCCGCGTCTGGTATCCCCCTTTTTGATATAGTATACGGCGATTCGCGCGAGTTTGAGCAGTTCAATGCGGCTCTGGACAGGCTTGTTCGTTTTTAAGGGTATGAAACCGGATATATCAACTGAAAAGATTGCTTTAACATTTTCAATAAATGCCTTGTATTGAATCCTGGCGATATTTTCAACGAATTCAGGATCCCTGAATTTTTTTTCTTCTTCAGGATTGGATATAAAACCGGATTCATAGATGATTGATATGGGGAAATCAACAAAATAGCTGAACCTGTCATCGCCCACAGCGCCAAATTCCCAGCTGTTGGGGCTTAGACCTTGCTGCATGAGCATTCGCTTTAGCTTTATTGCGTAATTCTTGGAAAAGCCAGTGGCGTCAAGCTGGTTATACAGGGTTAGAAAGCCCTTGTAGGTCCCTTCGATGTGCCGCAACACATACCTGCCTCTATGATTGATGACAGCATGAAGGCCTGGACTATTAAGGATACCTCCTGCCTTATGGTGTGAAGCTACGTTGTTAAGATGTTCTGATAAAATGATAAACGCATTATGCTTTTGTGCAAGCCTGACCGTTTTTTTAAAAGGAATATTTTTATACGTGTCCTGTTCTCCTTTAAGAACAGCTAAATAATCATCGGTTGAACAGACGTCAATAAAGGGATTATTGGCAAGAAATTGGTATAACTTGCGTGATATGATTACTGAATAATATTCTTCAGGCCGGTTTGTGCAGCTCAATCGGCCTGTTACCGCTCCCTGCCATGTGCCGCTGGCGAGCTTGCCATGGGCAGGATCAAAAAAGATGGTTATTTTTTTGCCGTTTGTAAGCTTATCATGGAGATCACCATAGGTCTCGTCTATTCTGTTTATTATGCTGATTAATTCTTTCGTGTGTTTTACACTCCTATCTTTTTTTAAAAGTGAAGTGATGACAGGAGATTGTTCTTTGTATAAAAATGGATTTTTTTCAGCATGAAGGCTCACCTGCAAGAATAAAATGAACAGCAAAAGAAGTTTCACAGTGGTTCTTGTTTTAATTATCATGATAGTATTCCAAGCAGCACAGAAATTTTAAGTAATTTTTTTGACAATAACACAAAAATCAGGAGTGATTCAATTTACAAAACAATTGTGTATTGTACGATTCACAATTATACGTTAAAATACCTGAATTCGAGTTTACAAAATTTTATTGTCATAGTATAAAGGATATGGTATCTATTAACAATATCGAACATATTGGAATATATTTTAATACTATCAGTATTTATTCTATGGCGAGTACATTACTACAGTCATGTTTCATGAGCTTATACAAAGATGAGGAAAATTAAATTCTCCACAGGCATCAATGATACAGGTACTATTATGAATCATGTAATAACCATGGAGATTGCAAGTATGGTATTTTACGGAGCGGGAGTAGCTGCATGATGAATCGAATTAAGTTTGAAGAGCTGTCTAATGAAATACGAAAAGAAATAGAGGAATTTCATGCAAAGGAAATGCAAGGAAAACAGGATATACCCATAGAAGAATCCATGATCAAATGGCTCGATACCTCCTTTGATGGCTGGGTAAACAAACGGTTTAAGATTGATGATAAGGAAAATAAAAGAAAACATTTCAGGCTCAATGTTGAGATACCAATTCGTATTATCGAAACACTTGTCGAATCATCGCATGACGATAAGGAAGCAATCGACCTGGTGGGGAATATCATCAATATCAGCAAGGGCGGTCTTTATTTCAAATACAATGCTCCCATCGAGATTTCATCAATAATTAAAGTATATATTGATCTTTCTCGGATAGAACAAAATCTTGACAATATAGAAGCGCTTGCCATGGTTGTGAGAGTTGATGAGCTTGAAGACAATGACTATGGAATAGGGTTGATGTTCAGCAGTATTTATGATACTGACAGATTCAATCTCAATCTTTTCATTCTTAAATATCTGTCATATCATTTTTACACAGAACATTAATGCGCTGTATTCTGCATTCGCCATTTCATGAATAATCTGCTGTAACCATCCATGAATTCATTTTGTTTGAGTTTAAAAATAGTACACCTCAACGTCATCTCTTAGAGGCCAGGGAATCAATATATCCTTTTATGTTGTTTTTCTTAATTTCAAGATAATAAACATCATTGGTGTTGCCGCTAATGTCCTGTTTGCTGAAACGGCCCCTGTCCCTGATCAGATTTATGAGTTGGGCCCGCGTGTTTTTTGTATAGACCATGCTGTTGTCTACCATGTATTTTTGCAGAGTCGCTAAGGCGCGTTTCCTGGCTTTGTTTGTGATGCTTTCAATGGTCTCATGTTTATCATCCTGAACATCAATAATGACTATCCTGAAAACATCATTGGAAATGAAACCTTCTTTGAGAAAGATCTCCTGGCGCTCATTTACAGGCGTATTCGGTTCATGTTTATCAATAATTTGTTTTGTACACGAGAGCAAAGATATTGTCAGTATAATCAGAATGGGGGAAACAGTATGCCATTGTTTCATCATTGTGCTCCAGCCGTAAATTTACTGATTGTATCAGTAATGATTTTTTTTAAATTATTTTTTGTGATCCTATGCACAATTACAATTGAATCATTTTCGTTATAATACTGCATTATGTTTTTTCCCTGATGCGCCAGGGGCCCTAATTTTTCTTTAAGCAGGTTTTTTTTCTTTTCGGGAAAGGGCTCGTCTTTGCCAGATGATTCAAGAAAAGTTGACCGGTGCTTTATTATATACCCGGCAAGCGAGTCAATGAGCCGTTCTCTAAGCTGCAGGGAAGCTTCTTTCTCGGCAGAGCCACGCCTTTTGACCAGCCCAATCACGGAGTCATCAGCTTCAACAGTAAAAACAAGTTGAAAGGTGTTGTCATCGAGAAAGCCCTGGCCCCAGTAATTAACGGGCGTGTCTTTTCTTTGATGACAGCTTGCGCACATCAGCGCAATTAGTATTACAGTAAAAGGATATCGTAGATTCACGGGTCTGTCATTTCCTTTTGATAAGATTGATAATGCTCTGGATACTGTCAGCCCGCGGATGGTCGGGTTTCATCGAAAGGAGCATCTCGAAATGCTTTGCAGCCTTATCGTTGTCTTTAAGCTTGCGGTAATAGATCATGCCCAGTTCTTCATGAGCGTCATAGAAATTTTTGTTGATGCGCAATGATTTTTCAAAGGAGGCAACGGCATCCTGATAATTCCCCTTGTCACGAAGCGCCATCCCCTTGAAAAAGTGAGCTTTTGAATCCATGGGACGGATGTCGATGGCAATGTTGTATTCCTCAACGGCTTCATCGTACATCGTGCTTTCGCGGTACGCGTCAGCGAGATTGAAATGGGCC
>CAZDZB010000149.1:0-4894 GCA_964509795.1 uncultured Christensenellaceae bacterium | reverse complement strand
TTCTGCTCCCAGCGAGTTTGTGCAGGCCGTCAATATTCTGGGTGATGATTCCATGCAGCAGGCCCTTCTCTTCCATAAAGGCAAGGGTATGGTGAGCTCTGTTCGGTCTGGAGTTGCCTGAGATTTCAGCCAGTCTCATTGCCAGTTCCCACACTTTCCGGGGGTCCTTTCTGAATGTGCCGATATGCGCGTATACTGACGGGTCGTATTGTTTCCATAGCCCGCTGCTGCCCCTGAAGTCAGGGATGCCGCTGGATGTTGATATCCCCGCGCCTGTGAGTGCTATGGTCTGGCGTGATGATTGCAGTTTTTTTAAGGCCGAATCTATTTCTTTCAAATAATAATACCCCGCCTTATTCCGTGTCGCACGATGGGGACAGAGTGGTATCGAACGCCGGATCCCCTGTGTTTAAAAATCCAGTCTTCACAGCGTGTTTCCTGAAGGGGTAATTCATCATGCTCAGCATTACCAGGGCCGGAGGGTAGCATATCCAGGTCAGTCCCACAAGGAGCTGTGTTTTAAGGACCGTGTTGGTTGCTACTGATATGTCTGTAATGTAAAAAAAGAGCGCGCCGCAGAACAGCATAACTTTATTGAAAAGGGGCCGCCGTGATGCTGCTGTCACAGCGGCACGCCAGAGCATGGTGCTGAGCAGCAACAGGTAAAGGGCAAAAACTATAAGCTGGCCCGCACTGTGGATCCGCTCCCACATTAAAGAATAGATTATTATGCCAGGGGCAAGAACAGGCAGGAACAGCAGCAGGTCCTTTGTCTGCCAGGGGCGCTCCAGTGAAAAAAAGACAATCAGGTTTATGTGCACCAGCATAAAAGGTATAATAAAAAAAGCCCCCAGCGATGTGAGGTTAACCATATAGTCGCCGATACATACAAAGAGGAATGCCAGGAAAAGGGGTATCTTTTTTTTATCCAGCGGAGGGTTCAGATACAGATTATACAAAAAGACAAGGGTGACAAACACCGGTACCGAAACCTTTTCCCATGAAACATAGTCGTTATATTTTGCAATATAAAGGACAGGCCACAGTATAATACATAAGATCAGGTAGAGTAATGTTATAGATTTCATAAGTTGCCTTTGTTGAGGTAAAGTTCAGGGCTTAAAGGTTCTCCCGGATTATGATACGGGTATAAGTATCACTGTATAATGATAATTACCGCAAGCAAAAAAAACGGTCAGGCGGTAATTGTTTTTAACCGCGCGGCTTTACCTGTACCGGCGCCGGTTATGTGCGGCGTACCATCTGTGAATGTGAGTTGACAAAATATTTCGTTATACAGTATAATACTAATATAATAATCTGTGTTGCAGTTGAAGCAATCTCTATGCGGGGAAAACTCAGGGTCTGCATAAAACGGGGTAAAGTATGAAAACTAAATTGCTAATTGTACTCATGTTCGCACTTTCAAACCTGTCTTGCGGTATACTGGGGTGGTCTACTCTTACTATCCGTAATAAATGCAGCACAGCTTCTGTTCAGGTCACATGTTCATATTACTGGGAATCAGCAGAGGACGAATACGGTTATAGCGAAACATATTCTGAGTACTGGACAATGGATCTGGCTGCAGGTGAAAGCAAAGATGAGACGATTTACGGAGATACAGGCACCTATATTTATTTAAGTGCAGATAACGGCAGCAAAACCGCGAATTTTTCATATACTGTAAGCATAAACGGCGATAAAACTGTCAGTATTTATGATTATGATTTTTAATAAAAAATACCTGCCGGCAGAAGACTGATCCCCGAAAGTCTGAAGCTGATGACTGCCCTGTTTTCAGCTTCAGTTAAAACTTTCACATATTAAAAAATACGGAAAATCCAAGGCCAAGCGATACCTGGTAATACCCGTCAGGGCCCTCATCTGAAATATGGTCCTTAATAGTCTGTTGAATATAGATATCGATTAAAGCGTTACCCGCCTGGACCTTCAGAGCAGTGATAAGTCCGTAATACATATACCTGTAATTAACTTCATCATCCGCACTTAAGGGGTAATCGATGGAATAACCTATTTCAGGGGCAAGATCAAAAAAAAGGTTATCCGAAAGTCTGAAGACATAACCGGCCTGCAGTACAGGGGTAAAGGACGCACTGGTTGTATATTCTTCAGTATCCCTGGTGTAAACAATTCTGTAATCAAGGAACGGCCTCAGGCCCAGGTGGAATGAATCTACGGGGAAATAATGTATGCCTGGCCCTGTAACAATGCTGGTTCTGCTGGCGTCTGTTTCAGCCGTATAGGAGATGGATATTGAACCGTTTAATTCGAGGGTGTTTTTGGCGCCATATACAGCTTCAGCATTGAGAATTGCTGAAGCCGAAAATATAAGTGTTATTACAAGTGAAATTATAGCTGCGGCAGATTTCAAATTTTTCATATTTAACCTCGCTTGCATGATTTTATTAATAATATTATTTATGTCAATTACTTCTGATGGGTGTGCTGTTAAAACAGCCTCGTTTGTATGTCCCCGCTGCTGTTTCCATCATCAAAGAAAGTGTGTCTTCTGTGCTGCGGCGCGATACGTTTTTCGTGTGCTATAAGTTTTTCTACGTCAGCCGCAGAGTCGCTGAAACGCTATGGTGCAACAGGCATGCGCTATAAGAATAACGTATAAATTTTTTTGAAGAGGCATTATGTTTATTTTTATTCATTTCCAGGCGTATTCACAATCTCAGTAATGAGGCGGCCTTTCATTGTCGGGCAGTTTTTCCTTCCTTTCCTCTATCTGTTTTTTAATCGCGTCAGTTTCAATTAAAAGCTGTTTTATTGTTTTGTCCTGGTCCAGAACTACATGGTTCAGTTCGTCAACATAATTTTCAAGATACGCGATCTTTGTTTCAAGCTCTATCATGCGTTTTTCAAATTCCATTTCAGTTTCTTTATACTCTGATTATTTAATGTATAAGGCCCTGATCCCTTTTACATCAGAGTACTGGATATGTGTAAAGTCTTATTTCAAAAGGGGCAGGGCCCCGTACTGCAAGCGAAATATTTTTTGAACAGTACCATATAATCACTATTATTTATTTATACAATAGACTTTCCGGGGGCACGTATGGAGAAAGGTATCAGGTTTGTATATGACAATTCTGACCTTGCGATTATCAGAGACGGCAAAAAGATCATTTCGGCTGACCAGCTCTATTCTGTGGTATATGACCTGCTGGCTGTTGACTGTTCCCTGCCGGAAGACTGGCCGTCAATAAGGCAGAGATACAGTGATGATAAAAAAACATTTGAAATCGCAATAGGGGCTGAACTGGAAAGCCAGATAGCCAGGGAAATAATAGATGATGAAAAGTATATACGCGAAGCCCGGCCAGGGGAGTATTTCCTTGAATCAGTTATTAATCCTGCAGATTTCCTTCAGAAGTTAAAGAACAAGTTTATTTATATGGGCCTTGAAGAGAAAAGAGACTTTTCAATAAGCTATAGCAGGCGCCTTGGAAGGATTACTATAGCCCTGCACGAGGAGTCATGATTTTTTTACCGGCATGATATAAGGGATGAAATATTCCTTATTTTTTTATAGTTATATTCTGACCGGTCAGCCGATGTCTTGACTAATTTGTATATAATCAGTATGTTGTCATATCCGGCTGGAGTATTATCACCGCTCCGCCGCCGCGACAACTGCAGGTAAAGGGATAATGGCCAGCGAGCATTCAAACGATATTTTTACTGAAGCGGGTTTTAACAAGTTTCAGCTTTTTTATATAGAAGCGGTAATGAATGATTCATCGCTTCCAATGTTCAACAGGGTCAGGCCGATTTTTGAAAAAATGAGTCTTGAAGAGTTCCTTGCGCTTACAGAAAAGGTCCTTCGGGCCGATGATTACGAACTGACCCAGCAGTTTTTCTATTTCCTTATTCTGTTCAGGGACATGAAACACCTGCAGGAATACATGAACTCGGAACGTTTTTCCATTGATGTACTTGAAAAGTTTATAATCTTTACCTTCGGTTATTGCGGCATGCACGATTCTTCCGCCGAAAACATAATGGATGACATACTTTTTTTCCTTAACAGGGAGAGGCTCTTTGAACTTACAATGAAATCAAAATATATACAGAGCGACAAACTTCTGCTCTTCCTGATGCTGTCAAAGTTTGATGTAAACATGCTCAATAAATATTTCTCAACTATAAAAGATGTCTCAGGTGTAATAAACTATTTTCTCAAGCTGCCTGAAGATGTGCTCCGCGGGATAATATCCCGGAATTATCACCTCTTCCAGTACATACTGCTGATGATGTCTGAAAGGGAATCGGCCCGGATGGTGTCGGCGGAATTTTTTGAAAAATACAAAAAGGATATTCTGCTGTTCAGTAAACTCAATGACATGATACACAGTTACAGAAATAGTACTGATTTTGAGAAGGAGAAAAATCTTCCCTTCAGCGAAAGGGACATGTCCCGGATATCCAGGATTGTCAGCATGGTAAAAGAGATGCCTGACCCGGTGAAAGCAGTTGAGTACTTTGCCGGAGAACAGGTTTTTATTGACGAAATGGAAAAGAAGGTTGTACTTTCCGCGGTAATAGACCCCATGATGAAAAATATTTTCAGCAGGTATAATTTGAAACAGGGCGCATAGCCGGCGGCTGCTTATTCTGTTTGACTTTTTATTTCAGGGCTGTAATTTTCAGTATACGGCCGTTCTTTTTTGCGGTTTGTTTTTTTATTGAAAAATCTTGCTGTAACATCGATTTTTTTATATACACTATTTATATGTAGAGTAAGACAGTCTAACGGTTTAGAGTCAAAGGAGAACAAAAAATGAAACAGTCAATGGATGTGTCACAGGAGATGCAGCAGAAGCTCCAGCATAAACTCAGTGTGCAGCTTATGGAGATAGGACAG
>CAZDZB010000148.1:0-4911 GCA_964509795.1 uncultured Christensenellaceae bacterium | reverse complement strand
GTTCTGGTCTGATTATTTTTTATGACTAATTACGCATATTTTTCTAATCATTTTACGAATAGTTGGAGCTTGTTTTTACTGTATTATGGCATATATTCTTATTTTACCTTTTTTCTCTAGAAAATATCTAGAACTACCAGCCTACATATCCTTCCGAACAAATAAAACCATGCTTTTGTTGGTGCCAAATATCTGTACCCCTATAATATTGAGCTTTTGAGTAAATGGATCAATCAATTGCCGAATATATGGACTTTTACAACAATAGATGCCCAAATCATACACTGAATTATCTACTCATAATCAATTCTAAGAATAATACTACAATAAGTATAAAGAAACTAATTTTTACAGTCTAGAAAAACTGTCCGATTAGTGTTACCATATCATTCCACAAAATAGAGCTGTGAAAAAGCAGAAGTGTTATTTAGCAGGTCCATAGCAATTAATAAAACTTGCTTTCCTGCAAGGCTTTCTGCATTTACAAAGGTAAAGTTTCCATCCTCCGCAGCTACGGTGTACCCTATTGGTGAAACATATCCGTTTTCATAAACATAAACTTCCACCCGGTTATATGCGCCGGCAGTGCCCGAAATTATGTTATCTGCAGCCTCATTAACCAAAGGGGCGGACAGTTCAATATTACCATTCTGAACTAGGGAAATTACGTCGGATATTTTCTGGCTTTGATATGTGTTGCTACGTATATTGTTCGCAGCTCCTCCGTCGATTAAAATTGTAAAATTCGAAGTCTGGGCAAATGTGTTGTTCTGTATGAACATATCATAAGCGCTATTAAGCCAAATGCCGCTGGATGATGGGCTTTCAAAAGCATTGCCTGCAATATAGCTTCCTGTGACTCCTTCGCCGTCGTTAATTGCGCCGAATGAACCTCCGTAAATAAGATTGCCTTCATTTGGAGTATAGCCTCCAATCGTAACATAAGACCTTAATATAACTGCTATATCGTTAGGGAGTGGTTCTTTGCAGTCTGCCGTGTATCCAATAATATTGCCTATCACAATCGTGTCATTGAGCGCGTCTACCCCTGTCTTGCTGTTGCCGCTTATTACGTTCTCTTCGCCTTCAGCGGTGCCTCCTATACGGTTATGATAAGATACATATGAGAAGTAGCCGATATTATTGGGAACTGCCTTGGTGCCTGTTATGTCGGTCCCGATATAGTTTCCTATCGCTGTGCACTGGTATGTCTTTTGGTCACCAAATATCACACCCGTCTGCACACCGCTTATTATGTTGCGCTCCTCAGGGGTATTTCCTCCAAGGACATTATTTACCGCATCCAGTTCAAAAAACACACCGAATTCTGTATTGGGCCATATTGCTTTCGTTCCGGTAATGTCTAGGCCAACTATGTTGCCTATAACAACCACATTATCACTCCAGGATGTTATGTTTCCTCTTTCACTCGCTGAAACAACGTTGCCTAATCCGGGTTCAGCCCCTCCTACAGTCACATAATCTCCTTCAGTTACAAATATTCCGCACCAATTGGGAGCCGCCTTTGTTCCTGTAACATCAAGTCCCACAAGATTGCCCTGAACGACTGATTTGTAGCCATTTACCTTTATTGCCAGATAACAATTCCCTATGCAATTACCTTGGCCTATCGGTCCATCACCTATATTTCTGTTCCCACCTATCTGTGTATAGGCTCCCCCGTCGACAATTGCATATTCTGTAAACCCGGTCAACTGCAAGCCCATTATTGTTATGTATTTTCCGCATAATTCCAGTCCGTTTCTGACTTCATTATTACCGTCCAGAATCACTCCAGCATTGCTTGCATCAATAGTTATAAAATTATTATCAATGTATGGAAGCTCCGAACCTAATTCAATTGTTGCAGGGCTAGAAGGAGAAAACACGCTTGTATCAAAAGTAATTATTGTATTATCTTTGAGCCTGTTTGACGCCAAGCCATAGCGAAGAGTTCCTATACCAATATCCTCCGCGCTGGTAACTAGATATATATTCGGTGCTGTATCCGGCTTCTGCATCGGCAAAGGATAAACAGTTTCCTCAAAACTTTCACTGTTAACAGGGCCAGTAATCAAAGCGCTTTCCTTACCTTCTTTTTCCTGCCCGTTAGTCAACGTTTCTATAAGCGTATCGCCCCGCATGTATATTGTAAGACCCGCGGAAGCGTCAGCCACATACATTACATCATCCTTCACATAGCAGTCCCACGCGCAGCTATAGGTGCTTATTGTATCAATATAAATAGGGTTCATGGGGTCGGTTAGGTCAACTATATGCACTCCCGCGCCCTGAGCGGACATATACGCTGTAGTACCGTCAATAAAAATATCCGAAATATCGCCTTCCATTTTCATTTCAGAAACTTTTTTGGGATTAGCCGGATTAGTCAGCTCATATATATCAAATCCATCTGTAGTAGCCGCTATAAAAAGAGTGTCACTAATGAAGCGAACCGCAGCTCCGCTGGAATCAACATTTATTGTGGTAATTATCTGCAGATTGTCCGGGTCGCTGCAGTCAATTATATGTAAATCGGAATTGTTTCTTGCTACAAACAAGTTCCCCATTACATCTCCGCTGCCGGTCTCTATGTCATCAATACAGTCCTTTACTACAATGGCCTTGGGGTCGCTTAAGTCAATTGACATTGGACAACCGCCTGTCATATAAATTATATCGCCTGCCATCATAATAGGGCCGCCTTTTGTTTGGTAAATTGCTCGAGAATTATCAAGCAGTTTTGTCTGCTCAATCGCATAAGGGTCACTCACGTCAAATTCCATAATCGGAAAATCCGCCAAAAGGCGCATAGCAAGGTATGTTTTATCACCATTGGCGTAAACTTCATTTGCAAATCCTGTCCCTGTGTCATACCAATACGTTTCCAATGGCGTGTCAGCCTCCTTTAAATCATAAACATGCATGCCAGAAAGCCCTCCGGCTACATAGCAGAATCCGTCACTGACATCCACCTTGCGTCCGTAAAGCAATGGAATCCATCGGGATATGGGTTTGGGATTCGACTGCACTGAATAGTCTATGGTAATCATGCCCTTTTCTTCATCAAGCACAAATACCGTGTTTTCATCCGCATCGCCTGTAATTATATATCCGTCGTATACAAGTTCTGATACCAATACAGGTGGACTATTTAAGTCTGTACTCAAAATTTTTATTCCGTTTGCACCATCCATTACAATCAGGTTGTTTTCTGCCCCTGCCAGCGCCATTGCCCAGCCGTCGGTTTGCGTTGTCGATTCCAGCATTGGTTGAGATGGGTTTTCCAAGCTGAACATTGAAACCCCGCCCCATGCTCCGGCCAGATAAAGATTCCCGTTAACAATTTCTGCATCGTATTGAAATCCATCAAGCAATGTCAGCCCCGTTTCAACAGGAGTTTCTGGATTGCTAATGTCAACAACAAACAGCCCACTTCCCCCTCCTGCTGCATAAGCTATATCATCCTGTATCACTATGTCATATACATAAGCAAGCGGATATGCTTCGGATACAGTTTTAGGCTCGTACACATTTGAATAGTCCACTATCTGCACTCCCTGCGGCCCGTCAGCCAGCAGCACATATTCTCCATATAGTGCTGCGCTTTCTGTGTATCCATGTGTATCCAGAATGCTCAAAATTCCAGGTGAGGCGGGATTGTTCACATTTAATATAACCAATCCACCGGAGCCGCAGCTGATAAACAGCAGACCCTTTCCATTGCTAGTAATGCTTTCAACATACTGAGGAAGAATCGGGCTTTCCCCTAATACCTGTATATTATCAGGTTCGGCGACATCCAAAATTATGACTTTCAGTCCCATGCCTACATACAGAATGTCATCCTCCATGTATAGAGCCTTTGTAACACCTCCTACCTGCCCTACAAGCATCCATGTTTCCGAGTCATCAGGAAAAACCGGAGTATATGGAGAAATTAAATCGTCTATTGTTTCTTCACCGCTTGTCGGTTCGGCTGTATTCTGCTCTAATGCTTCAGGAGACAACACAGCCCCAGAATTAAAATTCTCAACAGGCTCCGTGTTTGTATTACATGCCGATATTGTTAATATTATCACAAAGATACTTAGAAATAATTTATTCTTTTTCATAACTTGACTCCTGAAATTTATTAAAGGTTTATATTTAAATTATATTCCTTTATTAGAATAAGAGCAATATATTTCATTTATGTACTTATATCCCAGCTTACCGAGATGTTTCCATATATATTATTTTCTTTCTTTGTATGTCATCAGCGGAAGTAAAATGAAAGAAAAGGCGGACTAAAAAAGTTATTAATTATGTTAGATTAGTGTATGATAGATTCTATAAAACGGAGTATTTGATATTAGATAAAAACTAAATTCTGTTATCCTAGAAGTTACTCCTACAATCTGGAACTTAATATTACACTTAACCACATAAAACCATTTTTTCGTTGACACCAAACATATGTACCCCTATAATATACTTAGGGTGAATAACAGAATATTGAGGAGTTGAGCGATATGAAAACGGTTTATTTTCATATTGATGTTAATAGCGCGTTCCTTTCATGGACTGCAGTACATAAGCTGCAGCACGGTGAAAAGCTGGACATAAGAACTGTTCCGGCTGTTATTGGTGGCAACGAGAAAACCAGGCATGGTATTGTTTTAGCAAAATCTATTCCGGCAAAGAAGTACGGCATTCAGACAGGCATGAGCTTAATGGAAGTAAGACAAAAAGCCGGTAATAACATTCTAATCGTGCCACCGGACTATGAAGTATATTCAAGAGCATCAAAAGCATTTATAAATCTGCTGCAAAACTATTCTCCAGTTGTAGAAAAGTTTTCAATAGATGAGGCCTTTGTGAACTATACAGGAATGGAAGCACTATTTGGCGACCCCGTTAAGTGTGCTA
>CAZDZB010000147.1:0-4963 GCA_964509795.1 uncultured Christensenellaceae bacterium | reverse complement strand
AAAATATATTCTATTATAGGTTTGTTATTTAATTGTGTTTCAAGTTTGCTTTGCCCAAACCTTTCGCCTTTGCCGGCTGCCAGCAGAACCATTCCGATTTTCATAATACGCCGCCTTTGCCTTAAATAGTTGTATATAGCTTGCTATTTAATTATATATCGGCATGGACATTTTTACAATTAATATAGGCAATTCTAATGTTTATAATTTAGATATGTTAAGTGCGGTGCAAATAAATTGTGCTGTTTGCATATTTTGTGGTAAAATATAATACAACACAAAAATTAATATACTTTAAGTTTGTAGCACTATAATCTTTTTGATAGGAGTGATGTAAATGGCAGTAGGCAAGAGCATAAATCGTGTGGACGCTGTAGCGAAGGTAACAGGCAGAGCGCTTTATACTGAAGATTTATGCGATGATAATGTATTGACCGCAAAAGTGCTTCACAGCACGATTGCTAACGGATTGGTTAAATCCATAGATATTTCAGAGGCTGAAAAAATACCCGGAGTTGTAAAAATAGTTACTTGTTTTGACGTTCCGGACATAAAATTCGGAACAGCCGGGCATCCATATTCGCTGGATCCTTCCCATAAGGATATTGAGGACAGGATGCTGCTTAATAAGCGCGTCAGAATATATGGTGATGACATAGCGGCTGTAGTTGCTGTTGATGATATATCAGCACAAAGGGCTTTAAAAGCAATAAAAGTAGAATATGAAGTATACAAGCCGATAGTGTCCGCAAAGCAGGCAATGGCTGAGGGCGTAACGCAGCTGCATGAAGGGTATAAAAACAATATCCTCGCAAAAGACGAGGCCAGCTACGGAGATTTTGATTCAGCAATAAACAGGGATGATTTAGAATACTTTGAAGATGAATTCAGCACACCCAGGGCGCAGCATACGCACATTGAAAACCCGGTATCGCTGGCATATATGGAAGATGATAGGGTAGTGGTTGTATCATCCACTCAAATTCCGCATATTATAAGAAGAATCGTAGGGCAGGCCATCGGAGTGCATTGGGGAAAGGTGCGCATTATAAAGCCTTATATCGGCGGAGGGTTTGGAAACAAGCAGGATGCTTTGTATGAACCTTTAATTGCTTATTTGTGTATGCAGGTGGGCGGCAGAAAAGTAAAACTTGAATTAACGAGAGAAGAAACTTTTGCGTGCACAAGGTCTCGCCACGCCATTGATTTTTCTTTTAAAACATATTTAACCAAAGACGGCAGATTGGTATCAAGATATATCAAGGCGGTGTCTGACCAGGGCGGTTACGCTTCCCACGGACATGCAGTTGTTAGGAACTCTGTCAATAACTATATGGACCTTTACAGCTATACAGGTGGATTTAAAGCGGATATTTATACCGTGTATACCAATTTAAGCACTAGCGGAGCGATGCGGGCATACGGCATACCGCAGATTGCTTTTGCATGTGAATCCCACATGGATAACATAGCCTATAAAATGGGATTTGACCCTGCAGAATTCAGAATAAAGAATATGATGGTAGAAGGGTATAAAAGCGAAAACTCAGGCATTTGCTGCCACTCAAGCGGACTTAAGCAGTGTATAGATATCGGAAGAAAACATATTGACTGGGAAAAGAAAAGAGAGCTTTATAAAAGCCAAAGCGGCAGCATAAGAAACGGTGTAGGCATGTCAATTTTCTGCTATAAAACAGGGGTATACCCGTTTTCACTGGAGTTATCCAGTTCCCGTATTGTATTAAACCAGGACGGTTCTGTTCAGCTGCAGATGGGGGCAACGGAAATAGGGCAGGGAGCAGACACTGTATTTACTCAAATGGCAGCTGAAACCATAGGGCTTAATTATAAAGATGTACATATTGTATCAACCCAGGACACTGATATCACGCCTTTTGACCTGGGAGCATACGCTTCAAGGCAAACCTACGTTGCAGGTAAAGCCGCAAGGCAGACTGCGGAGCTGATGAAAGAAAAAATATTAGAATATGCTGAAGTAATGCTTAATATTAAAAAAGAAAAAATAGATATTAAAGAAAGCGTAGTAATCGACAAAGAGACAAAAGAGCCGCTTGTCACTATGGAAGCATTGGCTACGGACGCATTTTATAATACAGCAAGCGCAGTGCATATTTCGGCAGAAAGTTCTGTGAACTGCAAGCAAAACACTTTTTCATTTGGTACTTGTTTTGTGGATTTAAGCGTTGACATGGAGCTTGGCGTTATAACTATTAATGACATTATCAACGTGCATGACAGCGGCAAAATAATAAATCGGGCTTTGGCGGAGGCGCAGGTGCACGGCGGAATGAGCATGGGGCTAGGATATGCTTTGCAGGAGCAGATGATATTCAGCGATGAAGGGCAGCTTTTAAACGGCAACCTGCTGGATTATAAAATACAGACTTCAATGGACTCCCCTGAGCTTAATGTGGATTTTGCTGATACATATGATCCTACAGGGCCTTACGGAAATAAATCATTAGGCGAACCGCCGGCAATTCCTGTGGCTCCGGCAATAAGAAACGCAGTGCTTAACGCTACGGGTATAGGATTTGACTCGTTGCCTTTGAATCCGGAAAAACTTGTTATGGCCTTCCAAAAGGCAAAACTTATATAGGAGGCGGCAAGATGTTTGATTTTAATAATATATATGAAGCAAAGAGCATTCAGGATGCAATAAGAATTTTGAATGATAACCCTGATGCCTGGATAATCGCAGGAGGCACTGACACTGTGATATCCATGAGAGAGGGGCATTTCGCAGGGCGCGAACTGGTAAGTATAAACGGAATAAAGGAACTGGAAGGAATATCATTAGATGAAAATAATAATATTCACATTAGGCCAAATACTACATTCAGGCAGATAACGGATAATGAGATTATTAAAGAAAAAATTCCTTATTTCATTGAAGCGGTGGAAACAATAGGTAGCCCGCAGATAAGAAATGTGGCTACAATAGGGGGCAACATTTCTAATGGGTTTACGACCGCGGATGCTCCGCCGACATTGTTTGTGCTGGATGCAAAAGTGGAGGTAACAGGCCCGAAGGGCAAAAGACAGATGCCAATTGCTGACTATTATGTGGCCTCTGAAGTGATGGACCTGAAACAAGGAGAGCTGCTTACTGACATAATTATTCCGTTTGAAGGATATAACGGATATAAATGCACTTATATAAAATACGCGGTAAGAAAATCCCTGGACATTGTTCTTTTAGGCTGCGCAGTGGCAAGTAAGCTATATGACAATAAAAGCGTACTTGATGATGTGAAAATTTCATTCGGTGCAGCTGGACCTGTGCCGCTGAGAGCGCATAATACTGAAAACAAACTAAACGGTATGACTGTGTCAAAGGATTTGTTTGATGTAATTGAAGAGAATATTGAAAGTGACGTGAAACTAAGGACAGACATGCGGGCGACCAAGGAATTTCGTCTGCACTTATGTAAGGTTTTATCTAAACGGGCTTTGACAAAAACATTGGCAGAACATGGCGTGGAAATTTAGTCGGAAAGTAAGGCTATCAAAATGATTAAAGAAATAAAAATAAATATAAACGGACAGGAAAAACAGCTGGCTGTGGACACTCGCGAATCACTGGCTGACACTTTGCGCAAGAAGCTGAATTTGACAAGCGTAAAAAAAGGCTGCGAAGTAGGAGAATGCGGAGCATGCACAGTTTTAGTTGACGGAAAAGCAGTGGCTTCCTGCATCTACTTATCCATATGGGCTGACGGAAAAAGCATACTTACCGTTGAGGGGCTGCAGGGCAAAAACGGAGAGCTTCACCCTGTGCAGCAGGCATTTGTGGATGAAGCTGCCGTTCAGTGTGGATTTTGCACTCCGGGCATCATTATGACCGGAGTTGAAATAGTAGGCAGAAACAAACAATACACAAGGGAAGAGATAAGAAAAGAAATATCGGGGCATTTATGCAGGTGTACAGGGTATCAGAACATAATAAATGCCATTGAAAAAGCTGCTGATATTATAAAAGAGCAAAACAAATAAACAAAAAATAAAGGAGAGGGCGTATGGCGTTTATTTTAGGCAATGCGACAGTAATAACTGTTGACAAAGAAAGAAGAATAATCAAAGATGGGGCTGTAGTAGTTGAAGGCACCTTGATAAAAGACGTTGGAAAAACAGCGCAAATGAGAGAAAAATATAAAAACTTTGAGTTCCATGATATGAAAGAGCATGTAATTATGCCGGGGCTTATAAACGGGCACGTGCATCTTACGCAGGCACTTATTAAAGGCTGCGCGGACGATGTAAGTCTTATTGATTTTCTCGCACACAGAATGTGGCGGCTAATGGGCAATTATAATGAGCACGAAGCAAGAGTAAGCGCGGATTTGTGCCTGCTTGAAATGATAAAATCCGGCACTACTACATTTGTAGAGACACTGCTGCTTTCAAGATACGGGCTGGATGGCATTACAGACGCAGTTATTCAAAGCGGAATGAGAGGAGTCCTTGCAAAATCCGTAATGGACATTGCTACATATGCTTCCCGTGAAAATATAATGTATGAAGGCATGATAGAAGACGGAGATGAATGCCTCAGGCAGGCAATAGAGTGGAAAGAAAAAAGCGAAAATGCAGGAGACGGCAGGATAAACATATGGCTTGGTCCAAGGCCTGTGGGTTCAACCACAAAAGAAATGCTGGAAAAGGTCTCAAAAACCGCTAATGATTACGACATGGGGATTTCCATTCACTTCTGTGAAGTAAAGCAGGACGTCGCCTTGATGAAAGATGAATATGGTCAGGAGCCTGGCGAATTTGCGGAATCGGCCGGAATACTTACAGACAGGACATTGCTTGTTCACGGCGTATGGCTTAACGAAAATGATATGGAAAAAATCAAAAAACACAACACAACTGTTGTGCATTGCCCGGCAAGCAACGCAAAGCTGGCATCCGGGTTCTGCTTAGTGCCTGAATTGCTGGA
>CAZDZB010000146.1:0-4983 GCA_964509795.1 uncultured Christensenellaceae bacterium | reverse complement strand
ATATCTTTAACAAGAAGGCTTGGGCTTGCAATGGATGACGTTTGGATTTTGCCGTATTCTAAATCGTTCGCTATCATAATGATGTTTTTAAGAAAGTCATAGAAATTGCCTGATATGGTAACCTGCTCTACGGCTTCTGTTTTTTTACCGTTTTTAATAACAAAGCCCTTGGCAGATAATGAAAAATCAGCAGACGTTGTATTAACCGCATGAAGCCCCGCCAAATCCGTTATCATCAATCCGTCACCAAGGCTTTCCAGTAATTGACCCAAAGTGTTTTCCTTCGGCTCGATGTAGAAATTTGAAGGGGAGATTTCAACAGGTGCGTTATAAGCCCCCTTTGAAGCATTGCCGGTAGAGAGGGTATTTGCTTTGTGGGCGGTTTTCAAATTATGCAGCAATGTTTTTAGCACGCCGTTTTCAACGACGCTTTTTGTGTATGTTGCGACTCCTTCATCATCAAAAGGTGATGAGGCCGGACCTTTTTTATGGAGAGGGTCATCTATTATGTTTACAATGCTGCTGGCGATGGTTTCGCCTTCCTTGCCGGCTAAAAGGGAGTAGCCTTTTTGAGTGCTTTCTGCGGAGAAAATAGTGGAAAAAGTTTGGAGCAAGTCTCCTGCGCATTCATATTCAAACACTATGTTATATGTTCCCGACTCAACAGGCTTGCCGCCGAATTGGCTTAATGCTCTTTCTACGGATGTATTAATTAACGTGTCTGTATCGACATTGTCAAAATCTTCAATGTTGATGGCGTATCCGCCGCTGTAGCTTTTTTCGCCATCCACTGCGACTGGCATTACGAAGGCAGCAGCGCCATTGGCTTTAAAATTCAAGTTAAGGCCGCTGCTGTTTTTGATTCTTGTGTTTGAAGAGCCGGACTGCACCAGGCAGTAGGCGACAGACTTGATGTGTTCGTCCGCTTTCAGACACATTTGCTCCAGGTCAAGAGCAAGTTGAATTTTTTGCTCAGGGGAAGCCTCATCCAGTTTTTCAATGTATGTGACAAGCGGCGAATACTGCTTGCTTCCCTTAAAGATGAACTGCTCATCTTTTACTTCAAGTATCTCGGAGTTTTCCTTAACCTGCTTAATTAGCATATCAATAGCTTCGTCATCAAAAGCCTGTGTATAAGAATACCCTATCTGTCCGTTTATCTTTGCCCGGAAAGATAATCCGCTGTTTGTGTTTACACTGTATTCGGCTACCTGTCCATTGTTCACCATTACCCGGAAAGATTCACCTTCTATATAGAATGCTTCGCTTTCTTCTATTCCCTGCTGTTTTGCCTTATCAAGAAGTTTATCTATAAAATTATTAATTTCTGTCATTTTAAGTCTCCTTATAAATTATCATATCCATATCGTTTTTATAACCAACGGATACGGTTCTATTTTTTGCCGCCTACCAGGATTTTGCTGACCCTTATTGCAGGCTGTCCGACATTTGTAGGTATAGAGCCGGAAATGGAGCCGCACATTCCCTGAGCGAGCTTAAGGTTATCGCCCACCATATCGATGTCAAACAAAACTTCGTGCCCGTATCCTATTAAGGAGGCTCCTCTTACGGGAGATGCTATTTTGCCGCTTTTTATAAGATATCCTTCATTAACAACAAAGTTGAATTCGCCTGTAATCGGGTTGACGGAGCCGCCGCCCATCTTGGCGCAGTACAGCCCGTTATCAATAGATGAAATTATTTCATCCCTTGTGCTTTGGCCGGGCGCTATATAGGTGTTGCTCATTCTGGATGTCGGTGCAAATGCGTATGACTGGCGCCTGCTGCTGCCCGTAGCTTCGGCATTCATTCTTCTGCCGTTTAATTTGTCAACAAGATAGCTTTTAAGCATACCGTTTTCGATAAGCACATTCTTTTGGCCAGGGTGCCCCTCATCGTCAATGTTTGATGAACCCCATGCATTGGGAATGGTGGCATCATCCACTGCGGTCACGACATCCGACGCAATTTTTTGACCCATTTTGCCGCAGAATACGGACTGGCCCTTGGCGACGGATGTAGCCTCCAGTGAGTGCCCGCATGCTTCATGGAATATTACGCCGCCGAAGCCGTTTTCTATAGCCACCGGCATTTTTCCTGCAGGGCACGGGTCGGCTTTCAGCATTGTTACGGCTGTGCGGCCGGCTTCCTTTGCAAAAGCTTCTACATCAATTTTATCTCTGTAAAGTTCAAATCCCATTTTTGCCCCGGGAGATTCTCTTCCCGATTGGTTTTCTGTTCCGTTGCTGGCGATTGCTGATATTCCAAGCCTAGTCAGCGCACGCTCATCTTCAACGTTTAAGCCTTCGCTGTTTATTATCTGTACGTTTGTAAGGGATTCGGCATAGTTAACGGAAGTTTGCTTTATAAGAGGGTCATAGCTGCTTGCTGCACTGTAGGCCCTTTTTACTATATCAACTTTCTGCAAAAGAGATACGCTGTCAAACGGCACAAGAATGGGATGAGCTGTTTTTATAACAGTATGCTTTAAAATTATATCAATATTTAAAGGTTCGTTTCCTTCAATGGCCGCCGCTGCCTGTGCTGCGCAATCCAAAAGGCCTTTTAAAGAGGAATCATTGGTATATACATAGACGGAATTAGTGCCTTTAAATACCCTTATTCCAACGCCATGACTTCTGCCGGAAACGGCGTTTTCCAATGCGTTATCTTCCATGCTTAAGGAAGTGCTTTTTTTATCCTCCGCATATATTTCCGCAAAATCACCGCCTGTTTTAAGCGCTTCTTTTAAAACCTGCATAGCTATGTCATTTGCTATTATCATAATTTGTTCTCCTGTTTTTTTATATTTTTTTGTTTTCTTACTTGTTTTATTCTTTCTTCAAATCCCTGATCAGAGGGAACATAATATTTTTTATTTATGCTGCCTTTGGGAGCATATTCCTGCTCTACATAATGATTTGGGTAGTCATGTGGGTATTTATATCCTTCGCCTACGTTTAACTTGTCATGCCTTGAATAGTGAGTATCGCGCAGATGGTTTGGCACAGGATAGTGAGTGTCGTTTTGAGCGTCGCTGAACGCTGAATCCACGGCCAATACTACAGAATTTGACTTAGGCGCTTCGCAAACAAAGATGATGGCCTGAGCGATGGATAACCTGGCCTCAGGCATGCCCACAAATTCCAAAGCCTTAGCAGCGGCGGATACTTGCAGCATTGCATCAGGAGATGCCAGGCCGATGTCTTCACTGGCATGAGCAAATAGCCTGCGCACGATTATTCTGGGGTCAACACCTGCGTGAATAAGCCGAGCAAACCAGGCAAGCGCAGCGTCGGAGTCGCTGCCACGCAGGCTTTTGCAAAAGGCCGAGAGCATATCATAAAAATAGCTTTCGTCGCACTGAAGGAGTTTTTTTTGGATGGAATCCTGCGCGGTTTCAAGATCAATATGAATAACGTTGTTTTTATCTGCGTGTGTGGACAAAACTGCAAGTTCAAGGGCATTAAGTGCGGAACGGACATCTCCGTTGGCTACATTAGCCCAATGGCCATATGCCTTTTCATCCACAGAAACATTCATATTGCCAAATCCGTTTTCTTTATCTTTTACAGCCCTTTTTAACGACTCTTTCACCTGATCGTCAGTAAGCTGGTAGAATTCAAATATCCTGCATCTTGAAACTATAGCAGGGGTCATGGCTATCATGGGGTTTTCGGTAGTTGAGCCTATAAACCGGATGATGCCTTTTTCAATGGCCGGAAGTATGCTGTCTGACTGGGCTTTGGACCAGCGGTGGCATTCATCCAACAAAAGGTATGTGCTTTTACCATACATTCTTTGCCTGTCATTTGCTTCATTTATAACTTTTCTCACGTCTGCAACCCCGCTCGTAACGGCGTTGAGCATCTCAAAAGCCGACTGGGTAGAACCTGCGACAATATGGGCAAGAGTGGTCTTTCCGCAGCCCGGAGGGCCATAAAAAATACTGGAGGTTAGCATATCTGTTTCAATGGCTCGCCTTAGCAGTTTTCCTTTGCCGACAATGTGTTCCTGGCCGACAAAATCTTTGAAACCGACAGGCCTCATTCTGTCCGCGAGAGGCGCTTTAGCCATGCTGTTTTTTGAAAACAAATCCATGAGGATAAGTATAAACCATAATATTCTAAAAGTAAACAAACCCTTACATAAACATGCCTAATGTGCTATAATGGGCTAAGAAATTTTTATAAGGCAGTAATCCTTAATCTCGAAAGGAATAATTTTAGAAAATGCGACTAAGAAAAATAGTTTTATCTTTAATGTTAATTGTTTTGTTTACTGCAGGGGCTACAACAGCCCTGGCGGTGGACCTGCCCGGAGAAAAAGACTGGACGGGCTGGGTAACAGGGGACAATCAATTGGTTGATAATGCTGTAAAAACCGCAGATTCGGCTATAGTAGTCGACATAAATTCAGGAAGAATAATATACAAAAAAACAGCATATAATTACCGGTACCCTGCATCAACCACCAAAATAATGACATGCCTTCTGGCTTTGGAAAACACCCAGCTTACCGACATGGTTACTGTTGATAACGCAATGTGGGAATATATATCAGACCTTGACTCAAAATCAACAATGATGGGTGTAAAAAAGAATGAGACATTTTCAATGGAAGCGTTGTTATATGGCTTAATGCTGGATTCGGGAAACGATGCGGCGGTAGTTATTGCCTGCTATGTGGGCGGAACATACGATGAGTTTATAGCGATGATGAACGCCAAGGCAGAGGAACTCGGCATGAAAGACACCCACTATGTTAACCCTCATGGATTGCCGGACGAATCTCACGTTACAACAGCCAGAGATATGGCACTGCTTGCGATGTATGCAAAGGAAAACTATCCGGTGTTTACAACAATAGTGTCAACAGCTGAATATCAGCCTGCCGACACCAACCTGACATCTTTTTCATCCACAGGATATAAATATACGAACTCAAACAAGCTGATTATAGAAAACCAGCAGTTTTATTATC
>CAZDZB010000145.1:0-5010 GCA_964509795.1 uncultured Christensenellaceae bacterium | reverse complement strand
TTTGCACTTTATCCAAACTAATTATTCCACAACAAACACTCTGCCATCATCAACAATCACGGCCTGCGTGTCGCTTATCTTAATTTCAGGCCTTTTTTTTGTGTCCACTTCGCCCGCCGGGTGCCCCTGCTTATCGTGGCAGGTTATTTTGACGCCGACATAATTAAGGCCGTTTTCTATGCCGTTTGCCGCGATGTCGCTGCCAGCACTGGCTCCGAAATAAATACCTCCTGCATCGACAAATTTGTCAATCAGCGGCTTAAAGCCCATGGCATTGATTTTGCTCATCAAAAGCTCAGGGTCGCCCCCGCTGAAATAAATTACGTCATATGCTGCTATCTCGCCTTCAAAAGGGCTTTCCAGGTTATATGTCACTATGTTTTTTTCGTCAATGCCTGTGCCCAGCAGGTCATCCAAAAAGCACTGGCCGTATTCTTCCTGCTGCTCGGTAGTCAGCGCAGCCGGCACAAACAATGCCCTTACCTCGCTAACCGGCTTATTAAGCATCTCAATAAAAAGAATTTGTATATTCTTATTGTCAAATCCCGTGGATGTCAATATAGCTTTCATAATCCCTCTCCTCTTCTCGCAAAGTGATAGATATATAATAACATATATCCTGTAATTTTAAACGGCCTGATTGGCGGCTGGTTTATAATACTTTTGCTCAACATTTATTTTCTACGCCGCTTATAGCATGGCTTTGTCTATAACTAAGCAAAAAGCAGGAGATATAAACCCCCTGCTTAGTAAAAATTATCTTTTCTTATCGCTTATCAGTTGCCTGCATCTTCATACGGATAAAGGAAGAAATCCCCCATTACCACGTCCAGTGTTCCTTTTGACCCCTTTTTCTGAATAAGCTGTATTTTAAGCTGCAGCGTTCCTGCGGGAAGTATTTTTGTGACTTCGTCAAAGTCGTTGTAATACATATGGTCAGAGTCGTATATCTTTTCGCCGTCTGCAAATATCTTTATCTCATAAAGTCCGTATTCAGATGAAATGCCGTATGAGCCGTCAGTATCCACAAAAAGGTCAAAGGCGATTTTTTCGTATACTCCGCCCAGGTTGTATACCATCACGTCATTACCCCATTCTTCGGATATTGACTTGCTGGGCAAAAACATTCCAAGCCCTGAATCATATGTCTGGTTTGCATTCTGGAAAGGCCTGTTTTGTGAAACGTCCCACTCTCCCACGCTCAAGTTAGCGATTTCAAATTCCTGAGAAATCGGCAGGTTGTCTATAAGTACATATTCAGGCTCCGCCACTTCAACAACTTCTTCTGTTTCGCTGACTGTTACAACGTCCTCCGGCGCGGGAGTGTATGTCACCTGGGCAGTCTCAAAAAGCTCAACCGAAGGCGCCTGCTCCTCTTCTGCCCTTTTGGCAAAAAGCCTGCTTATACCGATAACCGAGCCCGCGATTACAATTACAACAAAAAACAAAGCGATAAATGAGCCGTACTGCCTCAGAAATCTGTTGAACTTATATGCACCAGGCATCATGTCAGGCTCAGGCATATGAGTGTTCATTCCGCTTATGGGCACTCTGTACTCAGGAGTGAACTGCTGCGTCGGCATAAATCCGCTTTTGTCTGACTCTCTTGAGAGCCACTGCCCTATTTCCCTGCAGTCCGAAAGGCATGCGTTGGCTAAGTCTGTAGCGCTGTTTATGTCGTTGACGGTTCTGCTTGACGCTGTCCTTACATTGTGGAATTTCTGAAGCACTTCCACCGGGACATATCCGCAGGCCTGCAGAGCCTCTAGCTTTTCAAGCTGGGTGGCGCCGCCCGGCACTTGTATTTCATATATATCCAGCGCAATGTCAGCGCTCCACATTGTAAACTTTTCCAGTGATTTCATAGCTGATGACGGAATAATGTCCACCAATCTGCTGGCGTCAGCCGCAATAGCAGCCAGCTTTGGCCACTTGCCCCGCAAAAAATCAAATTCTGATGCCATATAATACCTCTCTGTTTCTTGAAATCTATTCGTGTAAGCATGTAAATATTACGATATATTTACAATATCTCTAAGTATATTTTATATATATACACAAATATGTCAAGCATAATTAATAAATAGGCACTTTAATTAAGGAATATAACCCTATTACAAAAAATAATGCCCCCATATGCGATCGCTTCCACAATATAGTGATTTATGCCCTTAGAAGGAGCATTTTACATCATATTAATCATTGACATACTGTGCTAAGTTAAGTATAATATTTAAGTATTTATGAAGATGGGTGATTGTGCCCATATAATTTTGAGCATAGAGGCTAACCGCCTTTCATATATGCGTCACCAGCAAAGGAGAAAATCATGAAAAGAACTTATCAACCAAAAACAAGACAACGCAAAAAAGAACACGGTTTCAGAAAACGCATGAAGACAAAGTCAGGACGTAACGTACTTGCACGCAGGCGCGCAAAAGGCCGCAAGAAATTATCAGCCTAGTTTATTTTAATATTGTATAAATGCTAGCATTTATTGCCAAGATGCGATAAATGCTTTGTATTATATATTCCGCCGATAATACCAACATTCATCAAAAAGTAGGACCAAAATGCTGAAAGCCGAATACAGACTGAAAAAAAGAAAAGATTTTGCTTATATATATAGAAGAGGAAAATCATTTGCGGCAAGTCACATAGCAATGAACTACATCAAGGTCAAAACTGATGAACTGTTAATAGGATTTTCCATCAGTAAAAAGGTGGGGAACGCAGTAACCAGAAATCATGTAAAAAGAATTATGCGTGAATGCGTCCGGCAAAGCCTGGATAGCATTCCCAAAGGATACAGGCTGATTTTTAATGCGAGAGTAAAAAGCTCCTCTGCATCATATAAAACAATTTACAATGATATTAATTACTTAATCGGCAAATTAAACCACGTTGATACAAACATCAAAGGACTTTAATATGAAGGCAATCCTGTTGACATTGATAAAATTTTATCGCCGCGCCATTTCTCCTCTTTTCCCTCCAAGGTGCCGGTTTTATCCAACATGTTCCTCATATGCACTTCAGGCAATTGAAAAGTATGGAGCACTAAAGGGCAGCTATCTGGCAGTCAGGCGCATATTAAGATGCCATCCTTTCAATCCGGGAGGATATGACCCAGTGCCCTAACACACACAAAGGAGGACACCGCTATTTTAATGAATAACTTTATAGCTGACTTTTTTAGGTGGGCTATTGAACTGATATACAGCTTTGTCGGCAGCTATGGCTGGTCTATAGTTGTTGTAACAATTCTGATGAGGCTTGTTGTACTGCCTCTTGATATCAGGCAAAGAAAAGGAATGAGAATACAGCAGAAACTGCAGCCGCAGATTCAGGCTATACAAAAAAAGTACGCTAACGACCAGGGCGCCCAGCAGAGAAAAATGCAGGAGCTTTATAAAGAGGCAGGTTACCACCCTCTTTCCGGCTGCCTTCCCATGCTGGCTCAGATGGTAATCCTGTTTGCCTTTTTCGGTGCGCAGCGCGCCATAGCATACGACCAGATTGAAGGCATGTTCCATCTGGCGGAATTGGGAGATAAACTTACCTTTGAAAGTTTCCTTTGGGTTAAAAACCTGTGGCAGGCAGACACATTTGACATAGGTATCTCGCAGATTAACTCTGGGCTTATCCCAACATGGAGGCAAGTATCAGCCTACAGCAGAATCGACGCATTCAATCTTGTAGAAGAAACATACAACACCGTAATGGCTCCCTACATCGAATCATTTGCAGGCACAAGCAACGGGCTTTTTATACTTCCTATCGCTGCCACAGTAGTGTCATTTTTACAGTCTAAGTTGACAATGTCCACTCAGCCGCAGGCCCAGCCAAAACAGGGCGCTAACGACAGCGCTATGCCGCAGATGAACTCAAAAATGTTCCAATACATGATGCCTGTTATGTCATTGGTTATCTGTACAACAACAAGCGCAGCATACGCTCTTTACTGGACAACCACCAGCGTAATCGCCGTAATATCATACATAATAATGAACAGGGCCTTTAAGTTACAGGAAGAAAAAGAAGAGCTTATCGCGATTGAAGAAAAGCCAAGCAGAACAATGGAAAGAAAATTACCCAAAATTTAGAGATGCTGATGCCTTATGGCAATTAGGAGGCAATATAGATGAAAACAGTTGAAGTAATAGGAAAGACAGTTGAAGAGGCCGTCCAAAACGGGCTAAATCAACTGGAGTTAACAATAGATGAAGCTCATATAGATATTCTGGACGGAGGCGGCAAAGGCGTGCTTGGCCTTTTGGGCGTCAAAATGGCCCGAGTAAGAGTAAGCGAAAAATATTCAACATCAAACAGGGCTGTAAGCTTCCTGGCGCACGTAAGTGACCTTATGGGCTCACCTGACCCGGGAATAGCAGTGGCAGAAGACGTGGACTCCTTGAAAATCCGCATGGAAGGCGAACACATGGGCAACATGATAGGACACAGGGGAGAGACATTAGAAGCCCTGCAGCTTCTAACAGGGCTGGTTGTCAACCATCACAACGGCGAGACCGAGGATGAATACATTCGCGTAAAATTAGACATCGGCGGATACCGCAGAAAGCGCGAAGAAACCCTTACAGGCCTTGCACACAAGCTGGCAAACAAGGCCCGCCGAACCGGCAAAAACGTTCAGCTGGAGCCAATGAATTCATATGAAAGGCGCATCATCCACACAGCGCTGAGCGAAGAGCCCGACATCAGCACACATTCCCACGGCACAGGAACCAACAGGCGGGTTGTAATAACATGTGAAAAGTAATATCCTAGGGCTGCCAAAAGGCAGCCTTAATTTTTTAAAAGGAAATTAAATGAAATAAAATCTCTCAAGCTGTAGATAAAGTCCATTAACAATTAAGTAAATGCAATACAATAAAAATAATGCATACTGTTATACGAAAGAACCTTCATTTTTCTTCTCTTGAAAGAAGAAAAATGAAGCAAAAAGAAGTTCAAGACTTTTCGATGCAGCTTGACGGAAAAGGCAATATT
>CAZDZB010000144.1:0-5011 GCA_964509795.1 uncultured Christensenellaceae bacterium | reverse complement strand
TTGAGCCCGGCAGCCAGAGCAGCGGATTTCAGAGCATTTTTTTTGTCGCCAAGAGCTTTTTTAGCAAGGGCCAGCCTGTACCATACTTCATAGCTTGCCGGGAAAAGTTCAGAGGCTTTTTCCAGGGCAGCTGCGGATTCGCCGGGGGAATAGTAAGCGAAGGATTCGGATAATCTCAGATAGCCCCAGACATTTTCAGGGTACATTTTAATGACTTTCTGATATAATAAAGTAGCCTTTCTGCTGTTGCCGCTGTTGAGCAGAATATCTCCTTCAATAATATCGTTCATCCAGCATTGGTCACCTGTTTTCAGCCTGTGTTTTCTTATGTCAGAAGGTTTATAGGCTGATTTTACTGCAACCCGGTTCTGTTCAAGGAGTATCTTTTCGATCTTTTTTAATGTTTGGGATTGATCATTAATAAATATGCCCGAATCTGAAGTTTCAAACCATATATTGTCATTTATCAGCCCTGATGACCTGTCATTATTATAGATTACGGTTCCGGGGTAGTATGCAACAGGTGAAACAATGGAGTCATGGGGGAGTGTTTTTTTTATAAGACTGACCGTATCATCTATATCAGAGGCAGTTTCACCATGCATTCCGGCCATCAGATAAAAAGAGAGATAAATGCCCACATCTCGTGTGATTTTTGCAGCATGGATAATCATTTCCCTTGTTGTTGCCTTGTCATAGGATTTAAGTATGCGAACCGAGCCCGATTCCACTCCATACTGAATATGCTCAAGGCCCGCGCATTTCATGGCAATAAGCATTTCCTCGTCGATAGTGTCAACGCGTGCCTGACAGTCCCACATCATGTAAAGTCTGCTCTCTTTGAGCAGGCTGCAGAATTCGAGTACCCTTTTTTTATTAAGAGTGAAGTTATCGTCCCTGATTGAAAAGTATATGATACCGTATTTTTTGCTGATATGTTTAAGCTCTTTGATAATACTATCGCTGCTGCGCATGGTTACCCTTCGTTTCCAGAAGGCTGGTGATGAGCAGTAAGTGCAACTGTTTGGGCACCCGCGGGAGGTTATTATGTATTTGAACTGTTCGTTTGGATTAACCCCGATTGTTTTGCCCGTAAAAAGAGAAGGGAAGGGGAGCGGGTTTATGTCTGAAATTCTTTTACTTTCGATTATCCTGCTGGACTCATGTTTATCGCTTAAAAGGCCGGTAATTGCAATCTCACCCTCACCGGTAATGATATAATCGATTTCAGGATAACGGCTGGCTATTTCGTTGTGAAGAAATGTGGGGTGCTGGCCTCCTGCTATGATGGTGATGCCTGGGGCCCTTTTTTTCAGTTCACTGATGTATTTAAATGATTCATCACGGTTGAATGAAAAGATTGAAACTGCCGCAATGTCAGGCTTTTGTTCAAGTGTTAGCTGGGCGGCCTTTTTATAACCGTATATTGAAAAATTTGCCAGTATTACATCATGGTTCTGTGATTCTAGGTACGCAGCTATTGATGTAATTCCATAAGGCATGAGTGAAATGTAGTAGTCATGCCTGTCGCTGTAATTGCACAGGTAAGCGCAGATTATTTTCATTTGCATCCGGGATTGATTGAGTTCACATATTCAGGCGCCAGGTGGCCGGCTTCGGCAGATCCGGAAAAAATTCCTTTCTCAGAGAATTTTGAAGGATCAGCTTCATAAACATTGTTCCAGTCTGCAAGAAACTCTTTCGCGAGAGGAATATAGGACCAGTGCCATTTCTCTTCATGATATCCGGAGGTGCGGCCGGAAGTATAGGGCTGGCAGAATCCGTATTTATGGGCATTTGAGCATAACCAGTCATAAATAATTTTTCCTTCACCCTTTTCATAGTACTTATTGTTAAGCATATTAATGTCAAAATCAGTGCCCCAGTGATGGCGGGATGTCCCGGGCATGGATGAGTATTTCAGAATGAGAACAGCCCTTTCAACGGGGTCCTTTATTTTAAGTATGTCAGATGTGCCGGTTACTTTCCTTTTCCCGGACCATTTGCCGTCCCAGATTTTTTTCTGCAGCATAAAATTTCTTGTGGAGCTTGTTATGTAAATCCTGATTTCAGGATATTCTTTTCTGAAATCTCCGAGCATGAGAGAGAGTTTTGCCGCCGCCTCATGCCGCAGATAGTGCCTTGATCCTGTGCAGGGTATGCCGGTTTTTTTTAAATTAACAAAGAGTTTGTGTTCTGCGGGATTAAATCTGCCTGTTACATAATCGAAAACAGGAATCAAATAGATTCCTGTTTCGTCAGACATTAAACTATTACCCGTAAAAATAAAAATCACGGGTAATAGATACCTTAAAAGAGTTTTTTGCAAATAATTACCTTTGGATAATCAGTGTCCCATCTGACTTGTAGCCGGTGGATAAGTCCCTTTTTTTCTTCTATAAATTGCAATTCCGAATCTGATACAACCGGCAAGGCAGACAAAGCCCACGATTATGCTGGCGATAACTATTGTATTTCTTACCAGCAGATGGTATTCCCTCATAAAATCTACGATGGCTCTATCCATTACATACCTCATAAAATTTGCAGATTTTTTTTTTATATTATCAGTACAATCATTGCTGTCAATATAAATTCCTCACTTGAAGGGAAATATTAACTTTTTTATTATTCTGATAGTGATTGTTTTTGATGAATGGTTATTATAATAAATGGCACTGCCTGTATTGTACGGGTATTGCAGAAGTGAGTTTATGGAGGAACCATGTGATCAGAATCGGGTTGACGACATATTATGAAAAAATAGAAAGCCAGTTTAGTGCACATATTCCATACGATTATATTAGTGCTCTTTTTGAATATGATGCAGTTCCACTTTTAATACCTGTGACAGATGATGATAAAATTCTTGAAAAATATCTTTTGTCTGTTGAGGGGGTGCTGCTTACAGGGGGCGTTGATATTGATCCCGGTTTATATAATGAGAAAAATACCGGCCTGTCTCATACTGTCTGCAAGCAAAGGGACAGGGCAGAGATGTATATAATTGACAGGGCATTGAAAAAAGGGCTTCCCATACTGGGTATATGCAGGGGGCTTCAGATACTTAATGTCTTTTTCGGGGGTACATTGTACCAGGATATACAAAACCAGTATAACACCGGGATTATACATTCCAATCCTATTAAAAAAATAGATGAACTGCATCATGAGGTTAATATTGACCCTGAATCGCATATTGGACGGCTTTTTAGAGAAGGGAGGGCCATGGTGAATTCAAGACATCATCAGGGTGTGAAAAGGGCCGGCGCTGGCCTGAGTATTTCAGCCATTTCTGATGACGGTATAATCGAGGCCTTTGAGAATTCAGACAGAAGTGTAGTGGCAGTTCAGTGGCATCCTGAAAATATTACAGATGTGAGTGCCGGGTGCAGAGAGCTTTTTCGCGATCTGGTTGACCGTGCGGGAGCACATGATCATGGCCATTTATAGTTAAAAGAATGACGCTGAGATTTTTTAAATTAAAAAAGTTTTATTCCGGCCTTTTGTTATGCGGCCGTTTATGTTAAATCTGGTGAAAATTTTTTATTTTACGTGCCTAATGCGTGGCTGTCATGTATATTAGTTTTGTCAGATTCTTGGCCATGGGGCAGGGGGCAGGGTTATATGCCTTTGAAGTGCGGGCATTCATATAGGTGCTTATCTTTTAAGTTCCCGGTTCTGCCCCGAGTATTTAAAGTGAAGGCTGGTGAAATGTCCGAAAAAAAAATGTCATGCATCGCCTACTGTACCTGTAAGAAATTTCTTTTTAAAGAGCTTTGTGATTTTTATATTCAGAATCAGAGGGCAATTCTGTACAGGGATGTCCTTCATATTAAAAGTGATGAAGGTAATATCTTTATTTTCAGTTATGGTATTATTGTCAGCTGGAATATATCCCATGACCGGATCCAGCGGATCCTGGTGGAAATTCAGAGATTTGAAGATGAACATTTTGACGAATCTGTAATGGATGAATTCACATTTTCAACCGGAGAAGGGAATATGCGGGTTCATGAAGATCATATTTATTTTGATGGAGGAGATGTAATCGAGGAGCTTGCAGTGTCACATGGAATTGCCCAGTCGCTCAAGCTTTCAACACTTGAAAGTTATGCACAGAAGACTATCGAGGGGATTGTGCATATCCCCAGTAATATAGCAAAGAAGGGTAAAAGTCAGATGAGCCGGAAGGAAATTTCCAGGATGCGGGGGAACCTTTTTCTCGTGGAGATGGATATCAATCTGACATTTGAACTTCTTGATACGCCGGAATTTTTCTGGGAGTATCCTGAACTTGAATACCTTTATGAAAAAACTGTTAAATACCTTGATGTAAGGGCCCGGATAGAGATACTCAATACTAAACTTCATGTTATTCGTGAAATATTTAATATGCTGGCTGATGAGCAGAACCATAAGCATTCGGCTGTTCTTGAGTGGATCATTATATGGCTCATTGCTATTGAGATTGTGCTGTTTATCATCAAGGAGTTTTTGCCGAACTGATGAATACTTAATGGTAAAATATGAAAGAAATAATCGGTTCAACGAGAAGCAGCATAAACCCTGAAATTGATGCCCGGTACGACGATACCTCATGCGGACCTACTTGTCTTCATGCTGTATACGCGTACTACAACGACAATCTTACCCATGATAATCTGACAGGCGAAGTTCAAATACTCGAAGGCGGGGGCAGCCTTGCTGCCTTTATGGGATGCCATGCCCATAAGAGAGGATACCGGGCGGTAATTAATGTCTAATTATATAGTAGTTAATAACAGGAGGAACTGGAAGTTTAACATACCAGGCGTGGATGTTATATCTGCGCGCGACTATCTCCTTCAGGAGGAATTTATAAAAATGCGGGGGGCCAGGATATTTAACCTTTGCCGTTCGTACAGGTACCAGTCAACGGGGTATTATGTTTCACTGCTGGCATCGGCAAGGGGGCACAGGGCGTTCCCGGACATTAACGCAATTCAGGAGATGAAGGCCCCCCATGTGA
>CAZDZB010000143.1:0-5021 GCA_964509795.1 uncultured Christensenellaceae bacterium | reverse complement strand
TGGAGCTTGACCTTGAAAATTCCCTTATTATTCGTGAAATTGAGATGGGCTCTGATCCGTACAAAGGCCAGGGCGATACCGGCACGGGTTTGATAATCCATGATAATGACTTTGACGCACGGATGTATCAGAAAGCCGGAAAACCGAAAGGGAAACCGAAAAAACAGCACACAAGCAGGCATCAGATTTTATCGCAGTTGCAGCGGAAAGACAGCAGATGGCATGTTACAGAGTACATTATCAAAAAAAATGATAATCTCTGGACAATAGCGCGAAACTACGATGTTGATCATCGTTTAATAATACGCTTTAATTCGCTTTCCCATCCTGATCTCATAAAACCAGGGATATCTCTTTCAGTACCCAACAGGAAAGGTGTTTTCTACCACATAAAAAGAGGAGACAGTATATACAATATCTCCAAAACATATGGTGTCTCATCACAAAAGATAATTGATCATAACAGGTTAGAGCCGCGAAGGCTTATGGTCGACCGGAGAATATTTATTCCAGATGCCGCTCAATTGCGTAAACGCAGCAGTCACGGCAGATCCATGATAAGTGCTGATGATAAAAATGTGGTCAAAAAACGGTTTCTTTGGCCGTTAAAGGGAAGAATCACATCGGCCTTTGGAGAAAGAAAAGACCCTTTTACCGGCAAACGTTCATTTCACTGCGGCATTGACATAAGCGCGAATGAAGGCACAAGAGTCAAGTCATCAGCGGCTGGAACGGTCATTTTCAGCGGATGGAAAACCGGGTACGGGAATGTTGTCATAATACGCCACAAGAATAATTATATAACGGTATACGCTCATAACAGAAAGAATATCGTGAAACAGGGGGACCGCGTTGACCCCGGAGAATTGATTGCGCTTTCAGGGAAAACGGGTGCGGTCACGGGAGCGCATCTTCATTTTGAAATCCGCAAATATGTAACCCCACTCAATCCGATGAGGTTCCTTTAGTAATGAAAAAATGTATCCCTTTAATCATAACTTTTATAATGGTAATGGACCACATTCTGCTGGCCAACATGATTCTTGATCCTCATGAAAGCACTATTAAGATATTTTTTACGAAAAGCGATATCGTGGGCGTCAAATCAAGGCTCATCGGGAAAGTACTTTCCTTCGCTACTGATGAAACAATGAAAGAGAAGATGCTCTACGATACCTACAAAGAAAAGTCACGGGTTGTGGTGCGCTTATATGATAAAAAGGGTATCAAAAAAAATGACACTCTGTATATCATTGATCATAAGAACCTTGTTATAGCGAGGTTCAAGGTTGATTCAATGTTTCTCAGCCATTCCTTTGGTTTTTTATTAATAGGATACGGAAATTTCAGCCAGGCCGATATCGGATTTAACGTGGTTCAAAAAATTGTGGATGAACATTCATCATATGCCTTTGTACACGTTACCCGCGGTGATTATTATATGGAAACCGGCGACATGGGTAAGGCTATTTATGAATATAAAAATGCCATAAAACTGGACAGGGGAAACCCGGCTGCACACCTGGCACTGGGGTCTATCTATTATGAAAGGGGAATGATCCAGTTTGCTATGAAGGAATACCAGGAATCATACAGGAACATGTACCGTCTCTATGACAATGAAGATAAATTTCTCCTTCTCAAGGGACTTACCGCAATTCGATACAAACAGGTCTATGAAAGCGCTATTCCACAAAAATTGAAGAAGTCCTATATCGAAGAGGGCATTAACTACGGTAAAGAGGCCCTGTCTTTGTATGAAAGTTCAGTTGATGTTACCTATATGCTGGGAATGTTTAACTATAAATCACATATTGCAAATGAAGTAAAGGCTCGTGATTACTTTAAAAAAGTGATTGAAATGGATCCCCGTCATGTATCAGCGCATATTGCATTAACTGAGCTGTATCTGAAACACAACAACAAAGATAAAGCACTCCATTATCTGCAAAAGTCACGTTCCATCTCGCCGCACAATAAAAGGGTCCGCGAACTTATGCTCTATTTACGGCAATATAATTGAATTTTTACAGAGTTTTTAATAAAATTTTGAATTAATTTTTGCAATCAGACCTGTATTTTTCTGTAAGTTTCTTGACATTTCGTTAAAATAATAGTGTTGATTTATTGAGGAGATATATACGCTGCATGATTGTTGATTTTCTATTACTACTGTTATTGATGTCCTTTACAATCCATCTCCTTATCTTAATCTTTTATTTATTAAATAAAACAACAACTCTTTTTATCTGGTTTATATCAACATCATTCAGCAATATACTGATTGGTATGATTCTGGCAATTGTTGCCATTAAAAACCCTGAAAGAATTAGAATGATGAACATTGAATTCATCTTCTGGGTCCTTTCAGGATTTATATCATTATTCATGCTTTGTATTAAAATTTTTATCTTTTCGAGGATTATAAAAAGGAGAAGGGACCCGTCATTGTTCCATTTGAACTTTTTTGGAAAGAAAGTATATAGTGTTAAAACAGTTAAAAATTATGAAGTTGCCATACTCATTCTTTCAATGCCCTTTTTCCTGATATTCGGCGCCTACTTTATTGCCAAGTTAAGCGTTATAAGGTTTTAATGGCATCATTCATTATAAGATCTTTACATTGATTATGCGAGTACCGCAATATTTTCCCAGGTTGTTTAATATATGATCATAACAGTTTTATTTGTTCTTCTGTTTTTATCGTTTACAATTCATATACTCATTGTAGTTTTTTATGTATCACAAAAGAGCAAATCACTGTTTTACGCGTTTATTATAACAGCTTTACTGAATATTTCAATCGGCATGGCTTTAAGTATTGTAGCCATGTCAAATCCTGAACTTGTTCAAAGAACAAATGCTAAATTCATACTCTGGATACTGTCCGGTTTTACCATGATCTTGTTGTTAATAATCAAGATATACTTTTTCAGGAATATATATTTAAGAACAAAGGACCCGGCAATGTATCACTTCAATTATTTCGGGAAAAAAGTATATAATAAAGGGATCGTAAAACAATACGAGTACGTGACACTTTTTTTGTCTATGCCATTTTTCCTTTTACTGGGAGCGTATTTTATGGCGCGTTTAATAAACATATTTCTTTACGGACATATATGAGAATATTATGAAATTAAAGATTGATGATATCATTATACTTGAGCGCATACGTGAGGATATCGGTGATATTTCACCGTTAAAAAATTCGATGAGGATAAGAGGCATGATCAATCCCGTGATCATTGACAGGAACAACGCCTTAATAGCGGGATACAGGCGCATTACCGCCGCACGTGAACTGGGCTGGGACACCATTGAATGCAGGGTTATTGATGTGCCGACCGAGCTTGATAAAATAATGCTTGAGGCTGATGAGAACATTGGGAGGAAAGATTTCACCTCCAGCGAACTTAAAAAATACAGGGACCGTAAAGAGTATCTCTCTGCCGGCACAATGAAAAGAGTAAAGTTGAAGCTGATCATGCTTTTAAATACCATTAAAGAGTGGTTCAGGAGAACTTTTTTAAAGAAAGATTGAGTAATTGAAAGGACTTAATATCAACATTCAAAACAGTCATCACTTCTTTCCCAGGCATGCAATTACTTCTATATGATGCGTGCACGGAAACATATCAATCAATGTAAGGGCCTTGATTGAATAGCCCGTATGTACAAGATCTTTAATGTCCCGCGAAAAAGTGGAGGGATTGCAGGATATGTATATTATGGAGTTGCACGAGAATTCCTGAACGGTTTTGCGGGTCTTTTTGTCCATGCCGGCACGCGGCGGGTCAATGATGAGTACATCTGGTTTGTATCGGGACGGGTTAATGTCTGAGGAACGAAGATGCGTGAATTCTGCATGAGATATCTCATTAAAAGAGGCATTTTTTCGCGCATAGTCTACAGCGGCCCGGTCACTGTCAAAACCAAGGGCCCTTTGCGCATACTGACCAGCTGAAAGGGTAAAAAAGCCGACCCCGCAATAGATATCAACAAGCGTCTTTGTCTTGTCCAGACCGGCATGCGCCTTTACTTCTGACAACATCTCCTCTCTGAGAAACATATTTGACTGGTAAAAATTATGCAGTGATCTTCTGAAAATGAGACCGCCGTTTTTTTCACAGATTTCCTGATTTCCTTTATCGCTCTGAGAACACGTTCCTTCAGGATCAACAGCTATCTTTAATTCTTTATGCAGGCTTTTGATGTTTTTAATGAAGATATTAATTTCATTGGCTAAAAGCCTGCATCCTTCCGGCGGGAAAGTGGCTATGTCATTGCTTTTTCTTTTGTAAAATCCTTTTGAATTGTCATGATTTTTTATCATGCAGTGGCTGCGGTAATGAAAGCGCGGACCGCGTACTGTCTTAATCCCAGGTAACTCGTGCTCGTTGATTTTGGCGATTCTCTTAAGAGTGTCTTTAAGAATGGCTTTTTTCATTTCGAGTTCGTAGTCATACGGCACGTGCAGATAATCACAGCCGCCGCAGATAGTAAACTGCGGGCATTGAGGTTCTGTCCTGTATGGAGAGGCTTCATGTATGCGCCGTATTGCCGCAAAGGCAATATCCTTTTTTTTGAGGTATATTTCAACCTCGCAGGTCTCTCCTGGAAGTCCCAAGGGCACGAAGAATGGTATATCCTTATGAAAGGCCAGTCCGTACCCTCCATACACAGCCTTATCAATAGTAATGACGTGGTTTTTTGTCACAATGCATCACCTATCATGAGATACTCTGCAAATGATCTTTGCAACTGCAAAGGTTATCCCTTGAAGCCGGCCTTGAATCACGTGAGCACAGAATAGCGAAATCGCACCACAGTATGCGACACCGCATTATAAAATACTGCATCTCAGGTACCTTCATTTGCAGAGGGCGCGAACGATTCCCGCTGGCCTTCGGCGGGCGGGAGACAACATGCCCCCCGTTTTTGAGAACTTACCATCTTATGGTGTTCACCTTGAAAAATGTATTGACTAATAAGTATTTATCTCTCTTTATTTAAAGCAA
>CAZDZB010000142.1:0-5034 GCA_964509795.1 uncultured Christensenellaceae bacterium | reverse complement strand
TCATGGGAGGTATTCTGTTGTGATGTTGAACAGGACAAAAAAACGGCAATACAAAAGGATATTGTTTTTTTCATATAAAACACCCCGTGAAGCGTTAATAATAATAAAAGGTATGCACATCTGCCCTGTGAATGCAACAAAAAAATATGGAATCACCGGCGGGTCTGTATCATGTAACATGGCCATATGGCAACAGTTTAACAGGTGACGGATTGCCTTTCATATTTATCTTAAAAGGAAAACGTTGAAGTGAATACATACTGGCAATAATTGGGTCTCATGGTTTAAAAGTGTTGACGAATTGGCATGAACTCTTAATATAAACTATACGGGGGGAAAACAATGTTTATACAAATACTGGTTATATACATACTATTTACCCTCCTCATAATTATTGGCAGTTATTATGCGGATCTCTTTGCAAGTAAAGACGAGTATACGAAAGAAGATTTTAAAATGATACTGCCGTCGATTATGACAATGGCACGCAGGATTCAGGGCGGGTACACTGTCACGGTCTTTATCGTCACATCTGTTATTGGTATGGCAGTTCCGTTATTGTCGGCAAATATCGTAGTCAACTCGTCACTCTTATTTCTTGTGGTGTATTTGTTATTGCCTCTGGTAAAGAAACAGCTTGATAAAGCAAAAGTAATCAATACTGAAAGCTATTCAGAGAAATTCTTAAACAATCTCATGAGCATTAGTGATGTCCTTATTATAGCTTTTGGTTTTGGTACAGGGACGGGACTGATATATTCATGGTCTGTATTAAATACAATCCCTTTCTTATGGTTCTTATTACATCTTTCAATTATAATTCTGCTTCTTGGTATAAAAGTTAGAAAGATGATGACTTTCTGAAGTGAGCTATGTTAAACCTGTATAGTAACATCTCAAAAACGGGGGCATTTATCTCCCGCACGCCGAAGGCGGGCGGGAATCGTTCGCGCCCCCTGAAAATGAGAAGGTACTGTTTATGGAGATTATTGTGTTAATTTTATGTTGACTTTCATGTAAAATTTAGATATGTTGTAACCTTTAAAAAGGGGCTTCTTTCTTGATATGAAACTATCAAAGGAACACATCACATCTTTTGCTCTTGGTGTATGCGTCTTTTATCTCCTAACTCATACAGCATGCAGTAGCTCAAAGCTTGATATTAATTCAGTACGGGACAGCAAGGGATGGATCGATAATAATACCTATGCGATCATTGCGGTAGGCAGACCTGTGCGTACACATGCCAATGCGCGGCAGCTCAAGAACAGTGCGAGAAGGGCGGCTGTCATGAATGCCAGGTTTAAGATACTTAAAAGGTTTAAAGCCTTGAATAGAAGAAAATCTTCAAAGGGTGATCCCCCCAGGACACGGCTCAAGCAGACAATCATGATAAGGGATATAATTAAAAACGGAAAAGTGGTATATGAGAAGTTTGATCAAAGGCACAATTGTGAAATTATATATCAGATTAGACATAAAGAGTTGAAGCGTTTAATTGAAAACGTGGATTTGAGCACCATTGATGTCATCAATTAACATAATGATACCAGGAGATGTATCAGTTTTATTGGACTTAATTCTTATTAGTTTTTTTTGTGATTGTAAAGGCATGAGCCTAAGTGAAACATTCCCTTGTAAGGGTAAATTAAGATAATCAGGAGGAATTCTTTATGAAGAAGATATGTATGCTTGTATTTGTTGGTGTTCTTGCGTTTGCCTTATCCGGATGCAGCAGCAATAAAATTGGCGGAAAGATCATTAAGGACGGAGAGTCGGCTAAAACAGAAGGATGGATTGATGATGATACCTACCATGTTGCCGGCATGGGAACGGCCCCTGAAGATGAAACTGATGAATTCGTAAGAAAAGCCATGGCCAAGGAAGCAGCGACCATAGATGCCCAGGTGAAGGTCATTGAAAAGTTTGTGGGGGCGCAGGTCAAAGGTGCCGCAGGAGTAAAGAATTTTAGACTTTCTGGCTTTGCGGCAGCAAAAGAAATTGAAGGCGCAATAAAAGGTGCATCAATATATAATGTTGAATGGGACAAGAGCACACAGGATTGTGTTGTTATCCTGGAAGTTAAGGCGAAAAATTTAAAGAAGAAGGTCAAGGCAGCTGATATTAAATAAAGACTGTTATAAAGATTTAAATTGATACATAAAAAAAGAGAAACCGTTTAAAGTTTCTCTTTTTTTATGTATATATGATTGCAAGCCTGGCAGCGTCCTACTCTCCCACACAGTTACCCATGCAGTACCATCGGCGATGAGAGGCTTAACTTCTGTGTTCGGAATGGGAACAGGTGTTTCTCTCTCTCTATAACCACCAGAGCTACAATAAATATCCAGGGGTTAAAAATTGTCAAGGATTATGTGGATTTTTTTTATTTTTTTTAATTTATGAGGATCTTTCTGGCTTTAAAAAGATAGTCAATGGCTGAATCAGTGTCGCCGTTAAAAAGATGACACAGGCTCAGGGAAATGAGGCTGTGTTTGTCGCTCTTTTCCTCAAGAGAAGCTATTTTTTCTTCTATGGTGCCGTACCGGTCAGTCAGGTCCTGTACAGGTATTGACTTGATGAATTCATCATAAACCTGGTAGCCTTTCGAATTTTTTTTCAATGATTTAATTTCAGCAGCGCTTTCATCGACTTTACCGTTTTTGAAAAGAAGATCTGATTTTAACTCCTGAATGCTCTTGCTTGTTTTGCTGAAGCCCATGAGTTTATCAAGCAGTTCCAATGCTTCATTAAACCTGCCGCTGTTGTAGTATAGAATTGCAAGAGCAGTCAGGGCAACCCTGTTGTGCGGTAAAGAGCGGAGTACTTCGTTAAAACTGATCTCGGCGGCACGGATATCCTGTAATCTGCTGTAGCATAGACCCATTACAAGAGTGGAAAGAATAAAAGAGGTCTGTATATTTTTTGATTTTTGAAGATTGATGACCCCTTTTTTATATTCTCCGAGTTTATAATAGATACAGCCAAGATTAAAAAAAGTAAGATAATCTTTGTCTATTTTTAATGCTGCATTATAACATTTTAAAGCGTCAGACAGGCGGTTCATTCGGGCGTATAATGAACCGAGATTCAGATATCCCTCTCGGAAGCCTTTGTTTCTTTTGAGGATAGAAACATAAGCCTTCATTGCTGAAGAATAGTCTCCCTTTCTTTCGAGATTCACTGCGTCATTAAATTTTTTCGTTAATAGTTTATTTTTAACAGACATTGATTTATCCGTGTTTGATGTGCGTAAATGTTTATGATTTTAGCCCGGTACGGTATGACACCTTACGCTTTATGGACCGAGACCCTGTTTCTTCCCTGCTTTTTGGCCTTGTACAGGGCTTTATCTGCACGTTCAATGAAATCTTTTCTGTCAAGGTCGTTTTTTATGTCGAATTGTGCAACGCCAATGCTAATGGTCACGTGTAAATATTCATCTTTGCCCTGAAACCTGTGCTCATCGATATTGCTGCGGAGCCGTTCGGCAACAATCATTGCGTCATCCAGGCTGATGTCCGGCAGTATTATCGCGAACTCTTCACCGCCATAACGGGCGGCGATATCAATACACCTGATATTTCCTTTAAGTATAGTGGCGACTTCTTTCAGAACAGAATCACCCAGCTGGTGCCCGTAGGTGTCGTTAAAATTTTTAAAATGATCAATGTCAATCATAAGCAGTGACAGCGGATTTTTGTTTCTTTTGCTTCGTTTCATTGAGTCCAGCAGACGTTCCTGGAAATAATGATGAATATACAGCCTGGTCATTCGATCAAGGGTAGCCATAAGGTACAACCGTGAGTTCTCAACTGCTATGGCGGCAAATTTAGCAAGATCCTTAAGAAAATCACGTTCTTCATGTGCGTAATCGTCCCCGGTAAGCCTTTTTGTTAATATGAGTATACCGTTGATCATGTCCTTGCTTTTCATTGGCACAATTAACTCAGGAACAAGAGCGGCGATTTTTTCACAGTCTTTCTTCAGTCTTTTATGCGAGGCGATTTCCGCAAATGAACAGGGTTCAGGATGTTTCTCAAAATAACGGATGATGGGGGAGTCTTCATAAAATATTATTGTATCCCTGTCAAAGGTCTCGTCGTATCCTTTAGACATATATATGATAAAATTTAATTCATCGATATCAATCTGCAGGAGTATGGCGATTTTATCGATAAACATCTGACCCATGCAGCTGAAGAGGATTGATTCAACAAGAGTTTCAATATTGAGGTTTGAAGCAAGGCTCATGCCAAGGCTGATAAGGTTGCTGAGATCGTATATTTTACGTTCCTGAGAGGTTATCTTTTTTTCATACATAGCGAGATTGCCGGGAATTCCGCTATGTTTTGATTTTTTTAATTCATCTTTTTCCATTATGTTTTACTGTATATTACAAGGATACCTTAAAGCATCTCTGTGAGCAAGAAATTATTTTAAAGACATGGTGTGTCATAATAATTGTCGGGCCATTTTGATAAAAGTACAACGATAAAAAAGATATTTCTTTTATAAAGGTAAACCTTTGCAAAAAATTTTTTATGAATAAATAATTTGAAAGTATATCATTTCTTGACAAAGAAAGATTCATATTGCAATGGTAGACACCATTATGATACCGGTAAAGATTAAAATAGAACCCGGCGCAGTCATGCCGGAATATCAATCATCATCAGCAGCCGGCGCTGACATCTGTGCTTTTTTGAAAGAAAACATGACCATTGAGCCAGGTCAGACTGTTTTGATCCCTACAGGCGTATGTATAGAACTGCCAGACGGATATGAAGCGCAGGTCAGGCCGCGCAGCGGGCTGGCCTTGAATCATGGCATTACCCTGTTAAATTCACCGGGTACCATTGATGCTGATTACCGCGGAGAGATTAAAATAATTACCACCAATCTCGGCAAAGAGTCTTTTGAGGTTTACAATGGGATGCGCATTGCTCAGATTATTTTCAACAAAGTCTATAGAGGTGAGTTTATTAAAAGGGAAAATCTTAATATTACGGATCGCGATGATGGCGGTTTCGG
>CAZDZB010000141.1:0-5063 GCA_964509795.1 uncultured Christensenellaceae bacterium | reverse complement strand
AATATTGCGAGAATTGAATCAAGGGATTTGAAATAATAGATAGAAGTACGTTATCGCCCGCCTTTGGCGGGCAGGAATCGTTCCCGCCTCCTGAAAACGAGAACTTACACTTATATTAAAATTCATCATAGGCTTTTTTGAAGAGTGGTAATGACCGTGTTATACTGTCCTCTGAAACACAGTAAGTAATACGAAAGAATCCAGGGCCGCCAAAGCCGCTTCCCGGAACGACAAGAATATTGTAGTTCTGCAGATGTCTCACATAGGCAATGTCATCACCTCCCGGAGCTGTGCAGAAAAGGTAAAATGCTCCTTCCGGTTCAATAAATGAATACCCCGCTTTCTTTAACCCGTCTGTAAATAGAAGTTTTCTTTTTTCATAAGGGGTAATGTCAACAGAGACATCGTTGAGTTCTGCGACGATCCGCTGCATCAGGGCAGGGGCGTTCACGTAACCCAGAATGCGGTTGCTTAATATTAATCCCGCCATAAGGGTATTGACATCTGAGCATGAGGGGTTAACTGCGCAATAGCCTATGCGTTCGCCAGGTATGGAGAGACTTTTCGAGTATGACGTGACCACTATTGACTGACGGCAATGATGCAGGATGCTGGGAACCTCGATATTATTATACACAATTTCACGATAAGGTTCATCAGATATGAGATACAGCTCTTTCCCCTTCTTGTTGAAATCGTTTATCAGTGAGGATAGTTCTTTGATGGAGTCAGCGCCATACACCTTTCCGGTTGGGTTGTGCGGTGAATTAATCAAAACGGCCCGTGTTTTATCTGTTACCGCGCGTGCTATATTATTGACATTGAGCGAAAAATCCTCTTCAGTATCAACCGGTATTATTTCTCCTCCATGATTTTGTATGTAAAATCCATATTCTGCAAAATAGGGTTTTGGAACAATGACCTCGTCTTGGGGATTGAGTATTGTTTTTAAAACGGTATTCAGAGCACCGGCAGCACCGCAGGTCATCACTATGTTTTCCAATGGAAGTGATACTTTTTGCTCTCGAGATACCTTTTCAGCTATTTTCTTCCTGACATCAGTGTAGCCGGCATTGGGCATATAGGCATGGGCTCCTTTTTGAGGGGCTGCGGTCAGTTTTTGCAGAACATCAAAAAACTCGGCTGGCGGGTCCACATCAGGATTGCCCAGGGTAAAATCATAAACATTCTCGTCACCGAACTGTGCTTTAAGCTTTGTGCCTTCTTCAAACATTTTTCTAATCCATGATGACGCTTTCATTGACTCAGTGATGTATTGTGATACTGTCATGTGTGCGCTCCTGCAACCTGTATAATTTGTTGAGATGTTCCCTGGTGGACACAATGTCTGACTAAAGCAGTAATTACTGTTGAATAACGAACGAGTATTCTTGCCTTGTGAGGTGTCCATGCTACATTTTTATCTGGAAAATATCCATTACAAAAACTGGTTATGAGGAATATTATTTGTAATTTCTCAAAAACGCGAATCGTTCTTGCCCCCTGAAAATGAGTTACTATTATTTACTTTACCGTTTAATGTACAGTAGGATTATATCATTGTATATTTTGGTTTCTTCGCGTATGAAGTAATTTTTTAACAGTTGATTTATAATTATTATAATGGTATAAATAAGAAACTAACGCAATAATCAGATAATTGATGATAGCGGTAAAATTTTAAAAAAAATGGTCATGCAGTGGGGATTTCTGACACTTATGGTTATGGACACATCTTAAAATCGGTATGTTTTAATTATAAATGCCTTTTTTTGATGTTCCCATAATAAAGTTTTTAGAATCTCCCTTGTAAAAGCACTTTCTGTCGTAAAAAAGAGAGAACCTTTTGGTAAATACGTAAGTTTTCATTTGCAGGGGGCGAGAACGATTCCCGCCCGCCTTCGGCGGGGGGGAGACAACATGCCCCCCGTTTTTGAGAACTTACGTAAATACAGTATTTTCGTGTAATAATAATCTTGACAAACAATTGTATAAAAAATGTGATAATTATTAATTTGTTTTTGTTTTAAAAGATAGGTAATATTAACAGTTTTTTCTGTATACATGAGGTAGAGAGAGGATTATTGTATCTTTGAATCGGGAAAAAGTATGACTATGGAAAAGAGAAAAATCACCGGGGAAACATATTCAGTGGAGTATCTTGAAGATGAGCACAAAATTGTTTTCTCCGGCTTCTTTAGACTGCAATCAATTGAAAATTATGAGGAAATCATTGATTTTGTGATGCATTATGCCATAAATTATAATAAAACACTTTCACTGGATGTTTCAAAACTTGAAGTAATTAATAGCTCGGGTATTGCATCTCTGGGGCTTTTTTTTGTCAAGTTGCGTGATCATGACAATGAAAAAAAGATTAAAATGCTCGCATCAAAATACATCTACTGGCAGGCTAATTCCTTAAAGGATTTGACCGAGCTTAATGAAAACCTTGAGATCGAATATATAGTGCACCATTAGTGATGCCGTATACAAAAAGGTACCTCCTTCCTGGTACCTTTTTTAAACTACTGCAATCTTATTTTCTTTCTGATAATTAGCCAAGGATTTTCTGTATCATTTTTACAACGACATCTATGTCATCCTGGGAAGCGTTATCAAGGAGCTTTTTGAAAACAGCAAGTTCATTTCCGTAACTGGCGTCTTCCGCCATCACAAACCTATCGCCAACTCCATAAAGCAACCAGTCTAAAGAAATCTTGTGCTTTATAGAGATGTTTCTCAGAAATTTAAAGGACGGATTTTGTGACCCGCATTCAACTTTCGCTACATATCTTCTGTCAATACCGGCTGTTTCGCCAAATTCCCGTTGAGTCATTTTCAGTTCTTTTCTAACACTTTTTAACCTCAGTCTAATTTGTGTAAAAAAACCAGCCTCTTTAATGTCATTGAGGATATCTTCTGAAAGTATCTCATGATTTTTGTATCTCTCCGTGTATTTACTCCCCTGTTGTTCAATATTAGTACTCATATTACCTCGATCATTTCTTTTATAGTGTTTATTATAATCTAATCAAATTATGCAGAACAATCAAATATTTTCAAGAAAAATATTTTTATTCAACAAAAAATAGTCTTTTGCCAATAATTTTATTACAAATTTGTAATACAATAAAAATTATCATACAGGAATTGCGTTCTTTATCGTGAAACACGTATATTTCGCGGAAATTTTCTTTGGCAGGTAAAAGAGTGGGGATTTTTGTTACATAGAACAGGGTAAACACCTTGAAAGATTATTTTTTTCTTGTATTAATACATAGAAAAATCAATACAGTTCATTAGATTTTGATATTTTATACAGGAACGTAATAATGGCGTCTGTTTTATTATAATCATTTATGATTTATAAGAGAGATGTGTCATAGTGTTCATTCAATTAATTGTCTTGATGAATTTTAAAAATGAAGACGTTTTTTAGAGAATTGTTTCGTTTATATAGGGCTATACTATGAATAAAAAGCAGATGATAAGTGTTGATAAAGCATTGGCAATTGTTCTTGATGCGATAAAAGAAACAAGCGCTGAAAAGGTGCCTTTTCTTGAAACAGCCGGGAGAATTCTTTACCGGGATATTGTTTCCATGCTTAATATACCTCCTGTCGACAATTCGGCCATGGATGGGTATGCTGTTACTCAAGAGTCTATTTGCGAAGCTTCAGAGGAGGCACCGGTCGTTTTACCGGTGCAGGGCGAGGTCCAGGCCGGATCCCTGTATTCCGGGAAGGTTCTTGATGGATCTTTTGCTGTGGGCATTATGACCGGCGCGCCCGTCCCGCCCGGGGCTGATGCGGTGATACCGGTTGAATATACAAAAGAAGATGGAAACAATGTAAAAATTTTCAAGTCTTTGAACAGGGGAGACAATATACGAAGAAAGGGTGAAGACATTGCACAGGGGCAGGTTGTTCTAAAAAAAGGACGCACCTTGCGGTCTGCGGATGTCGGTCTTCTGGCATCGCTTAATATTACTGATGTAATGGTTTACAGAAGGCCGCATGTGGCCATCATCCCCACCGGCAATGAGCTTGTTGAGCCCGGTGATGAAATTGAGAACGGCCAGATAAGGAACAGTAATGCGTATACATTGTTCGCAGAAATAACCAAATGCAATGCCGTGCCGCACTATATGGGAATAGCCAGGGATGATTTTGAGGAGACCAGGGAGAAATTCAGAAAAGCCTTTGAAAACGACATTGTTATAACAACAGGCGGCGTGTCAATGGGGAAATATGATTTTGTAAAAGACGTTATGGCTGATCTGGGCATTGATATTAAAGTTGAAAAGCTTCTCATGAAACCGGGCAAGCCCTTTGTCTTTGGCATTAAGTCGGACAAACTTTTTTTTGGATTACCGGGAAACCCTGTTTCAACCATGGTCTCATTTATACAGTTTGTGAGACCAGCAATACGCAGGTTGATGGGGGCGCGGGAACTGCAAAAACCTGTTGTGCATGCAACACTTCAGCAGGATATTACTAAAAAAACGGAACGCAGACATTTTGTCCGCGGTTATCTTACAATACAGGATGAAGAATTTTTTGTATCAACAACCGGACCGCAGGGGTCCGGTATCCTCACCTCCATGAGTGACGCAAACTGTCTTATTATTCTGCCGGAGGGCAGGACGATGTGCAGGGCAGGTGAAAAAGTATCAATACAGCTTATTTATCATGAGGAGCTTGAATGAGCAAGGCCTCCTGTGTTCTTTTATATTCAGGCGGACTTGACAGCCTGTTGGCTGCAAAAATTTTAATGAACCAGGGAATTACCGTAACCGGTTTCCACTGTATCCTGCCCTTTGTGCCCCCTGATCTTGATCCTGAAACACTTGATATTACTGAATTAGCCCGGCAGATAGGCCTCAATCTTGACTTTCATCGTCTTGATGGCGAGTATGTGGACATTGTAAGGAATCCCCCCCACGGTTACGGTAAAAATATGAATCCCTGCATTGACTGTAAGATGCATTTTCTGCAAAAAGCCATTGAATACATGAAACAGACCGGTGCTGATTTTATCGCTACCGGAGAGGTCGTTGG
>CAZDZB010000140.1:0-5071 GCA_964509795.1 uncultured Christensenellaceae bacterium | reverse complement strand
TGGCGCATCTGGCGCACTGTATGCCATACTGATTGCTTATGCAATGCTTTGGCCGGACCGTGAGGTCCTTCTCTATTTTTTGTTTCCTGTCAGGATAAAGTATCTCCTGCTTGCCTTCGGGATTTTTGAATTTTTTGGTACCCTGTCCACAGCTGCGGGCAAAGGCGGGAACATAAGTCACATAGGACATATTGGCGGACTGATAGCCGGTTTTATGCTGATGAAAAAGTATATGAATCCATCATTGAAAAAAAGTGGTGGAACTTCTTTTTTTGAAAATTTCAGAAAAAAACAGCGTCTGAAGAAAAAAAGAAAAGAGATAGATGAAAGAGTCCAGGCTAAAAAAATTATCGATGATCTTTTGATCAAAATTGCCAGGGAGGGTATGAGCGCCCTTTCGGCAGATGAAAAAAAGAAGCTTGAATGGGCAAGAAGGCATTATTATCCAGCTGGAAATGATACTGTCCATTAAGAGTAAGTAAATGAAAAAAAGCACAGTCTCCCTTTTAAAGACAGATGCATATATCCCTGACAGGATTGAAGAATCAATTGAAAAGATGCTTTCGGATAATAATTTTAACCGGCAGTCTTTTCAAAACAGAAGAGTAGCAATCAAGCCGAACCTGCTTACGTCCGCATTGCCCCATAGCGGGATAACCACTCACCCGTTAATCGTTGAAGCTGTAATCCGCATTATTAAAAAAAACGGAGGTTTGCCCGTACTTGTTGAATCCCCCGCTTTTCATCCACTGGAGAGAGTTTTGAAAAAAACCGGGCTTGATGTAATTCTTGCGCGTGAAAACGTCCAGGCGGCAGACACAAGGCGTACTACTGCAATACATAATGAAACAGGTTTAAAGTATAAAAACTTTCAGGTTGCCGAAGAGCTGGACGAGTGCGATATAATTATCAATCTTCCTAAACTGAAAACACACGGGTTGACCTATTTTACCGGAGCTGTAAAGAATCTTTTCGGGACCATAAATGGTCTTGAAAAATCAAAATGGCATTTCAGGGCAAATACAAAAGAGGATTTCACCTCTTTTCTTCTGGATCTTTACGGAGCATTTATTAACGGCCTGAATAAACCAATGATCCATATAATGGATGGTATTCTTGGACTTGAAGGCGAGGGGCCAGGTGCCGGCGGCAATCCGGTAATGGGACATGCTCTTATTTGCGGAACAGATGCGGTTGCTGTAGATTCTGTTGCTGTTGCGGTTGCAGGGCTGGATCTCCGGCGCGTTCTTACATGCGTAGAAGGGGAGAAGAGGGGCTATGGGGTTGCTGACCTGGAAAAGATTCAGATAAAGGGGACCGGCCTTGAAGCATTTAATAACAGGTTCAGGGAGCCCGCGCCAAAGTCAAAAATGACCGGATGGCCCATGACCTCACCGCTTTTTAAAAACCTTATTGTTGAAAAACCTTTACCTCAGCCTGATAAGTGTACGCTGTGTTATCAATGCAAAACAATATGCCCCGCTGGTGCAATAAGTAAAACAATCAATAACAGAATTCCATCTTTTGATTATAAGAAATGCATCAGGTGCTACTGCTGCATGGAGATCTGCCCGGAGAACGCCATAATGCTGAAGAAGGGGATGATTGGAAGATTTATCAGGTAATTACTGATTATTGATTTTATTAATAAGTTGATAAAAGGCGGAGACTTCATACTCTCCGTAGGCTTCGCAATAACCTCTTCCATTAAAACTATATTCGACAATATGTCCTTTAGAGAGAACTGAATTAATCATATCATTCAAAAGCCGGTCATTTGAGGGTGAAGTTTTTGTCCGGTCAATATTTATTGAGACATAACAGGCAAGTATAATGAACGCCCTCTGGTTCAGTTTTTCAGTCAGGAGTGAAGCTATCTCTTCAGGTGTGTCCTGTTTTTCCTCAGGAAAAAATTCCGAAATATACACGATAAGGGACTGGCCGTTAAACCCCTCATAAAGAATTTTTTTATTATTATAGGTCCCGCAGGAGGTAATGGCCGCGACCATAATTATTATGATAATTTTTTTCAGCATGGAAATATCAGAATGTAACAGGCCTGTTTTTCAAGACAAAAAACCCCCAAAAACTTGGGGGTGAGAGAAAATCATGAATATGATACAACTTAAATGGTATATGTAATATATACCAGAGAAGTAAAAAGTCAATTGGGGAAAATTCTTAATTTGCGTTAAGAAAAACCCTTATAGTCGTAATAGAGCAATATTGTCTTACTGGCCGACTTTTTCTATGAACGATCTTATTCGGGGGTGGGCAGGATTGTTGAATATTTTTTCGGGAATGTCATCCGCGATTATAGTTCCTTCGTCCATAAACAGTATTCTATCAGCGAGTTCGGCGGCAAAACGCATTTCATGTGTTACGACAAACATGGTCATTTTTTCACGGGCAAGGTCGGTCATTGCTTTCTGCACCTCACCTGTGAGTTCCGGGTCAAGGGCTGAAGTCGGTTCGTCGAAGAGCATAATATCGGGATTCATACCCAGTGCACGTGCAATGGCTACCCGCTGTTTCTGGCCGCCTGATATCCTGGAAGGATAGGAGTTTTTTTTATCAGAAAGCCCAACCTTTTCAAGAAGGGCTTCGGCCATGACCACTGCGTCTTTTTTTTTCATATTGTTAACAGTTACGGGTGCCTCAATGATGTTTTCAAGAACTGTTTTATGGGGAAAAAGATTAAAATGCTGAAAGACCATTCCTATTTTTTTCTGCATGGATTTTTTCTGGGCCGCAGTGATACAGTCTTTCTGCCCCCGGTCTTTCATGGAATAGGTTTCACCCTCAATGATTATCCGGCCTGAATCTATCTCTTCAAGCCCGTTAAAGCAGCGCAGCAGGGTACTTTTGCCTGACCCTGACGGGCCGATTATAGCAATTACTTCACCCCGACTGATTTCAAGAGACACATTGTTAAGGACTATATGGGACCCGAAAGATTTAGTAAGATTCTCAGCTTTTATCATCTGCATGGGACTTTCCGTTTATTCATAGATTGAATATTTATCTTCAAGTTTTCTGAAAAGATATACTATTACAGTTGTGATTAAAAGGTAAAAAACAGCTGCGATTCCAAAAGGTATTACAGTAAAATCTCTTGCGAATATTTCTTTTGCGGAAATGAGGAGGTCTCCCATTCCAATTACGGATACAAGGGCCGTGTCCTTGACAAGGGTAATTGCCTCGTTGCATGTTGGCGGAATTGTACGCCTTATTGCCTGCGGGAGTATTATTCTGCGCATGGTCTGGAAGAAGTTCATGTTCAATGCCCTTGCGGCTTCATACTGGTTTTTGTCTATGGATTCAATTCCGGCGCGGTAAATCTCTGTAAGGTATGCTGAGTAATTGATAATAAATGTAAGTGCCGCAGCGCTGAAAGGCTGGAGAGTCACCCCTATAACAGGAAGACCGTAATATGTAAAAAACAGCTGTAAAAGGAGGGGTGTTCCGCGGAACACCCAGGTGTAAAAACTTATTATTGCCCGCAGAATTCTGAACCTTGAAATTTTCATCAGGGCCAGAATTACACCAAGGGGGATTGAGAAGAGTATTGTAACAAAATACAATTCTATAGTGAGAACGCCCCCCTTGAGTATAAAAACGGACGAGTCAATTATATATTGTAAAAGTGTATCCATGTTTATTTAAGAAGAATATTGGTTCCAAACCATTTCTTTGATATTTCTTCTCCGACCTGGTCATTTTTAATTTCGTCAAGAACCCTGTCAAGCTCTGCTTTAAAGGTCTCATCGGACTTGCGGATTCCGACTCCATAAAGTTCTTTGCCAAGATCTTCGTCCAGTACCCTGTATACGCCGGGCTTGATGGCCATGTTCCATCTTCCTACGATTTCATCGATTACAACGGCGTCAATGCGTCCCGCGGCCAGGTCCATAAGGGCAAGAGTATTGGATTCAAATTTTTTCACCCCCTTAATGCTTTTAGAAAAAGAGGCGTTAGATGCAAGGGCCTTTTCGCTGCTGCTGCCGCGCTGCAGTCCGATTGTTTTTTCTTTAAGATCGGAGAGATTTTTGGCAGTGCTGTCATTTTTTACAATGATTATCTGCCTGTTGTTAAGATATGCTTTTGAAAAGAGTATCTGCCTGGAGCGTTCATCTGTAATTGTCAGGCCGTTCCAAATAACATCAATATCACCCCTGTTAAGGCTCATAATGATACCGTCCCAGACTACCGGTTTAAATTGAACCTTGACTCCAAGCCTTTTTGCGGCTTCTTTTGCAAGGTCAATATCGAAACCTGTAATTTCATTGTCCTGGCCTCTGAAGCCCATGGGAGGGAACTGGTCGTCAAGGCCTACAATAAAGTATCCTTTCTCTTTTACTTTTTGTAATGAACTGTCGTTGGACTTTTCCTTTCCGCAACCGGCAGAGATGACAAGCAGAGCCGTAAGCAAAGAAAGAGCTTTAATAAATGTTTTATTCATAAAAACACCTCTTTTTATTATTGCCTCAGTCGGCACGGTTAACAGCATAAAACCGGCCAAAGCTTATTTAGGTATGCAGAACATGAAATTAAATTCAATAATAATTCAGGAAGTTCACTCATCTTTATGATTAAAATAGAAAAAAACAGGATGTTCCGGGCATATTATAACTTTATTGGAACAGGATAGAGTTATTCGCTCCAAAGGTTTTTCTGCGGGTTTATTAAGCGGAAACAAAAAGTATTTATATCTCTAATGTTAGATAATATTTGCATAATAAACTATAAAGACCTTGAATAAAATATCTGCATAAAGAAGATCAACATGTAAGATTAATATAAGGAGAAGATTCATGCCGAGGATAAAACTTAACGAGCTTAATAATTACAGATTCAGATACGAGCAGATGATTCATCTTTCAAACATAAACATTGCGGGACATACAGGCAGTGTCGAGATGACTGATCTGCTTCAGGAGGGCCGGTACAGGATGTTAAAGAGCATGGGATTCAGTGACCTGAACCTTGGCGACGGTGCTACAGGAAGCATCAAGGCTGATCTGGTGGTGAATTTTAAGGGAGAAGTATTTCTTGATGACATGATTGCCAT
>CAZDZB010000139.1:0-5130 GCA_964509795.1 uncultured Christensenellaceae bacterium | reverse complement strand
TGTAAATGTGTGATAATGATAATATAATAACTCTTTATGATGATGACGGCAACGAGCTTAATGTTGAAATATTGGAATATTTTCTTTTTGACGGACAGGAATATGTGATGCTGACAGATTTGGATTCGGACACACAAGAGGGAATAACAGACATTTTTTTGATGCAGGTTAACCTATTGGATGATGAAACCGAAGAGTTTGTACCCATAGACGCTGACAAAGAAGACGAAGTTTATGTTTTTGCAGAAAAACTGGTAAGCGGAGAAATAGAAAATCCTGACGAATATTATTAAATTTGCATGTTGACCTAAGTGGTCATTTTTGAGATAATACATATAGATGAATGAAATTATCGAAAATATACCTTTAGCTAAAAGGTCAAGAATAATAAACAGCGCTTTGGAGGAATTCAGCAGATATGGATACAGCAACACTTCAACAAATAACATAGTTGAGCATGCTGATATTTCAAAAGGGCTGCTATATCATTACTTTGGCAGCAAAGAGAAACTTTACGATGTATTAAAGGAATTCGCTGTGGAGATGGCGTTTAAAAATGTAGTGGACGAGATTAACTGGAACGAATCCGACATTTACAAAAGAGTAAAGCAATATTATGAAATAAAAATTAATATTGCAAAGCAATATCCTTATGTTTTTCATTTCATAAGAACACTCCGATACGAGATGGGGGAGGCTGAGCTGGATAAGTATATTGCAGCCATTTCGCCTACGTTATACAAAAACCTTCTCACATATAACATAGACTTCACTAAATTTGATGATACCATTGACGTAAGAAAATCTGTCAATATTATAAAATGGACAATTGAAAAATATGTAGACAAGGCAATTGAAGATATTATTCATTTTGGAAAAATAAATGAAAGCAAAGTGTGGGAGCAGGTTGACGAATACATTGTGATTCTCAAGCAGGTATTTTATAAATACGGATATAAATAGAGAAATAATTTTCATTATATTGTTGACATTAGCTTTTCATTGGCTATAATAATAAGTAATTAAATATGTGCAACGAGAAAGAGGAGTAAATACTAAACGCTTACCAGAGAAACCGGTGTTTTGGTGAGAATCGGTTTAAGTTGTAGTATTGAAGGTCGCTTTTGAGCATCTGGAATGAAACCAAGTAGTTTCAGACGTTGTCTGCGTTAAAGACTAATGAGTGTATGGTTATTTACTTAACCATAAATCAAGGTGGTACCGCGAACCGCTTCGTCCTTGTGATGGGGTGGTTTTTTTGTACCAGGAAAAGGATAAGAATATGACTTTTGAGTTTAACGGAGGTATTTGGAAAATAATTTTGCTTATTGCAGGGGCAGTAATAACTTATGGGGCGAAGTTTATTTCCGAACGGCTGGTCCAAGAGGAAGAAAAAAGAACTAAGGCAAAAATTACACTAAAAGTAATTGGATTTATGCTGGTGCTTACTGCGGCAATCGCAGTAGTATTTGTGAATTGAAATACAATTAATAATTAGTGAGCTGGCTGCAAAAAAGTGCATCGGCTTAAGACACACTGAAATTGGTACAATATAAACATCGTACAAGGAGAAATAATGGAAAAAAATTATAACAGCAAAGAATGCGAATTAAAGCTATATAATAACTGGGAAGAAAAAGGCTATTTTCATGACGAGCCTGACCCTGATAAAGAGCCGTTTTGCATTGTGATTCCGCCGCCTAACATAACAGGGCAGCTGCATATGGGGCACGCGCTGGACAACACTATGCAGGACATTATAATAAGATTTAAAAGAATGCAGGGATACTGCACGCTGTGGCTTCCGGGAACTGACCACGCCTCAATAGCGACAGAAGTAAAAATATTAGAGCAGCTTGCAAAAGAAGGCATCACAAAGGAAAACATGTCCAGGGAAGAGTTCCTTGCAAAGGCATGGGAATGGTATGATCTTTACGGCAGCAGGATAATTTCACAGCTTAAAAGGCTGGGTTCATCCTGCGACTGGCAAAGGCTGCGATTCACTATGGATGAGGGATGCTCCAAAGCAGTCCGGGAAGTTTTCGTTAATCTTTATGAAAAAGGATTGATTTATCAGGGAGACAGAATGATAAACTGGTGCACAGACTGCAAAACAGCTTTGTCTGACGCCGAAGTTGAATATGAAGAAAAATCTTCCCATCTGTGGCATTTAAGGTATCCTTTATCTGACGGAAGCGGATATCTTGTTGTGGCCACAACACGGCCCGAAACCATGCTGGGAGACACTGCTGTTGCTGTTAACCCAGATGACGACAGATACAAAGACATGGTTGGCAAAACGGTTATGCTACCTTTAATGAACAGGGAAATTGAGATAATCGCTGATGATTATGTTGACACGGAATTCGGAACAGGCGCAGTAAAAATTACTCCGGCTCACGACCCCAATGACTATGAAATGGGAATACACCACAATCTTGAGCAGATAAACATATTAAATGAAAACGGAACGCTTAATGAAAACGCAGGGCAATACAGCGGCATGACATTAAGCGATGGCAGAAAAAAAGTTGTCGAGGACCTTGATGCCCTTGGACTTCTTGAAAAAACTGAGGACTACACGCATAATGTAGGCGTATGCTACAGATGCAAAACAACAGTTGACCCGCTTATTTCAAAGCAATGGTTTGTAAAAATGGATGGCTTAGCTGCCCCAGCTATAAAAGCGGTTGATGAAAAGGAAGTAAAATTTGTTCCTGAACGCTTTGACAAAATTTATTACAACTGGATGAACAACATAAAAGACTGGTGCATCTCCAGGCAGCTTTGGTGGGGACACAGAATTCCTGTATGGTACTGCCAAGACTGCGGGCATACAATGGTAAAAAAAGATGACCCAGCAGCATGCGAAAAGTGCGGCAGCAAAAACATACACCAGGATGAAGATGTTTTGGACACTTGGTTTTCATCTGCGTTATGGCCTTTCTCCACATTGGGATGGCCGGAAAAGAGCAAAGACCTTGAGTATTTCTATCCGACAAATGTTTTAGTTACGGGATATGACATAATATTTTTCTGGGTTGCCAGGATGATATTTTCAGGGCTTGAACACATGGGAGAGAATCCTTTTGAATACGTTGTGATACACGGTTTGGTTCGTGACGCGCAAGGACGGAAAATGAGCAAATCATTAGGCAACGGAATTGACCCGCTGGAAATCATCGAAGAATTTGGAGCAGACGCATTAAGATTTTCCTTGATTTCTAATAGTTCACCGGGAAATGACATGCGCTACAATGAGTCCAAGGTTGAGGCCGCTAGGAATTTCGCCAACAAAATATGGAACGCGTCAAGGTTTGTTTTGATGAACCTTGGGGATGAAAGACCTGAGAAAATTGAGTTCAACACGATTGACACAGCTGATAAATGGATATTAACAAGGCTTAATATGGTTACAAAAGAAGTTATCGATAATCTTGAAGCATTTGAGATGGGGCTGGCGCTCCAAAAGGTTTATGATTTCATCTGGTCGGAGTTCTGCGACTGGTACATAGAACTTAGCAAAGCGAAACTATACGAAGGAACTGAAAAGCAAAAGAGCAGCACAAAAGCTGTATTGTATCATGTGCTTATGTCAGCATTAAAGCTTCTGCACCCGTTTATGCCATTTGTCACAGAGGAAATTTACCAAGCTTTTGCAGGAAGGGAAAAATCAATCATGGTTGAAAAATTCCCGGAATTTAGCGATGAAATGAGTTTTGAAGAAGCTGCTAAAATGGAACAGGTAAAAGACATTATCCACAAGATAAGAAATATTCGCGCCCAGATGAATGTTCCTACCAATAAAAAAACAACAATATATATCTGCGCAAATAATGGTATTGACTTAACTGACAGCAAAGATTATATTGCCAGGCTGGCATCAGGGGAAAAAGTTGAATTTATTAATGAAAACCCTGATGATTCCTCCATGGTAAGCATTGTAAGTGACGCCGGAAGTATTTATCTGCCGATGAATGAGCTTATTGATTTTGAAAAGGAAATCGAACGCATAGAAGGCGAAATAGAACATACAAAAAAAGAAATAGCCAGGGCTGACGGAATGCTTAAGAATGAGAAATTTGTTTCAAAGGCTCCTGAGGCAGTTGTTCAGAAAGAAAAAGACAACCTTGAAAAAAATAAAGAAAAACTTGACCAGTTAAATGCTTCACTTGAAAAGCTGAAATAGTAATATGAATTTTGATGAAAGCGTAAAATATGTGGAAGGCCAAAGGCGGCGTCAGCGAGATACAGTTGATTTATCTGTAATAGGTGAACTTCTTAGCCGTGTTGGCAATCCTCAGAACCGTTTTAAGGCAATCCATGTGGCAGGTACAAACGGAAAAGGCTCTGTTTGTGCCTGCATGGATTCAGCTTTAAGAACTGAAGGATACAAAACTGGCCTCTTTACTTCACCTTATATTTTATCTTTTAATGAAAGAATACGTGTTAACGGAAAAAATGTTTCGGATAAACAGTTTGCAGAAACAGCAGGCGTTGTGCGAATACACGCTGAAAAAATGTCAGAAGAGGGTTTCCCGGATGCTTCTTTTTTTGAGCTTTTGACAGCAATAGCTTTTATAATATTTGAAAAGGAAAATATTCAAATTGCAGTCATTGAGACAGGAATCGGCGGAACATATGACTCAACTAATGTAATAAAACCGATATTGAGTGTAATAACACCAATTGCTTATGACCATATGAATATCCTCGGAAATTCAATTGATGAAATTGCGCAAAATAAGGCAGGTATAATAAAAGAAAACTGTCCGGTGGTTCTGGCAAATCAGAAGTATGATGAAGCATATGCAGTAATTTTAAATCAAGCAAAAGAAAAAAACGCTCCACTATTTGCACTTAATAAGGCGATGATAACAATTGATGCAATTGGATTTAAAGGCGCACAGTTCCATATGATCTATGACGCTCTAGAAGCAGACATAAAAACTAAACTCGTCGGCTATCACCAGGTTCAGAATGCCGCCTGCGCGTTTTTATCCTTATGCGTACTGTCGCAGTATACGGAAGTAAATTTAAGCCCCAAAAGCATTCTGGAGGGGATATACCGAACAGAGTGGATATGCAGGATGGAAGTTGTTTCACATAAGCCTTTAATTATCATTGACG
>CAZDZB010000138.1:0-5190 GCA_964509795.1 uncultured Christensenellaceae bacterium | reverse complement strand
AGCCTTCCCGCCTGTGGTTTTTCATACCTGAAAACAGGTGAATTAAGATAATACATCTTTATAGGCATGGGATTGTTAAAAAGGCTGTTTTGAATAAAGCACCTTGCAACTCCTGCCGTTCCTTCAGGTTTTAATGTTATGCTTCTTCCGCCTTTGTCTTCAAAGGTGTACATTTCCTTATTTACGATATCGGTAGTGTCCCCTACTCCGCGCAAAAAAAGCTCCGTATGTTCAAAAGTAGGAACTCTTACTTCGCTGCAGTTATATAAATCACAAACCTGCCTCATTTTTTCTTCAATATACTGCCACTTGTAGCTTTCAGCGGGCAGTACGTCCTTGGTGCCTTTCGGGGCATTTGTTATAAGCATTTTTATCCTCTTTTTAGTTTTTGTTAATTATATCATACTTTCATAATAATAAAAATATAATAAAGCAACAAAAAATATAACCTCTTTATGTTTGTAAATATCCAATGCCATGGTATAATATGGTTGTTTTGTATATTAAAAATTATTTATAATAATTTAATTTTAAAGTGCATCACAGATAAAAATATAATAGGATTAAGGATTAAAGATATGAAAAACAACGCAAAAAAGGCAAACAAAAAGCTAGTAACAACCCTGATAATTTTGTCTGTTGTTTTACTGTCCGCCTTAGCGGGCATCTATCTTTTCACATACCTGCAAAATCAAAAGCATTTAAGCGCGATTGATAAAGATACTTTTTATGATGGTATCTATGTTGATAATGTGCATTTAGGCGGCCTTACCATGCAGGAAGCAACAGAGGCAGTAAACAGCCAGCATGCTACAGATGAAAGCGAAATTTATGTTACCATTCGCTGGGACGAAAACGAAGAATATACATATACCTCTCAAGACATCGAAATCTCATATAACACAGGCGAAGTGCTTGATGAGGCATACCAACTTGGCAGAACAGGAAGTAACCCGGAAAGATACAACGAAGTTTCAAACCTGCAGCAAACCCCTGTTTATTTTGAAACGGCAAGAACATTCGACCCTTCCGCTTTGGAAGGTGAAATTAAACAAATAGCATCCTCAAAGTCAACCTCTGCTTCTGAGCCTGCAGTGCAGTTTAATCCTGACACAAGCCTTGAAAAAGAAGATTGGTTTATATACGATAACGCCGCCTCCGGCATAGAAACTGACCCTGACGCTTTGTGGGAAAGTGTCTGCGCTGCGTTAGCAAATGAAGACTATGGTGTTATTGATATTCCGCGATGGGAAATACATCCCGATGAAAATACTGACCTTAGAGAGATTACAACACTAATAGTTTCGTTTAAAACCGTTCAATCCAGCAACGCAAACCGTATGCATAATATCGCTCTGGCCTGCTCAATGATAAACGGCACTGTGCTTTTGCCCGGAGAAGAATTTTCGATGAATAATACAACGGGAAAGCGCACAACTGCGGCAGGCTTTTTGGAAGCCAATACAATTGTAGGCGGGAACGAGCTGGTGCCTGATGTGGCGGGCGGAGTCTGCCAGGTGTCAGGAACGCTGTTTAACGCCGCACTGATGGCAGACATGGAAATAACCGAAAGATTCCACCACTCCTTTGAATTGAGTTATCTTACAAGAGGCCGCGACGCTACAGTAAATTACGGCACTGCTGACCTTAAGTTCGTTAATACCCACGATTATCCGGTATATATTGCTATGTATACCGAAGGGCAGAATGTTTACGCGGAAATATACGGTGCGCCCCTTGAAAACTGTGACCATATAACAATATGGGTTAAAACATTAAAAACAGTCCCCATAGGAGACCCTGTGTATGTGAAAGACGACACCGTTCCTGCAGGGTCAGAGCCTGTGCTTCTAAACGGCCATCAGGGAATCACATGTGAAGTTTACAGAATATATAGGGATGAAAACGGCGAGCAAATTGCGTCAGAGCTTTCCCATACAGATGTTTACAAATATTATGCCCCTGAGCTGCATGTGAACCCGGCGGACTACGAAGGATACATAAATCCGACGGCTGAACCCACAAATACACCTGAGGTTTCAGATTCCGCAGAACCGGAAGCCACAACTCCTGCTCCCAGCGAGGCGCCCACAGCTGAACCTACGGAAAGCTCGGTCGGCTGAAATTAAAATTTCTCTTTAAGTATGTCGGCGGCCTCCAGCAGGTCCTTCGCAAAATACATGCTTTTTTCATTGTCTTTAAACAACGAATTCCTGACAAGTATGGCTGGAATATCCGCCTCTGTAGCGCCCTGAATATCTGCCAGGATATTATCCCCTATCATTACTTTTTTTCTTGGGTGCCATGTTTTTTTCAGGGCATATTTATAAAATTCCGGATTAGGCTTTTCATAGCCCACATTGGCAGATGAAATTACCTTGCTTATGTACTTGCTGAAAGGCATCTTTTTGACAACATTTTTTAGTTCAGGCATATGATTAGATAAAATTACAATTCTCCAGCCCATTTCCTTTATTTTCTTTAAGGCTTCAGTTGTGTCTTCATATATCATGTATTCATTTGCGTCTGTATACAACTCTTTAAATCTTTTTACCAAATTCTCAGCTTCGTCTTTATATCCTATTTGAATATAAGCCTCTTTAAGCTTTGTCTCCATATAATTCCACCACGCTTCTGACTTGTTAAGCTGAGGGTGGGGAATGTCAGGGTTATCCCAAAGGTAGCTTCCATCCAAAAGGTCTCTGAATGTACTCTTTGAATATATATTATTAGGATGAGCCTCGGTAAGCACCTGATACAATGTGTCTGAATATGACTTGTATGCAATTGTTCCGTGTAAATCGATGAATACTGTTTTTCTCATAAGCTCTCCTTGAATTATTTGTTTTATTCGCATCATTTTATATAAATCAAATAAATGTTCTTCAATCACTTTTTGTTTAAGTGAATGTATGCCTGTTGTCAATATCAATAAACTTTACAGTGTCTCCGTGCCAAGTCAGCTTGATTACCCCCGTCGGCCCGCTTCTGTGTTTGGCGACAATTATTTCCGCCTCATTTGCCACAGCATCCGGATTGATTTCCTGGTTTTCATGCATATAATAATCATCCCTGTAAAGAAAAATAACAATGTCAGCATCCTGCTCAATTGAGCCGGACTCACGCAGGTCACTCAATATCGGCCTGTGGTTCTGCCTTAATTCCGGCGCGCGGGAAAGCTGGGATAAAAGAAGAATAGGTATATCAAGATCCATAGACATTACTTTAAGCATTCTTGTCATTTCCGATATTTCCTGCAGTCTGGATTCCTTCCTGCCGTAGGATGATAAAAGCTGCAGATAGTCAATGACTACCAAGTCCAGGCCGAATTCGGCTTTAAGCCTCCTGCATTTGCTGAATATCTCGGGAATATTTATGCCTGAAGTATCATCTATATAAATATCACATTCTCCCAGTTCATCTGCCGCTTCGCTTATCCTGTCCCAGTCCTTATCGTTTAATGAACCTGTTTTTATCTTTGTAAGTTCCAGATTGCCAAGGCTCGACATCAGCCTTTCAACCAGCTGCTCTCTCGGCATTTCAAGAGTGAATACCGCCGCCTTAGCTTTATCCATATTTGCAGCCTGCTGAACAATGTTTAATGCCAGCGCGCTCTTCCCCATGCCTGGGCGTGCAGCGACAAGCACAAGTTCGCCGCCATGCAATCCAGTAAGGAGGGTGTCAAGTGCTGAAAAACCGGTTCTTAATCCTGTTATTGAATTGGGGTTGTTATATCTGTATTCAACATTGTCGATTACTTCATTTGCAGTCTGTTTAACATGTACAAGCCTTTTTTTGTCTTCTGACTGTGATAAATCAAAAATTGATTTTTCCGCGCCTGCTATAATATCATATGTTGACTTTTCATCATTAAAACAGTCATCTGTAATCTCACCTGATATTTCAATAAGCTGCCTCAGCAAAGAATCATTTTTTACTATGTTTATATACTCATTAACATTTGATAGCACCGGAACAAAATCCGACAAATCTGTCAGGTAAGCATACCCGCCCACTGTTTCAAGGGCTCCCTGCATGTCAAGTTCATCGGAAACTGTAACTACATCTATGTTTTTTGCCGACCCATTCAGAGACATCATCGCAGCAAAAATCCTCTGGTGCGCCAAAAGATAAAAATCTGTTTCCCTCAATGCTTCCGTTGCGCTGGCAACGGCAACAGGAGAAAGCATCATCGCCCCTAACACAGATTTTTCCGCGTTAGTATTATGAGGAGGTACCCTCCCTGCTGATATCTTTGCATCACTCATTTTTTATTCCTCTATAGCCTCTACCACAACGTTTATTGTCGCCTGAACATTAGGATAAAGCTTCACAGCGACGGGATAATTCCCGCAGTCTTTTATATTGTCTTTAAGCACCAGTTTCTTTTTGTCTATTTGCATATTATGCTGCTCATTCAAAGCATCCGCAATGTCTTTTGTGTTAACTGAACCAAAAAGCTTGCCGTTGCTTCCGGCTTTTAATTTTATTATTACGTCTTTTTTGTTTATGGTCTCCGCTAAATCTTTTGCCGCCTGCAGGTCAAGTTCCTTCTGGTGAAGCATTGCGGCCTTTTGCTGTTTTACGACATCTATGTTTTGCTTTGTAGCTTCCTTTGCTAAATTTTTAGGAAACAAAAAATTTCTCGCGTACCCGTCTGATACATTTACTATTTCACCTTTTTTCCCCGATCCTTTTACATCATTTAATAATATTACTTTCATTTTTTCACCTCTTGTTTACGTTAATTTTTTGTTTCATTGTTATTTTTACTTTTACCGTTTTCTTGAACCGATGTTGTTTTTTTTAATTTTTCCTTTATTTCTTTTGATTTGGCATAAACAAATCTAATGTTAATGAAAAGGTCTACAGCTCCCAGAAACACAGGAAAACCTCCTGCGGTAACTGCAGTAAGCAGCATAATAACTATCACCCTTAAAATGCCATACCGAAAAACAGGAACTCTCTTTAAAAAATATTCCATTATGGCAAAGCCCTGAACCGCCAGTATAATATAAGCGAAATTTTGCATAATTAATGTAGCGTTGTATACCACTTCATTGTTGCCGTAAACCTGCAGAATAAATGACAGCAGCAGCATTACTGCTATAATACCAAAATATTTTCTCGGAACTGCAAATGTGGAAAAAGGCTTTGGTTTTAATATTTTCGCGTCCTTTGTCATGCTAA
>CAZDZB010000137.1:0-5284 GCA_964509795.1 uncultured Christensenellaceae bacterium | reverse complement strand
GCCGTTCGTGCTGCCGAAAGTTAGCAGCGTGGATTTAGGCGTGAACCTGTCGCAGCTTTCAGAACAGGATTTAGATAGGATAATTGATAAACTTTTGAATGATGAACAAAAAAAAATTAACTGAACTGGTAGGCTACGAACCGTCAGCAGAGATGAAACGAATGATACTGGATAACGTGAAAACGTCTGGCAGGTCAGTTGAAGAATGTGCCGCTGATTTTCAGCTGCCAGATATATTCATACCAGATGACAGCGGAACGTTTGAACACGACGGCAGAACATACACTGTTGAAAGTTTTAAAAAACGTTATCCGCACCGCAAGTTCGTAATAATTAAATCCAGCTAATATGATACAGATTGCCTACGACAAAAAAGCCGCCGCTGATTTTGATGCTGGCGTGACCGATGCAGTGAAACGCTGCAATGAATTGATAAACGCCTGGGATGAATTTATGCCGTTCCTGCGCTGTAATGACCTGACTACGTTTGAACAGATAGTGACCGCACCTGGTCAGATGTTTGACCGATTGCTGATTGACAACGTGCGGATGACAGCCAACAAAGGTCTGACGCCTTCGCCAGAACAGGTAGCATTGCTATTCAATATTGACAGATTGAATTTCTACAACCTGGTTGAAGGTAAACCGATTAAAATTGAAAACTGTGTGCCGTGCCAACGTGCCAGGCTGAAGCCAGGCAAACAGGCAATATCGCTGGCAGAATATCGCAGGTTTGCACCTTATATGATGTTTGATGAAGGTGAATTTACAGTTAACACTGCCGCAGCTGCGGACTACAAAAAAAGGTTTGAAATATATGCCACAACGCCAGCACAGGTTGCCGTTGCAGAACACTACGATAACCTGGCACAGCTGCTGAACAAACATTGTGCTGATTATCCGATTAATAACACCGACAAAGAACGCATAGCACGTTCGCTGAACTTGCAACTGTCTGAAGGTATTAGCGGCAATTTTTTGGTCAATTCAGAACACGTTAAAAACTTAATACTCTCAATAAAATGACAAACATTTATGTAAGAAAAACCGATTTCGGCTGGCAGTGGAACGAAACGCTGACAGCTGGCTACGCCTGGCATTCATTTAACAATACAGTGCGAACTCACGCTGATATGATTGCATTCTTTCGTGGTGGTGGTCACCGTAATACTCAGAACGGCAATTTTGATGCACCACGGCTGACGTTAGTTGACCAGGATAACAACGTGATGCAGCATTATAAGGTCAAAATAGATAATAACGGCGGTCTGCATTCGGCAGTCACGAATTACGATGACAGCAAAAAAAAGCTGTTCACGACTGCGCAACTATGGTCTGAATCTGACCAGCTGGCATACTTGCGGCAATCAGCCGTTAACCTGCCAGAAGAATATGACACCGTGAAATCTGCGCTGTCGTTCCTGGAGAGTGAAGAACCTTTTACTGTTGCAGATTACCGTGACACATTAAAACAAAAACTAACAGCCAAAATCACAGCAGAATTGAAACAACACAGCACAGCGAATAACACAGTTATTGAATATACTGAATAGCGGTTAGTAGGTTTTCCGCCGTTCTGCCAGAACCTGTCGCCACCAATCACGGCAGGTTCTTTTTTTATAGTGTAAGAAGAAGAGCATCCGGAGGAATACAAAAAGGTTACCCCCACGGGGGGCAACCTTGAAAGAGTGGGCTATAAAACGATTGCTTCTTTCCTCAACTGGCCTGAAAAATGTAATACATATCTCAGCCCCAATAATAGTTAAGCGTCCATGGACACTTAATTCTTTTACTTCCTGTTCCATGGAGCACCCTATTCCATTTATTTCCTCTGGATGTTCCTCAAGATATTTCTTTGCAACCCTTACAGTTTCGTCAATGATAGCAGGGCCAGGCAACAGGCACACCACGACGCAACAGCAGTCAAACGTCAGCAATTAGGACACATCAGAATACCACCTGCACACCGATAGTCGTTTAAAACGCCTGTATTGAAGCCGTTTTTTCTGTGACCAGGCATACAACCGTTATAACAGCCGAATAACTGCCGACAATTCAGAAACGTACAATAATGTAATTAATATACGTTTTCAACCATACCATTATATAAACGACTGAATATTAAACAGATGACTATCTGTTGTGGATATGCTTATTTAGACACAATCTAAATAACGTTCAATAGTTAATTATTTGGTATGTTATTATACTTTATTTCTTCACTATTGCTTAAATTTGAACTATCAAAAACCTACGACAATGACAGCAACAGAAAAAAAAGAAAGAACAGGCAAGCCAATAGACGTGCTGCCTGCTGGTACTATCAGCGGTAAGAACCAGCCGAAACAACTGACACTGGACACTGACCAGGCAGCCAAATATGAAATAGAACAGCGTGCTAACGGTGAATTTCGGTATAAGCTGAACAGCAGACGCCAGGACACGAAACGCCGTGCTGTCAAAGGTGTAAGTGATTATTTGGATTATAACCTGACAATGCGAATTGCAAACGACATACTGTGGCACGGCAGGCAGCCGCAGGTCGGTTTTTACGTGATATTCAGTATTAACACTGGTTTACGTGTTGGTGACGTATTAAAACTGAAATACGCTGATTTGATAGGCAAACAGGCAGGTGACTACCATACTATAATTGAACAGAAAACAGGCAAACGTCGTGAAGTTCAACTGAATGATGAAGTTATTAATGCATTTAACTATCTGATGAAACGCAGTCGCACGAAACCAGGCGACTATATTTTTAAATCACAGAAGAACCACGTATTTGCCACGGTGACCATAAACCGTACACTGAAACGCATTTTTAAAGGTTGTGCGCCTGTCATCAGCTCGCACAGCTTGCGTAAAACATTCGGACGTACATTTTACGACGCAAACGGACGCAGCGACTATGCGCTGCACCTGCTGTCAGAAATATTTAATCACAGTAATATAGCACTGACCAGGCGTTACCTGGGATTGCGGAAGCAGGAAATATCTGACGCATTTATGAATATCAAATTTAATGGATAACGTGACGGTCAATAATGTTTATAAATCTGTTGATAACCAACAACGAAAACCGCAGACGGCAATAGTTAGGTATCTTATATTTGAATTGTCTGTAAGGTGCAGACGGTTGTTTGAGAATATTAAAACGAAAAAACCAGGCATTTTAACGCAGTTGACACTGCTGATTGCCTGGTATAATTCATTTAAAAGTGCAGGTGCAAGATAGAACAGAATATTATTCAGCACAACAGTCAGAAGAAAATTTTTCTGACCAGCGGCAAAAATCCATTAACATTCGGATTAATCCTAAACTGATAGCATCAGCTGTCGGAGATGGTTATTTAACGCAACTCGCATTCTACTATTTCCTGCGCTATCATTACAAATATCTACACATCAGCAACAAACGTGGCAATCCTAAACGCAGAATTGCACAGCTGTCTGGACTGTCACAGCCTACAATAGATAAATATTTCCGCATTCTTATACAACGTGATTTATTAAAACGTACGGTTCACGGCTACCAGCTTGCAGCCACCACACCACGACACCGACGGTTCAAAATTGCCGTTTCACCTGCTCCGACAGTCAGTGAAATAAAACAACTGCTGTCGTGCCAGGTCATTCGTGACTGTGGTCAACAGCAGTTGCTTGTACGTCAACTAAAAAACTTTTGCCTACCGATTGAAAAACAAGATAATCAGCTTTCGGGAACGTCAACGCCGAATGCCAGCTGGTCACCTTATTTTTCAGTTCGTTACCTGTCATCAAAGTTAAACATTAGTTGTAACACCGTGCGCAATCTGGTCAGAAACTTAAATGAACGTGGTGTAATTCATACCATAAGTTCATATTCTGATTTTGTAATGGACAACGTGACGCCAGACGTGGTAAACCATTTGTACGGCTACCACGGTCACCGTTATTACAAAAACGGCTGTCTGTTTGAAGTTCAGCCAGCACGTCACACGTTCCTGTTACAACCTATTAAACCGAAGCCAATGACAGTCAAACGTTACTTTGCTATGCAAAAAGACAATAGACTACGGCAGCTGGTCAGCAATGAACGAAAAACGCTAATAGCTTAAAAATCAGTATGCATAAAAAAAAATGATACAACAGAACGTGTCAACACTGAATAAGCACAACAGCTATTGCAGTGACCTGGATTGTTTTTTTTTTGGAAGTGGATGTTTTTAAAAAAAACACTGTTTGTTGAAACAGAAACGTGATGAAGAAAGTTGAATTACAGAAGAACAGGTGCAGAATTTCACGCAGGTTCGCAGCAAAAAATAAATTTTTAACGCCTGGCAGCAGGCATAAACCATAAACGAATGAATGACCAGCCGAATATATACCAGGTAGCAGAGGCCTACGTAATAACAGCGGCAATGAATACCTATATTAAAAACTTTGCTGCCAGCCAGAACCACGACACAATAGAATACCAGGCAGCAATGCAATTCTTTATATCTGTGTTCAAGAAATACAGACGCATAGCACAGACACCTGTTGAATATGATGCGTGCGGTAATCTCGCAGTTAAAAATATTGGTCTGCGCAGCAGGTTTGACGTGAATTGAATTTTTTTTGTCGGCACAAAAAACGTATAATAAAAACAGAAACAGCCTATAAATGAACGTATTATGAACAACACAGAAATTTCAGCAGAAGCACGCCAGCAACGCAATGAATATCAGCGTCAGTGGCGACGTCGGAATCCAGGCAAGTTAAAAGAGTATCAGAACAGGTATTGGCAACGCCTGTATGAACAACAGCGAATGCCAGCACGCAAGGCAGACAAAGGTCAGTTAGAACTGATTCTGCCTGTTGTATAAAACAATTTTATCAATGAACAGACCAGGTGAACATATTGTCACACTGAATAAAAAATCACGGCACGTGACGTTCTCTGCCGATGCTGATGACAGTCAGTTCATTCACGTTACAATGACCAACGGCAGCCAGGTAACACGGCAGACACTGATTATTCGCAGTGACCTGGCACAGTGGCAGGATATCTATAAACGACAGGGATATGTTTAAAAAAGGTCACAGCGGCAATCCGCACGGCAGACCACGGTCAGCACTGAATAAAGTATCACGACCGTTAAAAATGTGTATCAGCGAATTTCTGGAAGAACATTATAACGAATTGCCTGGTATCTGGCAGAAGCTGACGCCAACACAACGGATTAAAATGTTTACTGAACTATTGCCGTTCGTGCTGCCGAAAGTTAGCAGCGTGGATTTAGGCGTGAACCTGTCGCAG
>CAZDZB010000136.1:2826-5288 GCA_964509795.1 uncultured Christensenellaceae bacterium | reverse complement strand
ACGTCAGAGGACAAATAGCCGCGCGAACTCACCTTTCCGAAGGAAAATTTTATTTCGAACAAATGTTGACTTTGAGTGCTCACATAAACAATTACCATCCAAAAAAAGTGAAAAGAGAGCCTACATTCTGGGAGCGGGTTTTCCCAAGAAGCGGAAGAGCATCGGATGGGATTGAGATGTGATTAAAATCGAAAACTAACTACGGTGGCAAGGCTAACCGGTCTGATTGCGTGTCTGAAAGCATAGCTGTCCAGGCCGCTTGAAACAGCATAAGCATATTCTTTTTTGTTGAAAATATTGTTTACGTAAAGCTCGAAATCAAACTTATCGAACTTGTATTTTGCTCCAAAGTTTGCAAACATCAAGTTTACGTGTGTGTCTTTTCCAGTTTCGTTGTACGCGTGTTCTATTTTGCCGTTTAATTCAAGTTTTTTTGATGCTGAAACATAAACTTTCAACTGCTGGTTGATTTGATTAAAGTCTGAATCAAAGCTAACTGTCTTTGTTTGAATCACAGTGTTTATATCCAGCCAGTTTATATCGTAAATTGCCGAAATTCTGTCAGATATTTTTGTGTTTACTCTAAATGTTGAAGACATCACACCGGAAAGGAATGGATATAAAACGCTTTGCTGAAATCTGGAGGTCTTATTTCGATTAATATCGGTTGTTAGTGAAAAATTAGTTTTTATAGCACTAAAATATTTTCCCACATAAAGCCGGGCTGACCACATATTAGCATAGTTGGCTAAGGCTTGTTCGCTCCCAATTATCTGATAACCTGCTATTCTGCTTGCGAAAGTTCTGTTGGAAGATGAAGGAATGTAAGCAAGAGATCCGTTTGCAAAGAAGCTGCTCAGCGGATTTTTATAAAAAAAAGACAAAGAAGCCGCATTGCTTTTTCTAAGTGAAATGATTCCCAAAGGTTTATAGTAACTTCTAAAACCTTTCATCAAATACATATCCAGAAAATCTGTTTCGCTGCCGATATTTTGGGAGTATCTATACGAAAGTTGTGCGCTTAAATAGGGATTGAACGTATAATTGAGGCTTACGCGGGGATTAGCCAAAACAAAATTTTCACGCCGGGAGTCACTCCTTAGTCTGTCTTCAGCAGCAAAAAAGACGTACGACGTTGGAAGTTCGGCTTTAAATTCAGCTTTTCTTGTCTTAAAAGTATATTGCGGCGTCAACTCGGATTTGAGTGTAAAAACATCCAAGTGTTTCGTAAGGCTGTCCGTGAAAAGCACAGTTTCCAGGTTTGTATGAATCCTGTTTAACGTGGCTTGAATGCTCCCCGAAATGCGCAAGCTTGATTTCCCCCAAAACCACGAGTAATAACTCCCCGTGTTGGAATGCAGCTTAGTGCTGTGTATGGTTTGCATCTCGGATGCTTTGTTTTGAATAACTTCCAACTTTTCAGATTGATCTGAAAAAGCAACAAAACTTCCTATATTGAATATTTTTTCATTATTCCGCTTAAGGTAATTCAATTGATTTTCTATCAACGTGTTTTGTGGATCGTATTTTTGGTTTATAGTATTGTTGTTAAATGTTGTGTTGGCTTTATACTTATCTCCTGTAAATTTCCATTTCAGCGTATTCTCCAAGTAATGTTTCACGCTGTTATCGGTATAAGCCAAAGCGCCGTCCAAAGCTTGCTGTCTATTTGTAAGATCATTATTTTCTATAATTCTTAGCGAGCTGTCTGGCAGGAAATATTCCGACACTCTCAGCGTGTTCTCGCTCTGTGTGTCGTTAAGATAATTTATGTTTAACCGCAATTGACTATCCGCACCAGTTTTCCAAAGATTATTAACCGATGCGGCATGAGTATTATTAAAGAGAAATCTTTCTTTTTCGATGGGCGGCGTGCCGAAAGACGGTTTTGTAATAAGCTCTCGTGTCCGTTCGCTGTCGGAGGTTTGAAGCTCTTTGAGGGATATAGAATGCTCATTGAGTTCTGCGGCAATATCTTGTCCTGAATTGTTTGTTTTATACATCAGCATGGTCTGCCATTGACGCGAAGCCTGCATGGCAAAACTTTCCAGCAGCCAGTTAACCTCTCCGGCATACCCCCCTCCTGCACGCACGCCGCCAATCGGCCGCGACATTTTGTCGTCTTTCAGCTTCAGGTTGATAGCCGCCTGAGCGCTCGAAACCATCCCTTTGATGGATTTAATCGGCTGATGATTTTCTATCACTTCTACATTTTGAACAGCATCTACTGGCACATTGTTGGTAGCTACTCCGTATCTATTTTCCAGCAAATCCAATCCTTCAATGTAGAATTTATTGATGGGTTCACCGTTATATTTGATGCTTCCGCTTTCGGTTACCTCTATACCGGGAAGCTTCTTCAGCAGGTCTCCGATGGTACGGTCACCAGCAGATTTGAACGTATTGACACTGTATCGCAGCGTGTCTTCACTCACTGTAATCGGCTTTGATTTTATTGTGAC
>CAZDZB010000136.1:0-2726 GCA_964509795.1 uncultured Christensenellaceae bacterium | reverse complement strand
ACCGCTTTCCTCGTTAAGCACAATACCCTTTATGTTCGTTTGAGAAACAAGGATAAAAGGCATTAAAAAAAGTATAAGAAAAGAATATATTTTACACACGTAAATCACTCTAATTCAATGGGATTGTAGGGTCTCGTTTTTAAGGAAATTGTTTGAATACCAGCGGCTTCTCCATATGCGCTTGGATTATCATATGCGTTTTTAGCTGTAATGTTAAATTGTTCGCGTGATGTGCTGAAGTAATCTCTATCTTTTATGTAAATATATTCATTTTTTTTACCTTTTTCTATTGCAACGCATTCAAAACTGTAGTCATTTTTATCATCGGCTACTTTTAGTATTAATCCTGGCAAACCGTTAAATTTCCAAGGTCCTTCACTAATAGGTATGCTTGGCGTGTACCAAACCGTGTAATTTCTTCCTCTGAATGTAGTAGTAGCTTTTTTGCATTTGTATCCACAAATGGTGTTGGCGACCTCTTGAAGTTTCCAATTAAATTTAATTATACCCTCAGTATATTTGAAATTGCCTGCAAATGGGATTCTATCTGTGACAGTCATCTTGTCTGAAGCAGGATGCCGTTTGTAGATATTAATGCGAGAAGTCCCTTGGTAGATAGGCATTGTTCTATTCACAACCTCCGTGAAACTCATTTTTTGCTTTGCATAAAGGAATTGCATCGAATCCACTTTTAATCCAAAATAATCTGTAAATTTTGAAATTTTATCTCCAATTTGTAAAAGCATAAAATAATGCTTTTTCTGATTTGAATTTTTAGTGTCTTTTATGTGTTCCATTCTATATTGTACCTTTAATAGACAAACATCTATCGTATCTACCTCTGAAGCTTCAAATGCTTGATTTGAATTGTCCTGAGAAGACGAAATAACAACTTGCGATTTCACATTTAACAAAAATGATAGAAGCAGGAAAATTGAAAATGTTTTTTTCATTTTATTATGCAATTAAAATTGAAGTTAGATAGGATCTGCTGAAAAACACATAACTCACGGATTTTCAGGTGATTATATGCGTTTTGAACAAAATGAAAGCATGGTTTTAGAGTATCATTGCTGAAAAGTTTTGCAAATTGAGAAACTTGATCCCGATAGCTATTCCCGTCCCGATAATCATCGGGATCGGGACAGGAAGGGAGATAAACGAGCGACAGATGCGTTAGTTTTATGCACGTCATCTGCTTCGCCGCCTTCAGCTTGAAGTATATTTATACATCTGCGCTTTGGAGGCTTGCATATAATGCGCCTAAAACTTTTTCAGCAGACCCTAAATACTAAAAATTAATCTGTTAAAAACTTTTTAATTACAATAATTGTATAAAATTTCTGATAAACATTACTTGATTTATTATTTTTTTATCTAAGTACCATTTATTTTGTATTATACAACAAACTACTCCTGCTAAGTGCAAGAGTAGTTAGTAAGTTTTAGCCACACAAATCATCGGCCAAATCACCAAGCATTTCAAATGCATCAGATGTAGTTGGAGCACTTAGCCAGCCGGTTTGTTCAGTACCGTCTTTGCACTTGATATAGTATTTGTACACAGTAGCAAATACAGAACCGGTTGTTAACAACCCTGCTAACAAAATAGCAAATAATTTCTTCTTCATGTGATTAAATATTAAAGGGTTAATAATACAATCACGAATAAATAAATAAATAAATAAATAAACCCACAAACATATTACATTTATTTTAATTTTATTTTATTACCTTAACATTGTTGCTATTGCTTTTTAAAACATTAAACTTCGATTTGAAAAATTATTTTAGAGATATACTGTGAAATTTTGATTTATAAAGAACATTCCATATCTTTGTTTTTCAGTCATTTAAATACAGTTATCTATAAGTATTTTATCGAATCGTCTAATAAAGCAAGAATATGTTAGTAAAAACATTTGGCGCCGCGGTTCAAGGAATTAATGCCACACTTGTGACAATTGAAGTAAACGTAAGTCAGGGCATTCGATTTATGATTGTGGGGCTGCCGGACAGTGCAGTCAGGGAGAGCCACGAGCGGGTGGTTTCTGCTTTGAAATACAACGGGTTTGACCTCCCCCGAAAGCAAGTCATCGTCAATATGGCTCCGGCCGATATCCGAAAAGAGGGCTCGGCATATGATCTTCCACTTGCTATCGGCATCATGGCGGCTTCTGAAAGAATTCCTGCCGATGATTTGGACAAATATGTTGTCATGGGAGAGTTGTCTTTGGATGGCGGTTTGCAACCCATTAAAGGTGTTTTGCCCATTGCCATCAAAGCTCGTGAAGAAAAATTTAAGGGATTCATATTACCCAAACAAAATGCACGCGAAGCAGCAGTGGTCAATAATCTGGATGTTTACGGAGTTGAAAATATTAAGGAAGTAATTGAATTCCTGAAAGGGGAATTGACGCTGGAGCCGACTGTGGTGAATACCCGTGAAGAGTTTTACGAGCATCTGAATTTAGCCGACATTGATTTCGCTGATGTAAAAGGACAGGAAAATGTGAAGCGGGCATTGGAAGTTTCAGCTGCAGGTGGGCACAATATTATCATGGTTGGCCCTCCGGGAGCCGGTAAATCCATGTTAGCCAAGCGAATACCCACCATTCTGCCTCCACTTACGCTGCATGAGGCACTGGAAACAACAAAAATTCATTCCGTGGCCGGAAATATTGATAGCAATACATCGCTTATCTCACAGCGGCCATTCCGGAGTC
>CAZDZB010000135.1:0-5347 GCA_964509795.1 uncultured Christensenellaceae bacterium | reverse complement strand
GGACGAGCAATGCCACGAAGTGGCATGACCAGTCTCTGCTAGCTCAAAGTCATTTTGAGTTAGTGATAAAGATATTTTTCATTTGAAGGCGGTGAAGAATATTATTTCATATTTTAAGTTTTTTTACTTTTTCGGTACTCTGCGCCGGGGCAGCTTGCCCCGGCTTGTTAATAAGCATTATTTATGAAAAAATACTGAATTTTTTTTAAACACTGCCTTATGTAAAACATCAGCATATTTGATTTTTGTGGATTTTTGCCTGTATTTAATATATAATTATCAGAAGAGATAAAAAAAGAGGTAATTAAAATGATTATATTCCGTATTATTCGTTTGATAATCACAATTATACTAATAACTTTCCTGCTGGCAGTGGGAACTTTTTCTCTGTTTGTTTATTCTGTTGACAATGTAGTATTCACCAGCTCATATTTCGGCGAAGAGCTTTTATATTCCGGGACTTATTCATATTTATATAATTATATAGTGGATACCTACGTTCCAGTAGCAGACACTGATGACATGCAGCAAAAAGCCGCTGACCCGGTTTACGCCAACATAATGCATGCGGTAAAACCCACAGTTTTTTCAAGCATTTCCGCGGACTATCTGTCCGGCTGGATGGACTACCTTCTGGGTGAGGTTCCGGACAATCAAATCCCGCTGCTTAATATAGCCGAGCACAGAGAGTCGATTTACGCCTCAGCCATGGCATTGACAGAAGATGATGAATTCATGTACGCCCTTCTTGGCAGCGTACTTGAATCCCAAGGCTTAAGCGCTGAAAATTATACCGAAGAAGAGCTGGATGAATTGATTAAAACAATGGAAATAAGAAACTATTACTCGGACATGGTAAACGCGGCGCTGGATGATGAATCCTCACTGTATTCTCAGACATCAGTGCAGAGCGACCCTTTGGCCGTGCTAAAATTCGCCGCCCCCGGCCTTACAGAAGATGAGCTTCTTGCAAAAGTAAAAAGCTACTACGGCATAGTAATGTATTATAAGTCCATGGCAAATCTCATGTTCGCCGGAATGCTGGCGTGCCTCGGCATAATACTAATACTTTGGATTAAAAAACTCAGCCTGGCGTTTTTGCTGGACGGAATTGTAATTTTGCTTGCGGGAATTCCGCTGTTTTTGATATCGATAAGCCAGAAAGCTTTCAATGTGCTGATAGGGTTCGTAAGCAGATACCTGCCGTCGGAGTTCCCCGACATAACAAACATAGATTTTTATAATAACCTGGCTATCAGGCCCATAATCGACTATATGCTTATTGTTTCAGGAATAACCATCATTATTGGGCTGATATTCATTTTGTTCAGCGTGCTCTTGAAAAAAGAAAGAAAGCCCAAGACATTGCGCCCCCAGGTTAATGTCCCCGGCTAAGCGGGCGACCTGCGCAAATCTTCGCCTAATATATGCATCAGGGATGTGTTTTTTGCTGATGTTATCCTGGATGAGAGCCTGTACCCGTATTTTTTTTCAATAGCCGGCGCGTTAAGGTTGGTGCAGAAAATGGTATGCCCGTTGTTTGCCAGCCTATATTCTATGACGTCATAAAGCGTTTCAATTGTGACGTTTTTTATCATTGATTCCACGCCCAAATCGTCAATTATCAGAAGGTCGCATGTTTTAAAAATCTGAATCAGGGAATTGTCCCTTTCATTTATTACTTTAAACATTGCCTCATTTATGCCGCTGGCTGTGCAGTTTACTACGCTATAGCCTTTTTTGATGATTTCATTTGCTATGCAGCCGGCCAGGTAGCTTTTGCCCACTCCTGTCGCTCCCATAAGCAGTGCCTGCTGCCTGCTGGTTTGAGGGAAGGCTTCGCACCATTTTACCGCTCTGCTTTTGACGTGAAGTATGTGCTCTTTCTGGGAACGGCCTTCGCTGTCAATTTTGTTTTTATCGGGGAAAATACTTTCGTCAAAGTTTTCAAATGTAGCCTGGACGTTAAGGTTCTGGCTCGAAATCATTGACTTTGCCAGCCTGTTTGTAAGGCAGTGGCAGAAAGTTTTGCTGCCCTCTCCCGCAAAGCCCGTGTCTTTGCAGTCTGCGCACTCATATTTAATCTCAAGGTCATCAGGGTTTATGCTGCTTTTTTGACATGCCTTATGAAGGCTTTTGTCATACTGAGCCTTTGCCTTTTCTGTGTCCATCGTTTTCCCCTGCAGCCTGGCTCTGGCCTGGGAAGCCCTGGAAGATGAATAATCCTGCCTGGCTTTTTTAAAATCCGGGTTTTCATCCATCAGCTTTTTTAAAAGCTCGTTTACCCTTAATTCTTCTGCTTGCCTTATGCTCGTATATTCTTCTAAGATGTTCCTTATCTCTAATTTCATCGTATTACATTTCTTCCATTGCGCTTAATATATCATCGTAATCTTTTTCCGTGTAACCGTGGGATATCATCCCTTCGTTGACCCTGCCTTCGCCCAATTGTTTACCGTCCCTGCTGCTTAAAATGGCATTGATATACGGAATCTTTTTTTCGGCATTTACTGCCTGCTTCGCGGCGTTTATTATTTCCTCTGTCGTGTGGCCCTCTTCAGTCCACCTTGCATAGGCTCTCTTTTCAAAAAGGTTGGCGTTTCTGTTTTCCCCGGCTGCTGCTATCATGTCGTTAACGGCGATTGATATCTTGGCCAGCTCATCGAGCTTGTCCATCATCATCTCGTCGTCTGCCACTCCATCCTCGGCCCATTTGCTTACAACTTTGTTCAAATCCTCAATGGTTTTAAGCCCGTCATTTTTAAGGGTGATTGCGACGCGCAGCAAAACCTTGTGCGAAAAGCCCAGCTTTCGTATTTGAGTATATTCTTCTTCCACTTTCTCGTCATATTTAGCGGAATTGTATATAATTCTTGATATCTCCTTAAGCCTCTCTGAGCTTCCCATATGCTCTTGAATCTGGGATAAGGTGCGTATGCCTTTTTTGTACCAGTTGGTTAGGATGCCGTCCAGGTACTTGAACTTGTTGCCGCTTATGCCTACCGTCTGTTTCCTGCCTTCTTTTATGACGGCTTCGTCCATTTCGTATTTGTCCGTCCACTTTTTATACATCATTATTTCGTCAACTGTGGCCACCCTGTTTTCATTGAATGCATGCAAAAGCTTCGTGGCTCCGCTTTCCCTCGCCGTACTTAAAACCAGGTAGCTTTCAGCTTTTTCATAATTGTCTATCCCCTTTTCGTGCATCGAATTTATTACATTGTCAATATAGGAAAAATGCACCCATCTGCCTTTGTTTTCTATGCACCAGGCCACAACCAGCGCTATCATTTCCGGTGACCATTTCAGTGCCTGCGCCCAGTTAAGCACCTTTTTCGTGTCCGAAGTGTTAAGAAGCCTCCTGCCTCCGAAGGACTGCTGAATCTGCATAATTAAATCCTGATTGCTGTGGACGCTGACTTTCTGGGGAGCTTCGTTTTGCAGCATCTGCTTGATGTTTTTCACTCTTACGCTGAAAGGGCGGCGGCTTTCAATTTCCAGAAGGGACAGCTGTGCCCAGTAGATGACGGCCTTTTTGACCTCATCTTCATCCATGCCAAGCTCTTTGGCCACATCAGTTATGGTGTAATCATCATGGGGGTAATAACAGATATTAATTAAAAAAAGATACACCTTCACATAATCTCCAGGTGCTCTCATCATATATTCTGTAATAAACATATTCTCAACGGGGGTAACGTCAAACATTGAACTCCCCTCTGTAAATCCTTTAACCAGCATAATCTAACTCCCTCTATATCACTTAATAATTATACTATCATATTTTACCTTTTTTTTATAGTATAAAAATTTTAATGTTGTAAGTTTTTTATTATTTCTATATAATTAAAATACTACAAAAGGAGAGGAAAAATTATGATTTCAAAGGAAATAGAACAAAGCTTGTCCAAGTCATCTTTAATACGCAAAATGTTTGAAGAAGGAAAGAGGATGAAAAAACTCTACGGTGAGGAAAACGTGTTTGATTTTTCCATCGGCAACCCTTCTTTGCAGCCGCCCAAAGAACTGCTGGATTCTCTGGTTGCCCACGCCGCTGAGGACAATGTGCACAGGTATATGCTCAACGCGGGCTATGAGGATGTACGGGAAAAAGTGGCTGAGTTTCACGGCAAAAACAGCGATGTAAAATTGGATATGAGCAATGTAATAATGTCAATCGGCGCAGCCGGCGGCATAAACGTTGTGCTAAAGGCTGTGCTTGACCCTAAGGATGAAGTTATTGTTCTTGCGCCTTACTTTGTTGATTATTTGTTTTATACAAAAAATTATCAGGGCGTTCCCGTCATCGTTCAGACGCAAAAAGGCACTTTCCAGCTTGATTTGGACGCTATTGCATCAGCTCTGACCCCAAAAACAAAAGCCATTATTTTAAATTCGCCCAACAACCCAACAGGGGTAATATATCCTGAAAAGGACCTGCGCAAGCTGGCAGAGATTTTGAAAGCCCACGAAAAACAAAACGGCACTGACGTGGTGGTGCTTTCCGACGAGCCATACAATCAAATAAATTATGATGTTGAAGTACCAAATCTTTTAAACATATTTGACAATGTAATCATAGTAAATTCCTTCTCCAAGTCGCTTTCCCTGCCGGGTGCCAGAATAGGCTACATCCTAATTAGCCCCAAACTTAAGGATTTTGCTCTTGCGGCAAGTGCCATGATTTTTGCCACACGCACCCTTGGTTTCATAAATGCGCCTGCGCTGTATCAGAAGGCAATCGCTGACTCATTGTATGTTCCCGCGGCCAAGGAGCATTACAGAAAAATGAGAGACGCCTTAATTGACGTCGTTTCAGGCGCAGGGTTTGATTATATTAAGCCTGACGGAGCGTTTTACCTGTTTGTAAAATGCCCGATTGATGACGACATGGAATTTGCCGAAATCGCCAAAAAGCACAAAATCCTCGGCACTCCCGGCTCCGGCTTCGGATGCCCCGGATACTACAGGCTGTCATACTGCGGCGAACTGCAAACCATATTAAATTCCAGGGAAGCTTTCAAGCAGCTGGGAAAAGAGTTTAATCTTTAAATAAATATTGATTTATATTAAAAGGGGCTGTCCCAACAGAATGGTGGGACAGCCCCTTTACCTTTGTTTATCCCAAGTATGCGCTTTGGGGATATACTTTTCGGCAATTACTTTTTCTTTTAACAATAATTTATGTCTTATCTGCTGATGAAAAAAGCAAAAAGTAATGAGAGAAAAGTGTTGACACTTAAACAGTTTATCTTTTGAATTTCCCAACAGAATGATGGGACAGCCCCTGTTTTTGCACTTTATCCAAACTAATTATTCCACAACAAACACTCTGCCATCATCAACA
>CAZDZB010000134.1:2731-5355 GCA_964509795.1 uncultured Christensenellaceae bacterium | reverse complement strand
TTTGTTTCTTCCTCTGTCAGCTCGTCTTTTTTGAGCAGCTCTTTTATCCTCTTTGAAACCTCAGGCGTAAGCTTGAACTTTTTGGCCAGGATATATCCGATGCCCATAATAACAACCCATGAGAAAATCAAAATAAGCCTTATGCCCAATATTGCAGAATCCGGCTGAATAGGCGCCGCCTCGCCCTCTGCTTTTTCAATAAAGCCCGCCAAATTCAGGGCGTTGCCTATTATAAATATCGCTATGGCTGACGCGGCCTTCCTTATGAAGGTCATGGCTCCGCTTAACGAACCTGATATCCTCTCGCCTATGCCCAGCTGGGCAATGTCCACAACGTCGGGGAAGATTATCCAGCTCATTGTCTGCGCTCCGGCAAAGCCGACGGCCATCAATGCTGTGAGCATGTAAAGGTATATTGGGCTCCAGTCCGAAGGGTAAAGCCCGATAAGCACAGCGCTCACAAGAGACAAGGGCAGCCCGAAATAATAAAGTTTGGGCTTTGGCACCCTGCTTACAAGCTTGTTTAATATCGGCAGCATCACAAGCTGCACCACCAAAAATGATGCCAGAAACACAGTGGCGCTCATGCCGGCGACCACATACATTGCGTAATAAAGAGCAATAGCCGAAACTATATCCAGATTGGTTGACTGGCAAAGGTACAGCCCTAAAAGCTGGCGGAATGCCTTGACCTTAAGCGGCTTCACAAACTGCTTTATGCTGAATTTTGATTTTTCATCGCCGTATTTTACCCTCTCTTTTACGAAAACTCCTGTAAGCAGCAAAGGTATCATGAAAAACAAACCGAAGCAAAGAACGATTATAAGGTAAAACTGCATAATTGTAATTTGCCCTGTCATAAGCATCCCCTCATAAACATACGTAGGCGCAAGGGTGCATATGGCGGTTGAAACCAAAGAAAACGCCAGCCTTAAAAGGTTAAGTTTGTTGGTCTCTTCATATTTTGTGGATACTTCCGTGCTTAGTGAGCTGTAGGGCACGGCGATGACGGTGGACACCGTGGAATACAAAAGGTATGTCGCCGTAACGTAGATTACCAGCCCCAGCTGAGTGGAGAAAGTGACCGGGTACCAAAGCAGCGCCATGGAAATGATAAGCATAATGCCGCCCATAAAAATGTATGGCTTTCTTCTGCCGAATTTGCTTCTGGTGTTGTCGGATATTACTCCCATTATAGGGTCTGACACAGCGTCCCACATCTTGGATATCATAATTACCGTGCCTGCCCATGCGGCGTTGATGCCGATGATGTTAGTCAAAAACATCATGTAAAGCACTGCGACCAGTGTCTGCCCGCCGCCGCCGAAAAAGTCAGCCGACGCAAAAATAATTTTTTCTTTTATGCTGACTTCCCTTGTTTTGTTTTCCATATTTAATCCTCCGAATTCTTCTTTAATTTATATCAGTCTGTTACTATGCGCTCAAGGCTATCAAAATCCAGGTATAATGATTTGCCGTCAAACTCAATCAGAATGGTGTCAGGCTCCCTTTGGGCCTGCGAATACGGCGAATCAAACCTGCTGTAGTCTGTGTCCACTGCCTGGGAATTTATAAGGAAATCCCCGCCGAATGTAAGCTCCATTTTTTTGCCGCCGCTTGTGTAGGAAAGGTGCAGCGTGTCGTCATCGAAAGTGACTTCATTTGCTTTAATATATTCCGCAAATTCCTCAAGTGTTGGGTATTTATCCTTTGTTGAGAGCTCACATATCCAGTATGTCACAGCCCCGTCCTGCAAAAGGTCGTCTGTGGTGCCTTCCTGAAGGTTAAGCTCATTTTTGCCTATTAGCACTATGTAGGTGTTTCGGTATTCGCCGAAGGCATAGTTTCCCTCTATTATTGTCCTGTCAAAAAGCTCCGTGGGGAAATACGCGTGTGTGAAGAAAACCAAATCATCTTCCATAAAGCCTTTTTCATCCTCTATGCTGTATATGGTCAAATTTACGTTCTCGTCCTGCGCGCTGTCGGGGAACCTACCCGAGCCAACCCAATAATTGGGAGAGCCGCTCAATGCCCCTTCGCCCAAGGGCTTTGCAGGGTGGGTGGTGAACACGCTGAATTCATATCCCAATGTCGCCGTCCACACATGCTGCTGGTCGGCAAACTCCCCTGCGTGGTGGCGCTGCGCCGTCGCCAGCAGGTAATCATCCGTCCTGTATGTGTATGTGTTGGCCCTCTGTATGGCAACACCGTCCGTAACAGGATTAAGCAACCTGCTTATGGCCGGCAGCAGCCCGGAGAATTTCAAAAATCCAATATTTATTAGCTTAAAGTCATTCAAAAATTCATTGGAGAGCATGTCGTTTGCGCTTATGTATTTCATGGTGTTGCTTATTATTTCAGGATTGGTGAAGGCCTCCATTCCCCACTGCATCATTATCTGGTTTGTGTCCTGCCCTATCAAATCCATATCCTTAAGCTCGCTTAAATCAAGGCCTGTTGATTCCTTGATTACGGCGTCACTTGTGTCCATGCCTATGGCGCGAATCACCTCCGGCACCTCATAGTTTTCTATCATAATGAAGTTGATGTCCATGCCTGTGCGCTCTGTGCCGATTTCATACTCCGGCCAGATAGACATAGCAACTTCCCTCATGGAATTATTT
>CAZDZB010000134.1:0-2631 GCA_964509795.1 uncultured Christensenellaceae bacterium | reverse complement strand
CCATATGTTGAGGCGATCTTTTCCCAGCTCCATGTGTTCGGCGCCTGTTTTGCCGTCATTTGTGAATACCTCATCATAAAAAAGCTGCCCTGCCAGATACTCCGCCGCGGCAAAAAGCAGCTGGTGGTTTTCCGACCAGAAGCACATGCTGTCCTCCCCGGGCTGGTCCATCCAGTATTTGAAATTAAGCATGGTTTCTTTTATGGCCTCATACTGGTTTTCGGGGATAACGTCGCCGTATTTGTACATCACCCTCATCAGCGAAACCAGTCGAAAATCCGAGCAGTCGTAGCGGCTGTCCACATATTCGAGCACATTAAATAAAAGCTCGTCGGGGTATGTTTCCCCGTTTGCCACCGCCAGCAGGTATTGGTCAGCGCTGCCCTCCAGGCTCTCCTCCGGTCTTGAAGGCAGCTTTTCAATTTTGTCGCTTTTCAAAAAATCCGCTGCCATCCATCCTATTATGGCAAGCACTGCCACGATAATAATAATAATAATAATTTTTTTCATGCCGCACCTCTAGTTATTAAGCAGTCTGTAATTAACTGCCGCGAAATTCAAAGCCGCCAGCCCATATGACCAGTCGCGCTCTTTAAACACCCTGCGCTGGAATTTATATCCGGCGTACGGGAAAACCTGCACTGGAATTGTGGGCCCGCTGATATAGTCCATGCTCAAAAGATTATCTTTATCTTTTTGCAAATCATCAACCACAGCGTAAAATGACTTTTTGGCAGGCTCAATGAATTTTTTGTCCAGATACCCTTTCCTCGCCCCGTGGAACCACCCGGAGGCAATGAGCGCTGTTGCGCTGCTTTCCTTTTTGGTTTTTCCGGGTTTGTTTAATATCAGCTCAAAGTACCCGTCATCTCTTTGGTAATTTAAAAGGGATTCTGATATCTCTGCCAGTATGTTTTTTGCTCTGTCTTTTTCCTTGCCCTCAGGCAGGTTGTCCAAAAGCATTGGCATGGCCGCCACTACCCAGCCGTTGCCCCTGCCCCAGAATAAATTTTCAGGGTACTTCTTTCCCTTTTTCACCCAGTATGAGTGCACAAATAGCTTGGTTTTGTCATCCTGCAAAAAATCCGAGAAAAACGCAGGTTGGCTCTTTGCAAAGTCCATCAGCCATGTAACTTGGTTTTCCTTGGCGTAAAGAGCGCTGAAAACCCCGTACATCATTATGGAGTCCACCCATATGCTCCGTGGGTACATCCTGCCTTCCGGCGACGAGCCCAGGTGGTTTGGCATGTTGTTTATTATTTTTTCGGAATTTTTTATGTAGTCAATGCCTCTTTGTGTCACCTTTTGGTATTTTTCATCCCCCAGCTTTTTCTGCAGGTAGTATGTCGCCAATGTAGGCGCCAATGTGTCGCTTTGGTCAACACGCAGCCCTTTTTGAATGTGGTGGTCAGCGTATCTTTTTATGTACTCTGTGTATCTGCCTTCCTCCAGCACATCGTTTAGCATGCCCAAAGAGTGCATCAGCAGCGCCTCACCCCACATCCACTTTAAGGATTCCGGTGCGAATTTTTTCGTGGTGTCGTCAGCCAGTTTGACCACTTTGTCAAAATAGTTGTCCATCTTTCCTCCTTCTTTTTATTCTATAATTCCTTTTATATATTCATAACTTTTCAAAACATCGCTTTCAGGGCATTTGCTGTCCTGCTCTATGGAGAAAAAATCAACATTTCTTTGCGCTGCAAAATCCCGTATAAATGAAAAATCGATAGTTCCCTCGCCCAAAACTCCGTCGGTTGATGAAAATTTCCCGTTTTTGAACTTGAAGATATTGTCCCTCAGATGTATGCCCTTCACCCTGCCCACGCGCTTTTTTATGAATTCAGCCGGGCTGTATCCGCTTTTTGCCAGCCAGTATGTGTCGCATACCAGGTTAACATACCGGCTGTCGGTATGTTCAAGCAAAATGTCCAGTGAAATTTCCCCGCCAAATTTAATGAGCTCAAAATTATGGTGGTGGTAAAGCAGGCTGATGCCCCGCTCTTTTAGCCTTTTACCCAATTCATTTAGCTCGCCGCTTAAACTTAAAATTCCCCTTTTTCCTGCAATGAAGCTTGTCATAGGTATCACAGACACTTCAATAAACTTAATATCAAGCTTTTTTGCAAACTCCACCAGAAAGTCAAGCTGGGATTTTATTTTCTTTAATGTTATCTGGCAGGCGCTGTATGTTACTCCATTGCTGTTTTTCAGGTTTTGCAGAGCCTCAAGCTCAGCGCTGTCAAAATTTATCCTGGCAAGCTCAAAGCATTTTATGCCCTTACCGGCGTAAAATTCAAGCGTGCTCACAATTGACTGGGGCGTTTTTATGCTTTTCCTTATGGTGAATGTCTGCAGTCCTACTTTGTTTATCATAAAAATTTATTCTCCGTCAATGTCATTTTTCTGCGGCAAAGCCCTGGATTATCTGCCGCACGCATGTGTCCAGCAGCTGCTCTTTGCTGTCTGTGTCCATGCCCAATACCTGCTTGGTGACCCCCAGGACAATTATCCTGTAAATTTCATGCTCCACAGGCTTAAGGTAACCTTCCTCAACGCACTGCTTATATAGCATTTTTGACATGTTCCAGTTATCCTCAATGTAGCTTATGAACATGTTGTAGGCCATGGGGA
>CAZDZB010000133.1:0-5398 GCA_964509795.1 uncultured Christensenellaceae bacterium | reverse complement strand
AGAAGACTCTGGCCAGTCTAATAGGATCAACGAGGGAGGTGGTGTCCAGAAATTCATCATTCAGTTATGCCAAAATTTTTAGGAGGAATAATCATGATTATTGCGGTTCCAAAAGAAATAAAAAATAATGAAAACAGAGTTTCGCTTACACCTGCCGGTGTATATAAGCTGAAACTTGACGGACACAAAGTGGTTGTGGAAAAAGGTGCTGGAATTGGCAGTGGATTTGCCGATGAAGACTATGTAAAAGAAGGTGCGGAGATTTTAAAAACCGCAAAAGAAGTGTATGAAGCAGGAGATATTGTTGTAAAGGTTAAAGAACCTTTAAAAGAAGAATATGATCTTATGAAAGAAGGCCAGACTTTATTCACATATCTACATCTTGCACCTAACGCTGAGCTCACAAAAGCTTTGGTTGACAAGAAAATTACTGGTATTGCATACGAAACTTTGCAGCTCGCAGACGGCGCTTTGCCGCTTTTGATACCTATGAGTGAAGTTGCGGGCAGAATGTCAATCCAGGTTGCCGCAATGCTGCAGCAGAAATATTACGGCGGCAGGGGAATGCTTTTGGGGGGAGTGCCCGGAGTGCTGCCTGCGGAGGTTGTAATAATAGGAGGAGGCGTTGTAGGAAGCAACGCAGCTCAGATGGCTGTCGGCCTTGGAGCACATGTAACAGTTATTGATAAAAATCAACGCCGTCTCGCAGAACTTGATGCATTATACAGAGGAAGAATCAGCACACTGATGTCAACTCCTCTGCATGTGGCAGAAGCTGTTAAAAAAGCAGATGTTCTTATAGGAGCTGTTTTATTACCCGGAGCAAAAGCACCAAAAACTGTAACAAAAGAAATGGTTAAGTCAATGAAAAAAGGCTCTGTTATTGTAGACGTGGCTATTGACCAGGGTGGTACAGTAGAGACAATAGACAGGGTGTCTACACACGATAATCCTGCTTATGAAAAGTTTGGCGTTATTCACTATTCAGTTGCCAATATGCCGGGAGCAGTAGCCTATACATCAACACAGGCTTTAACAGGAGTAACATTACCCTGGCTTGAAAAGCTGGCAAATGAGGGCCCTGAAGAAGCTATCAGGCATAGCCTTCCATTGCAAAGTGCGCTTAATACTTACAAAGGAAAAGTTACATGCAAGCCCGTAGCAGATGATTTAGGATACAAACATTTTCAATTTAATCAACTTTAATACTGTCACAAAGGCTGCCTTAATAAGCAGCCTTTGTTTTCTTAATTTTTAAACTTATTCAGATAATACTTATTTTAAATTAGATCTGCCCATAAAAGAAGGAGAGATAAATGAAGAAATTATTATTGGGTAACCAGGCGGTAGCAAGAGGCGCATGGGAAGCTGGATGTACTGTTGCTGCTGCTTATCCGGGAACTCCGAGTACTGAAATAACAGAAACAATATCAAAATATCACGAGATTTATTCAGAATGGTCACCAAATGAAAAAGTTGCCATGGAAGTAGGAATTGGTGCTTCGTATGGCGGTGCCAGGGCATTAGTATCCATGAAACATGTGGGTTTAAATGTGGCTGCGGATCCTTTTTTCACATTGAGTTACACAGGCGTTAACGGCGGAATTGTTATCGCAGTCGGCGATGATCCGGGAATGCATTCATCCCAGAATGAGCAGGATACAAGATTTTACGGCAGAAGCGCGCATGTTCCTGTTTTGGAGCCTTCAGACAGCATGGAAGCCAAGGAATTCACTAAAATGTGCTTTGAGCTTTCAGAAAAATACGACACTCCCGTAATACTCAGGCTGACGACCAGAGTGTGCCACTCCCGCGGTATGGTTGAAATTGAAGACAGAAAAGAAGTGCCTTTAAAAGATTATAATAAAGACATGGGTAAGTTTGTAATGATGCCTATGAATGCAAGGAAAAGGCACGTTATAGTGGAAGAAAGAGAAAATCTTTTAGAGAAAGACGCTAATAAACTTTCCATTAATAAAATAGAATATAAAGATAAAAAGATTGGAATAATAACATCAGGTTTAAGCTATCAGTATGTTAAGGAAGCAATGCCTGAGGCGAGCGTATTAAAACTCGGAATGGTTTATCCGCTTTGCTATGATTTGATAAAGGAATTTTCCGAGAATGTGGATAGGCTGATAATTGTTGAAGAGCTTGAGCCTTTTATTGAGGATGCTTTAAAAGCCAAAGGAATAAAATGCGAAGGCAAAGAATTATTTACAGTTCAAGGCGAATATTCAGCAAATATGATTAAAAACAGCCTTTTGGGAATTGACAGCAGACAAATTGACAAAGCACAGGGACTGCCTGTGCGTCCACCGGCTCTTTGCCCGGGCTGTCCGCACAGAGGTACATTCAGCGTAATTAACAAGATGAACCTTACAGTTACTGGGGACATAGGCTGCTATACGCTGGCTGCTCTTCCGCCGCTGTCTTCAATGGATACATGCGTGTGCATGGGTGCGTCCGTGGGCGTTGCTTTAGGCATGGAGAAAGCAAGAGGAAGAGAATTTGCAAAAAAAACGGTTGCAGTCATAGGGGATTCAACATTTATGCATACCGGTATAAACGGACTGGTTGATGTGGTTTATAACAAGGGTAAAACAACATTGCTAATCCTGGATAACAGGACTACAGCAATGACAGGGCACCAGAATAATCCAGCAAACGGAAAAGACATAAGAAACGATGAATCACCTATGGTGGATTTTGAAAATCTGGTAAAAGCGCTGGGAGTTGAGTATGTAAAGACTGTTGACCCATTCCTGCGCAAAAAGCTAGAAGAAGCCATTCAGGGAGGCCTGGATTTTGATGGCCCGGCTGTAATTATAGTCAAAAGGCCATGTGTACTTTTGGATAAGAAGTTCAGAAGGCCGCCTCTTAAAATAGATCAAACCAAATGTGTGCAGCACAAAGATTGCATGAATATCGGATGCCCCGCAATAGTCAGCCATGATAACATAGTGGAAATTGACCCGACGCTGTGCGTAGGATGCGGATTATGCGCAGGGCTTTGCCCGACAAAAGCCATTGGAAGGGGTGAATAATATGAGCATTGTTTCAATATTAATAGTTGGAGTAGGCGGACAAGGTTCACTTTTAACAAGCAGGATATTAGGAATGCTGGCACTGGAGATGGATAAAGACGTAAAGGTATCCGAAGTGCATGGAATGGCTCAGCGCGGAGGCAGCGTGGTGACCTACGTAAGAATGGGGGATACGGTGGATTCACCGATAATTGAAGAAGGCGGAGCTGATTATATGCTTTCTTTTGAAATGCTTGAAGCTTTAAGAAGTATACATCTGATGAAAAAAGACGGCAGTGTTGTTGTAAACTCGCAGGAAATTGACCCAATGCCTGTTATTATTGGCCTGCAGAAGTATCCCGATAATTTAAAAGAAGAACTAAAGGACAGAATAAGCACTCATTTTGTTGATGCTGTTCCAATTGCAGCCGAGCTGGGTGATGTAAGGTCTGTAAACACAATAATGATTGGCAGGCTTGCAAAAATTATGGGGATTGAAAAGCAAAAGTGGATAAACGCAATACAAAAATGTGTGCCGGAAAGCACAATTGAAATGAACATTCAGGCTTTTGAAAGAGGATATAGCCTGTAAGACTTGAAAACTCGCTAGAAAATTAATATTAAAAGGGCAGCTTTGCATGTTTTATTACAATTCGGGCTGCCCTATATTTGTATTAAAAATATTCAAACCATGCCGTTAAAAATGCATTTTATAATAACTTTTCAGCAAATATGTGTTATAATATTTAATTGAAATATATAAAAGTGGGACTAGTGGAAAAACAATGAATACATCAGTAGCGAAAATAAATTTAAGCAATCTAAAGCATAATATTAAAGAATATCAGAACTTGCTGGGAGCAACAACAAAATTAATAGCAGTTGTTAAAGCTGACGGATACGGGCACGGAGTTTTGCGCGTGTGCAAAGCGGCACAGGAAGAGGGAATCGATTTTTTTGCAATATCCAGGCTGCAGGAAGGCATTGAGCTTAGAGAAGCAGGGATTAAAACGAGCGTTATTATTCTTGGAGGAACATTGCCGGAGGAAATGAATGATGCAGTTAAGTATTCTCTGGTTCCGACAATATATAACAAAGAGCAGCTTGAAGCATTGGAAAAAGCAAATTCAGAAAATGACGCAAAGGCAAGATTTCATTTGAAAATAAATACCGGAATGAACAGGCTGGGTATAACATATGGAGAACAATTGGGTGATTTCCTTGATGCGCTTGACAAAACAAAGAATGTTTATTTCTCGGGAGTTTATTCGCATTTTGCAGTGAGCGACGTTGACCCTGAATTCACTATGGAGCAATACAAGAATTTTACGCAGGCCATGAGACAGATAAGAGAAAGGGATTATTCGCCCAAAACTCATATCGCAAACTCTGCCGCGATTGCTTCAAATGAAAATTTCAGCATGGATTTTGCCCGTCTGGGAATAGGAATGTACGGGCTTAACCCGCAGGAAAAATCAATGCTTAACCTAAAACCTGTAATGAGCTTATGTGCGAATATTGTGCATATAAACAACATTAAACCTGGTGATACCGTAAGTTACGGCAGAACTTTTACTGCAAAAAGAGACACTAAGATAGCCGTGCTTCCCATCGGTTATGCTGACGGCTACCCCAGAATACTCAGCAACAAAGCCCAGGTGCTTGTGCGAGGGCAAAGGTGCAATGTAGTGGGAACCATATGCATGGACCATACAATGATTGACGTGACGGACGTTGAAGGCGTCACGTGCGGAGATGAAGCTGTGCTTATCGGCAGACAGGAAAAAGTCGAGATAACGGCTAAGGAAGTCGCTGACCTTGCGGGCACTATTCATTATGAAATAGCGACCGGAATACAAAAACGTGTGAAAAGAGAGTATATTGGATAGCAGGCAGGAACAAAGGAATGCGGTAAAACAGATGAGGCTTGATATGAAAAAGGATTTATACCAGGCATATTCAGATACAATCTGCCTTAAAATAATGAATATGGATGAATATACAAAGGCTGTCACAGTGATGGCATATTGCCCGGTAAACAAAGAGGTGGACACTTCTCTTTTACTGGAGGACTGCATTGATTCAAAGCAGCTTGCACTTCCCAAAACTGATGTTAAAAGCAAAAGCATTACTCCGTGCCTAGTAAGCAGCCTTTCAGACCTTACTGAAGGCTCATACATGATAATGGAACCGAATGAAGGGTGCAAGGAAATTGCAAAGGAAGAAATAAACCTTATAATTATACCGTTAGTAGCTTTTGATAAAAAAGGAAACAGGTTAGGATATGGCGGCGGATACTATGACAGGCTATTAAAGGAAATGCCAAAAGCAAAAAAAATAGGCATAGGTTTTTCGATGCAGGAGGTTGAAAG
>CAZDZB010000132.1:0-5488 GCA_964509795.1 uncultured Christensenellaceae bacterium | reverse complement strand
TGGTGGCGGAAATAGGCAGCACCACAACTGTTGTCAACGCATTTAATATTAAAGATGAAATATCGTTTTTGGGCTCAGGGCAGTCGCCGACAACTGTATATGACGGCGATGTAAACATCGGGCTTAAAAACGCTGTTGATGACCTTTGCAAAAAGCTGGGCGCGGATAAAATAGAATATGATGAGCTGCTTGCAACAAGCAGCGCAGCCGGCGGGCTCAAAATGACGGTGCACGGGCTGGTTTACGACATGACTGTGCGTGCAGCCAAGGAGGCAGCTTTAGGGGCTGGCGCAAATATCCATATGATAACCGCGGGAAAGCTGATGCGCACTGACCTGGAAAAGATAAAGAAAATTAACCCAAACATCATGCTGCTTGCAGGCGGAGTGGACTACGGCGAAAGAGAAACCGCAGTGTATAATGCTGAATTAATCGCTAAACTTGACTTAAATGTGCCGGTTATCTATGCAGGCAATGTGCAAAACCAGGATGAAATCAGGTTGATTTTTAAAGACAGCAAAGCAAAGCTTTACATTGTTGAAAATGTATACCCGAAAATTGACCAGCTCAATGTGGAACCCACCAGGAAAGTAATTCAGGACGTTTTTGAAGAGCACATAACCCACGCTCCGGGAATGAGCAAAGTGCGGGACATGGTGAGCGGAAACATAATACCCACACCTGCAGGAGTGATGGAGGCCACCAAAGTATTAGCAGAAGTTTTAGGCGATGTAGTAACTATAGATGTAGGGGGCGCTACGACCGATATCCACTCAGTTACAGAAGGCAGCGAGGAAATATCAAGGCAGCTTATTTCGCCTGAACCCCATGCAAAAAGGACAGTGGAGGGCGACCTGGGCGTGTATGTGAACGCCGCTAATGTCATTGAAATGGCAGGCAGGGATAACCTGAAAAAAGAGCTTGGCGTAGACGATGAAAAGCTGGATGAGATAATATCCTCGCATCAGCCTATTCCAAAAACAGAAATGGATAAGAAATTTACTGAGAGCTTAACAGCAGTTGCCTGCAAAACGGCGATGCAGCGGCACGCAGGCGAATTTATTGAGCTTTTCTCAACGGCAGGCAAAAGGACAATAGCCCAGGGCAAGGATTTGACAGCCATAAAATACATAATCGGGACCGGCGGGGCATTGACCAGGCTTCCCAAAGGCTATGAGATAATACAGGATATGCTGCGTATGAACAGCGGATTGAAGCTGATGCCCAAAGAAACGGCCAAAATTCTGCTGGATACAGATTATATTATGGCGTCCTTGGGGGTGCTGAGCAAAAAACACAGGGAAGAAAGCATAATATTGCTTAAAAAAAGCCTGGGAATAAACTAGGCAATATAAAACTATTAAAAGAGAAAAGATAAGCAGTGATAAACCTGCTTATTTTTTTGTTGCGCAAAAATATAATCAATCAAGAATACATTTAAGGTGAATTTTGCATTAGCCAGTAGTATATTATTTATAAAAAGTGTAAAAAGCTATTAATATTTAACACAAAATTGAATCTGCGCTATTGTTATGTTTAGCTATTTAAAGTATAATTTATTAAAGGAGAACTTTTTTAATGAATTATGATAAGTTCATATACCTTTATAAAAAAGGCGCGGAAGTGAATGCGTTCAATGTGCTCGGAGCGCACATTGAGGAAAAAGGAGTAATGTTCAGGGTGTTTGCCCCGAATGCACAAAGAGTATCGGTGGTCGGCGACTTCAACGGCTGGAACACGGAAAGCCACATAATGAACAGAAACGGAGATATATTTGAGCTGTTCGTAAGCGGGCTTAAAGACGGTGCTTTGTATAAATACGCAATAAGAGACAATAATCATAATATAACATTAAAATGCGACCCTTACGCTTTTTTGTCCCAGCTGCGCCCCGACAATGCAAGCGTGGCAGCGGACCCTTTTCAGTATTATTTCACCGACGATGAATGGATAAAAAAAAGAAAGAAGTCAGACTTCAAAAAATCTCCTATGAATATTTATGAAGTCAGCCTGACGTCTTTTACCCAGTCATGCGCGGATTATTCGGCAATAGACCTTCACTTTGTCGGCATGGATATTGTACGGCATGTAAAGAAGATGAAATATACCCATGTCGAAATAATGCCAATTACAGAATATCCGCTTGATATGTCGTGGGGGTATCAGGTTACGGGATATTTTTCACCGACGAGAAGGCTGGGTGAGGTATTTGCGCTGCAGGAGTTTGTCAACCTGTGCCATGAAAATGATATAGGCGTGATTATGGACTGGGTTCCCGGGCATTTCTGCCCTGATGAGCACGGTCTTTTTAATTTCGACTCAACGCCGCTTTACGGTTTTAAAAAGCACCCGCAATGGGGCACTTATAAATTCGATTTCGGCAACCACCATGTTTGGTCATTTTTGCTATCCAGCGCAGTTTATTTCGCAAAATATTTCCACATTGACGGCATTAGGGTGGATGGCGTAACCAGCATGATGCAGTATAATTTTGGAGATTATGAAAGCCCTGTGGAATATGACAGCTACGCCATAGAGTTCTTAAAAGAATTCAACAATACAATGCACAAATATTTTGAAGGATTTTTGACAATTGCGGAAGATTCCAGCGACTATCTTGGCATTACAAAGCCTGTTAAAGAGGGCGGCATAGGCTTCGATATGAAATGGGATATGGGCTGGATGAACGACACATTAAAATACTTTGAATTTGACTTTGAGTCAAGAAAAAGAGATAAAAACCACCATATACTCACTTTTTCATCGACATACAGGCAGAGGGAAAAATACATTCTGCCGTTTTCCCATGATGAAGTGGTTCATGGGAAAAAGCAGCTGATTGACAAGCTGCCGGGAGATTACTGGCAGAAGTTCGCCGGGTTGAGAGGGCTGCTTGCGTATCAAATGTTTACTCAGGGCAAAAAACTCAACTTCATGGGCACGGAAATTGCCCAGATGATGGAGTGGCGCTATTATGAACCCATTGAGTTTTTTATGCTGCAATACCCAATGCACAGCGGATTCAATAAATATGTAATGGAATTAAACGAATTTTACTTAAACCACAGCGAGCTTTATGAACTGGACTTTGACCATATGGGGTTTGAGTGGATAGACGCCGACAACAGCAAACAAAGCGTTTTTTCCTTTATAAGACGAAATAAAAGCGGCGAAGAGCTTATAGTAGTCCTTAATCTTTCCTATGACCAGTTTGACTCGTTTTTGCAGGGTGTACCATCAGAAGGGGTTTACAGAGAGATATTCACATCAAACAAGGAAGACAATGGCGGAAACGGGCACATAAACCCGGAAGATATCACGGCGCTAAAAAGGCCCTGGCAAAGGAGGGATTATTCCGTTGAGATAGCCCTTGGGCCATTCGCCGCATCAGTATTAAAAAAGATTAATTAGGAGATTTATAAATAAATGTTTAAGAACAAAGACGATTTCAAAAGAAGATACAGAGAACAATGCATGACAGAGTTTGCAGACGAGCCCAATATGCTTAAGCTTTCCGAGCAGTACCTTTCACTTGCCTCGCTTTTTTCAGAGGAAATAAGGAAAATATGGACTGTATCACGGAACAAAAGGCGGATGGACAAAAAAGTATATTACTTTTCAAGCGAATTTTTAGTGGGGCATATATTAACTCAGAACATAAAGTCATTTAAGTCAGAAGAGATTGTAAGAGAAGGGCTTAAGGACATGGGCATTGAGCTCGACAGCCTTTTGAAGCAGGAAAAGGACGCAGGATTAGGCAACGGCGGCCTGGGAAGGCTTGCGGCGTGTTTTATGGACTCCATGACAGCCCTTGGCATTTCCGCTAAAGGCCAGAGCATAAGGTATAATCATGGATTTTTTAAGCAGGAGATAAAAAACTTTGAGCAGGTGGAAGTGGCCGACGACTGGCTGGAAAACGGATACCCCTGGGAGACCAGGCGCTCAGGAGCTGAGGTCATTGTCCGATTCGGCGGGCATGTGGACATTGAATACATCAATGAAAGGCTTTATTTCAACCATGAGGATTTCACAGCAGTGAAGGCTGTTCCTTATGATGTTTCCATAATGTCATACGACAACAAAGAGCATGTCAATTCACTAAGGCTGTGGGACGCTGAGCCGCTGGACGGCTTCGACTTCAAGGCCTTTAACAACGGAGATTATTTTAAGGCGTTTAACAGCGAAATAGAAGCACAGAAACTGACCCAGCTTTTGTATCCCGCTGACAACCACCCTCAGGGCAGGAAATTACGTCTGATGCAGGAGTATTTCTTCGTAAGCGCTGGCATTAACTCAATAGTTGATGACTATGTAACTTTCCACGGTAGCATAGAGGGCATTGAAGAGGCTGTGGCTGTGCATATAAATGACACACACCCTGCGTTGTGCATCCCTGAACTGATGCGTGTATTTTTGGATGAATACGATATTTTGTGGAAAAAGGCCTGGGCAATGACCACAAAGATAATTTCCTACACCAACCACACCATTTTGCCCGAAGCTTTGGAGACATGGCCGAGCGAATTGATAAGGGAAGTGCAGCCCAGGATTTATATGATTATTGATGAGATAAACAGAAGGTTCGTTGATTCATTGGTTGACAAACCCGAATTTGACCATAATAAAATCCATGAAGTATCAGTTATAAAAGACAATTATGTTCATATGGCGTCATTGGCAATAGTCGGCTCACACTCTGTCAACGGAGTGGCGGCGCTTCACACGGAAATACTCAAAGACTGCATAATGAAGCCTTATTACGATATTCTCCCTGAAAAATTCAACAATAAAACAAACGGCGTATCCCACAGGACATTTTTGCTTAACGCTAACCCCAAGCTTTCCGGCCTTATAACAGAATCAATAGGAAACAAGTGGATAAAAGAACCTGAAGAGCTTAAAAAACTGCTTAAGTATAAAGAGGACGCGGCATTCAGGGAAGAATTTACAAAAATAAAGCATCAAAATAAAATTGAGCTTTCAAATCTGATATATGATTTGACATCATATAAGGTTGAGCCTGATTCAATATTTGATATCCAGGTAAAAAGAATACATGCCTACAAAAGGCAGCTTCTTAATATTCTGGGGATAATGTATAGGTGCAACCAGGACCCTAATTACATAAAAAACATGGAACCGCATACTTTTATTTTCGCAGGCAAGGCTGCGCCTTCATACGCATACGCCAAGTCGATAATAAGGCTTTCAAACAGGCTGGCACAAAGAATAAACAATGACAGCGTTTTGTCAAAGAAAATAAAGGTTATATTTGTACCAAACTTCAACGTATCAATAGCCCAGAAAATCTATCCCGCGGCGGACATTTCCCAGCAGATATCAACGGCTGGAATGGAAGCATCAGGAACAGGAAATATGAAATTTATGATGAACGGAGCCATAACATTAGGCACCCTTGACGGCGCGAATGTGGAAATAAAGGATTTGGTGGGGGATGAAAACATCTGCATTTTCGGAATGACTGTGG
>CAZDZB010000131.1:0-5489 GCA_964509795.1 uncultured Christensenellaceae bacterium | reverse complement strand
TTTGGTGCGGGATGGCGCAGGCTCGCCGTGGCTGATATACGGGCAGGGGTATTGAGGGAAGGGAGAAGGAAAAAGGAATAGGGAAAGTTAGTATAAAACCTCTCCGGCACCTGCGGCAGACACCTCGGCTATCACAATTTTTTCAAAATTATTATCGCCAGCGCCTACAGGGAGGTCTGGATTTCCTGCATTAAATAATCCATAGAAAAGCTCTCCTAATAGGCGCTGGACGCAAGCAATTCGCAAGAATTGTGATAGTCGAGCTGGCAGGCGTAAGCCTGACTGAGAGGTTTTATACTAACTTAAAACTCCCCTTTTCGGAGACTATCACAATTCTTGCGAATTGCTTGCGGCCAGTGGGCTGAGAGGTTTTACCTTGTTACATGTTCCTTTTTCCTTCTTCCTTGAACTTTAGTCCACCGTTACGGTAACTGCAGGAGGATTTATATGCATTGAAAAATCAAGGGACATGATTTCAAAATCGAAGGTGAGCTCCTTGCATTCTTCGATGCCGTAAAGCTCGGTGTAATTTTCAAAATAGTTTATATAGCCGATATACACAGTGTGGGGCAGCATGTCGCAGCTGTAGTAGCTTTCCACCTCAATTCCGTTGATTTCAAAAGCCCTCAGGTTTATTATAAGGGTTTCATCTGTGTTGTTTTCGATGTATAAGGGAATCATCGGGCCGTCGGAGGGGCTGTAGTCAATTTCCGGCAAAACGATTTTTACGCCGCTGCCGTCATACAAAGTGATGCCGTCAAAGGCTTCATACTTCCCGGAATAGTCGTAATAGTTTCCGATGGTCAATATATCCGATGTGTAATTTTGGCTGTAGTTATCCCAGTTGAAAAAATAAAACTGCAGCATAATATGGCTGATTTCTTCAATTCCTGCCATGGCCATGTCATTTTCTTCAAAGACTATAAGGTCAGTTGTGGTTCTTCCTGCCGGCACGTCGCAGGAAAAATATGTTCCTATAGACCATCCGTTGACCGAAAGCCCTCTGATTTGCACCGCAATTTCCTTGTCGGTTTTGTTCTGCAAATCGATGCTTAAGCCTATGTTGTAGGGTTCCTCTTCGATTCCCCAGGATGTGATTTTGATGTTTTCATCGTCCCAAAGCACGCCGCCGTCAAGGTCGTAAATAAACTGGATGTTGTCCTGCTCAGCGTAAATTAAACCATCATCATAGGATGTGTATGCAGACTCGGTCATGTAGCCAATGGAGTAAAAAAACGAGATAACAAATAAAAATACAGCGAAAGAAGGGCTGTATAAACGAGTGGTATTAAGTTTCATAATCTAATCTCCCCTAAAATACTAATATTTGTTAATTATACCAAGGGAGTAAATTAAAATCAATTGTTTTACTGGAAAATGTCAGTCGAAAATCAGGCTTTGGATGTAATCAGTGCTTTGGGCCACATAATCGGGGCTGTAGCCCATGTGGGGCGTGTGCTCCAGCACGAAATAAATGTTATCCAACCCGGCTAAGTATTTGACGATGGGAACCAGATCGTGGTGACCGTCGCTTTCGTCATTCTGGTGCATGGGCTTCCAGTGGTATTTGCCGCTGACATAGTCCACATTGTGCAGGTGCACCACTCTTATGTAATCCGTCCATTTTTTTATGTATTCAAAGGCTCTTTGATCGTCGCCTGCCGCCATTACGTAATCACCCAGGTCGATGCAGACTTTGAGGGAATATTTTTGCCATATTTCAATTGGAAAGCTGTGCATATACTCAATGCCAAAAGGCGAGCGCATGTCCCCGAGCTTGGGCTCGCACACTATTTCTATGCCGTAATCTTCCTGAATGCGTTTAAGGGAAACAAGGCCTGTTTCAATCATTTTTTGGGTGTCGCCTTCATTTTGTGATAGGAAAAAAGGGAAGTGCACCAGCAGGTATTTTGCGCCCAGGTACTTTGCCGCCTTTGCGTCCTTTTCAAGGTGCTTTATGGCCGTTTCCGGGGAAAAATGCACATGCTCTATGATGTCATATTTGCTGTTGCCGTGAAAAAGCGGCGCGTGTATGCCGAAGGATTTGAGGGAATCCTCAAGCAGGGCAAAAAACATTCTGTAATCATGCTTTGTTTTAAACTCTCCGATTTCGATGTGGGAGAGGTTATATTTAAACAGTTCACCGAATTTATCAGGGTCAGACATTATTGTGCTGCCGGAAACTCCCAGTGTATTCATAAGGCGCCTCTTTTGCTTTTAGTATATACATTATACCACATATGCGGAGCTATAAACGGGGTTTCACGGCTGTAAACATAATTAGACGGACTGAACACAGCGTAATCAATCCTCAATTTGGAAAAAATACTCCTTCTCGTGCGCGGTGAAGCTTTCGGCAATTCTAAACATGGTATAAAAGTTTTCCTCATCACCGGCGTACATGCACTCGATGCAATAGTACGCGTCCTCAAACTCCATAAAAAAGTGAAGGAAGATAAGCCCGGTGTCATAAATATAAAGTATTCTGCCTGTGTTGTCGGAAAAAGTACGGGTCACAAGGTCCAGGTCAAGTTCTTCCAGTATGCCTCTTTGGTATGTATTGAATACATTTGTGACAATAAAATCATCTATATCTTCAAAATCATAAACGGATTTAGGATAGCAATTGACCGAAATGGTGCCCATATTATCATCAGAGACTAAAGAGAGTATGCTTTCAGTATTTGATAATACATTGGATTCCGAAGGTGACCAGCCGTCAGGGCACAGCACGCTGGCGCCCTGCTTATCTGCGCTGTAGTACCTGCCGCCTGTCACGTTAAGCTCAAAATTATCCGCCAGCTCTTTTTCCTTTTCGCCGTGCAGATTAATGCTTTCAAGGATATTAATCATTATCTCTTCATCGTCGTCTGATATGCCGTCAGAGTAGATAATCACCTTATAATAGACGTCATTACCCGCAATGTTTGCGGTGTATTTATCGGAGTAATCCAGGCTGATTTTGGAAATGAAGCCTGTGCCGTCGCCGAAATTCACGTTTTCTTTTATGCGTTCAATGCTGCAATCCGGGCCTTCTGATAAAGCCTCTGCAGTGTATTCATAAATATCCAGGTATTCAGGATAAAAAGATACATCTTCTTTTTGATAGAAGCTGACAATATACAAGGTGTATTCATTATAATTGTCGATGCTGTTTGTTGAATCCTCCGCGTAGAAAATATATCCGGGGCCTGCCACCTTATTAATTTCAAAACTTTGGGGTATTGACATGCTTAAAAGCCCGTCTTTTACGGATACTTCGCTCATTTTTATATAAGGCGCAGAGGAAGTCGCAGTGGGAGCCAAGGTGGGAGTCCGATTCATTTCAGGAGTGAAAGTCGGAACAATTGTTATATTTTCGATGCTCTCATATTCTTCTTCATCCTGGGTGGGTGCGCCGCTGCAGCCTGAAAAAAGAACTGACGCGCATATAACGAGGCATAAAAAAAGGGCAGTCATTTTATTTTTACTCATAGTTTCCCCTCGCGTTTAAATATTTATATGATTAGTATAGTATAGCACAGCTGTATTTATATGTAAAAATATATTTTACCGGGAAAGAAAAGTAATAGGTAATAGGTAAGTGGAAAACGAAAAGTGAAAAGTTTTAGGAAGAGGGAATTTAATATAAAACCTCTTAAGTCAATTGGGCGAAAGGAATTTTAAAATAATTAAGAACCTCTCCGGCTGCTGCGGCAGCCACCTCTCCTACAGGCGAGGTCAGGATTTGTAGGATAATTAATTTTTAGTTGAGCTCTCCTCTTAGGAGAGCTGGCAGGCGCAGCCTGACTGAGAGGTTTTACACTAACTTAAAGCTCTCAATGTAGGAAGATATCACAATTCTTACGAATTGCTTGCGCCTAGTGTCTACAAGGCGAGCTCAACTTCCATTCACTTTTTTAAACATCTATTGTTTTTTAATAGTGGTGATTTTGTGGTATAATTATCTGGTGACGCAGACATAAAAAATGCGCCGCATACGGCATATCAAAGGAGAACAAAACATGAAGACTAAGCAGAAAAAATACGACGTGGCGATAATCGGCGGGGGCATAAGCGGGATTATGGCGGCCCACAGGCTGAGCGAAAAAAACAGCGCTCTGAAGATTGTTATGCTGGAAAAGGGGGCAGACCTAAAAAAACGTTCCTGCCCGATGATAACCAAAGGGCTTGACGCCTGCATAGGCTGCGAAAGCTGCTCGATAATGGAGGGCATGGCAGGAGCCGGGGCCTTCAGCGACGGCAAATACGTGATATCCACAGAGTACGGCGGATGGCTGACGGACTTTCTGCCACATGATGTTGTAATAAATTATATTGAGCAGGCTGATGCCATAATGGTGAGCCACGGCGCGACAGAGGAAAGGTTTGAGCCGAACAACGAGCTTAAGCGCCAGTGTCTTATGCACGATCTGCACATGCAGCAGGCGGAATTAAAGCACCTGGGCACAGACAGCAATTACGACACCATGCTGAAATTAATTGATGAAATTGACCAAAGAATTGAGATTGCGGTGAAAACCGAAGTTATGGACGTGGACAAAGACAAGCATATATTAACCCTGGATGACGGCTCCCAAATTGAGGCAGATAAAATAATATTCGCAGTGGGAAGGGCAGGCAGCAGGGACTTTGCCGCATGGTGCAAAAAAAGCGGCGTTGTTATGACAAACACCCAGGTTGACGTGGGCGTGCGCGTGGAGCTGCCCGCTATCATATGGGACCACTTTTCCAAGAAAATATATGAGCCGAAAATATGGTACCGCTCACAGCAATACGGCGACACCACAAGGATGTTCTGCTTCAACGAGCGGGGCAACGTGGTGGTGGAAAACACCGATGGCGTGATGACGGTTAACGGCCACGCATACAAAGGCGCGGACAAAAAAACCGAAAACTCAAACTTCGCGCTGCTTAGCACCATACGCTTCACCAAGCCATTTAAAAACCCCATTGAGTACGCCCGCTATGTGGCTTCATTGGCTAACCTAATAAGCGGCGGCGGAGTGCTGGTGCAAAGGCTGGGGGATTTGGAAGCAGGCCGCAGAACAGAGGACAAGAGGCTGCGCCAGAGCACAACCGTGCCTACATTAAACGCAGTACCGGGGGATTTGAGCCTTTGCATGCCAAAGCGCCAGCTGGACAACATAATTGAAACATTGCACGCCCTGGATAAAATAGCGCCGGGCACAGCCAACCATGACACATTGCTCTATGGCGTTGAGTGCAAATATTACTCCGCGCGCCCCGAAACGGCCGACTTTGAGCTGGTGGGCATGAAGGATATTTACGCAGTGGGCGACGGCGCGGGATTCACCAGGTCGCTTTCCCATGCTGCTGCGCACGGGCTGTATGTGGCGGATAAGATTTTAAGTAACAAGGAATAAGGAAAAAGGAAGAAGGAATAGGGAAGAAGGAAGAAGGAGATAGTAAAAAACCTCTCCGTCCGTTGGCCGCAAGCAATTCGTAAGAATTGTGATAGGCACGCT
>CAZDZB010000130.1:0-5512 GCA_964509795.1 uncultured Christensenellaceae bacterium | reverse complement strand
AAGAGGAAGGCACAATTACCGCAGTGGATGTGGGCAAAGCCACAATAACAATTACGGCAGATGACACAAAAAACGGACAGCTTTCAGATACTTGTGTAATACAAGTATACAGCTCAGGCGAAGAAGAGCAAGATTCTTTTATGGCAGAGATTGCAGGAAGCCTTATTGATGAAGAGGGAAATCTTTTAAAAGGATATTATGTTACTTTATATTCAAGTCCCGTGACAACCACAACAAGCATCTTGGGAGAATTTGACTTTGAATATATTCCTTATGTTAACCATGTGCTTGTAGTGGAAAATGAGGACAATGAAGAAGTCGGCAGATTTATAATCGGAATGGCCCAGGGAGAGGTGCAGGGTGCAGTCATAGACGAAGATGGCAGAATTATAAACATAATATATAATGAAAATACTTTATCAATTAATATACCAATCCAGGTCAACAGCGTTTCCGGGGGCATTGTAATTGCTGAGGGCAAGGAAATAACGTTTACCAGTGCAGAGGCTGAAGACAATTCAATCAAAAAGATTTTAATTTTAATACTAATGGGTGTGATTGCAGCTGTAATAATAGGATTAGGGTATGTTCTCTACGTTGGGAGAACACAAAACAAAGAAGAGGAAATGGTTTCTGCTGAGTTTTATGAGCCACCATTAATTGAAGAAGCAAAAAAAGGCGAAACAGAAGAAGAACAAAAAGAAAAAGATTAAAAGATAAAAAACTGTCTACGGATTGAGCAGACAGTTTTTTTAGTTTATTCGATTGGAACTTCGGGTTCCTCAGGATACATTTCTTCTTCCAATAATTCCATTGGGTCGAGCTCTTCAAACACATCAAGCCGCGGAAGCTGAGAAATGTCTTTCAGATTAAAATCCCTTAAAAAAATTTCAGTGGTAGAAAAAAGCGCCGGATGCCCTAAAGCGTCTTTTTTGCCGCATTCTTTTATCAAATCTTTTCTCATAAGAGTGTTAATCAAATAATCGCTGCGGACGCCCCTGATTTCTGCGATTTCACCGCGGGTTATAGGCTGGCGGTAGGCGACGATAGACAGAACTTCAATGGCCGCTTTTGTGAGCTTTTCACTTCTTATGGGGGAAAGAACATCCTCAACCAGTGAAGAGTATTTTTCGTTTGTTGCCATTTGAACTGTTGAATTCATAATTATGATGGAAATTCCCCGGTTATTCTCGGAATATTCGCTTTTTAGTTCGTTTAACGCGGAAGTAATTTCCTTTGAGCTTGTTTCCAAAGAAGCGCTTAAAACGCTTATGGCTATTGGGTCGCCGCTGGCAAACAGAATGGCTTCCAAAATATTTTTTAAATTTTCTTTAATCTCCACTATGCACCCTTTTTCCTTAATGAAATATATAATAATTGATTTGGCCCTGCCTGATCGACCATAATCTCATTTAGTTTAAGCATTTCAAGCAACGCTATAAAAGTTGTTATCACTTCGTATCTGGTTGGATTTTCAGTGAATAAATCCCTAAAGATGACTTTTGATTTTGAACGCAGTGCTTTTGATATATATACTATCCGGTCTTCCACGGTTATTTCTTCTCTTTGGATTTCTCGTATTTCGATGCCATCCGGTTCAATGTCGGATAAAAGCAGCAGATTTTGAAATGCTTCCTGCAAAGTGCGAATTGAAACATCCTTTAAGTCAAGCTGTATTTTTTCTTCCTGGTCGCTTGCCTGCCTGTAAAATCTGTTTTGCGCAATTTCATGCCCGGGCGAAAGCTTTTCGCTTGCTTCTTTCATCAGTTTGAAGTCCTCAAGCTGTCGTATAAGTGCTTTTTCCGGGTCTTCGTCCTCTTCATCTTCTATACGTGGCTTGGGAAGAAGCTTGCGGGATTTTATTTCGATAAGCCGTGCTGCCATATGGATAAAGTCGCTAGCTCTGTCCATGTCCTCATCCTGCAGGGAGTTGACAAATTCAAGGTACTGGCTGGTTACCTTTGATACAAAAATGTCTTTTATGTCTATTTGGGCTTTGGAAACCAGAAAAAGCAGCAAATCCAAAGGCCCCTCGAATAAATCTAAATATATATGATATGCCATATTTTAAGCCTCTACCTTTTCATTGCCTTAAAACAACCCAATCAGCAAACTTACACCGCTGAAAATAAACGAAAATAATTTAATCACCAATGTATATGCCAGCGAAATATATGCTCCCAAAACACCTACAAATGACAAAAGGATAAGCACCATGAATCCATACTGCCGGATTGAGTGCAGAACCTTATATTTTGAAGGATGTACCCCGACTTCAAGAAGGGTGAATCCATCCAAAGGGGGAACAGGGAGTATGTTGAACGCGAAAAGCATAATATTAATCCACAGGAATGGATATAAATAATTAGAGAGCATCGGATGACTGTTTAAAAAACTTGCGCTAAAGTATACAAACGCAAAGGCGACAAAAGCAATTGCCAGATTAGAAAGAGGCCCTGCAAGAGACACAAGTACCCTGCCTTTAGTTTGATTTTGATAGTATCGAGGGTTAGTCTGCACTGGTTTTGCCCAGCCGAAGCCAAGGAGAACAACCATTAATAAACCAATCCAATCTATATGGACAATTGGATTTAGCGTGAGCCGTCCATTTGACCTTGGTGTAGGGTCTCCCAATCTATCTGATACATACGCATGCATATATTCGTGAATAGTAAAGGCAAAGATAATTGCCGGAAGATTATATAATATTTGGTCTAAAGATAAAATATTCATTTTAGCCCCTTTAGTTGTTTGTATTTATAGTATAGTAAACTTCATTTATTTCAATGACTTTTTTATCTAAAATAGTGATTTCGAAAAGAAGTTTACCCTCAAGATACGGATAAGTATCAAATAATGATTGCAGCGAACTTAAGCTGGTTGTATAGGGCGTATCGTTTTCCAAAGAATCAAGGCGCCTTATCAAAGTAATGTTTGACCAGTCCATATAAATTACTTTTACCCATGCTTCGTTTTTGTTATATATATAAAAAGTACCATCGTCTGTTTTCAACGCTTCCCTTGCTGTTTCGACGCTTGTTGTATTATAGGCAGCGTATTGATTCAACGCTTCCTCGTCCGTATAAAAATTCACTGAATCATAATCAAAAGTCATACTATCCAAATCTATGTCCCGTATAAAAGCATAAATTACACGAGGCAATGATTTATTTAACTGAGATGTAGATATATCATATATGTATGTTTCAGGTTCAAACCCGTCAGCAGGGCAGCTTTGGAAAAACAGCTTTGTTTCAGTTGCGCTCAGAGCGAATAAATCCCCATAGCTTACAAGTGTGACATTTTCCCCGGTTTTAATATTATATGATTGAATATAGCCGGTGTCTATTGTCCTGTATATTAAATAGTTTTGTATAATATTTAAATCGGTACATCCCTGGGTGACTACTACGATTTGGTTGAGGCCGCTTCTGTCTACACAAACTACATTATAATCTGAATTCTGACTAATATAATATATTTTCTCATCTATAACGTTTATCTGGCTAGCGCTGTCGTTTATGATCTTAACAATTTGTGAAGATATCGTGTCATATCTCCATAAGGTTCCTTCATCTTCCAGGTTATTAAAGTAAAAATACGCACCATCGGGGGATATATATGAAGCTTTTATAAAGAGGCATTCCTGCACTATGCCTTTCAAAGGAGACTTGTAAACATAGTGGGTTGCGTTTTCGCCAATAGTTAGACTATAGTACATATACTCGCCGACAATGATTAAATTTCCGGCGCCTGTTATTCCGAGGTATTCAGGTATGGAATTCGGCTGCTTTTCCACCCTGTAAATTGAGCCGTCATGGGAAGAAAGGAAGTATAAGTAGTTTTGGGTTTTATTAAGGCATGAAATATTTTGCATGTCAGTTATCTGTTCTTTTTCACCGCTTATTTTTGAAATGCTCCATATTCCGCTGTCTATGTAATAAATGTTGCTGCTGTCTGATGCGCTTAATCCTCCGTTTTCTATGTTAGCACCTGAATTCCCTATATTTTCGGGGACGGGATATGTTTCATCATAGGAAGGTGTGGCATTGCCAGCTGCTGATGCAGAGGAATTAGCGGAGGTAATTAAATCTGCAGCAGGGGTATACGTCGCTGCAGGGACTGCCGACGGAGCCGGAGTGGGCGTATTAGCAAGAGAAGCAGAAGAAAGGCATCCAGTGAAAATAAAGGATGCAGCAATTATCATAAGTAAAATGCCGATATATTTCAAAGTGATGCCTTTTAAAACAGCATCAGGTTTTTTTTCTGATTCAGAATTTTTCATAAAGTACATTATAACATAAAGAGAGCATAAAATAAACTTTTTGAAACCATGCAAATTATAAATTTTATTTTAATAAACGATGATAAAAAGCATAAATTTATACTGTTGAGTCGGGTACTTTAACCTTTCCAGCAATGTATACATTGATAAAGGAAAGGGCGGCCGTGCAGAAGAACACATACTGAGGGCCGAATTTGTCCCATATGATGCCGGCTATTGCGGCAAACCCTATAGTTATGAAGTGGTCCAGGCTGATTCCTGTGGAAAGAGACGCTGTAATGTCTTCCGGTTTTTTTGCGATGGATTTAAGGTAAAGAACTCTGACCATTCCCATGTTCATACTTATCCTATCCAGAACAAACATTGCGCTGACCACAACAACCGGCCAGCCTATGGCAGGGAGAACGCTGCTGTTAAGGCCCCAGGCAATAAGCCCATATAAAAAATAAACCGCTATAAATGAAAGGGCGTCTGCATAAAGCAGCTTTTTAATTCCAAAACGGTCTATCCATTTGCCAAGTGCTCTTAAGAAAAATATGCCTATAAACGCGCCAATTATAGTAAGCATTGCAATAGTATCAGCTTGCTTATTTAATATTTTTATCAAAACCCAGGGGCCGAAAACCAGCATAACCTGCTTTTGTGCGCCGTGTACAGAGGCTAAAATGTAATAATATTTATAATCTTTGTCAAGTCTCAGCCTGAATTTTTTGTTTTCTATTATCTTTTCTTTTCTTCTTACCATAAGCAAAAATAAAAGCAGCGCAGCAACGACAAAAAATGCGGAAGAAATTATAAACGTTAAATTTACTTTTGAATCAAATGAAAGCAGCCCGTACCGAAAACCCACAAAGGCGATTATTGCCGCTACAAGGCGGAAGGCAGTGTCTATGCTTTTGTACTGGCCCATTCTTTTGCCTATTTTGCTTTCATCAGGGTTTAGTGAAATAAAGATGCTGTCACTTAATGGCATATAAAAATGCTGGCCTGATGACATGATGAAAAGGAACACCAGCATAACAGCAAACGGCGGAGTAAAAAACCCCAGGACAGCAGTGCCGATTATTGCCAGTATCTGGGCAAAAAAAGCGATGCGTATGTCGCCCAGAAATGCCAGAGCGCTGATGATTATAAGGCACAAAAAGCCTGGGAGCTCACGCGGGCCCTCGATGAGGCCTCTTTGGGTTGTGGTTATGCCGTACACTTCATTAAGGTAATTGCTGAAAA
>CAZDZB010000129.1:0-5523 GCA_964509795.1 uncultured Christensenellaceae bacterium | reverse complement strand
AAATATAGAGCAATTAAAAAGGAGACAGTATGGAAAAATCATTGGTTTACTTTACGGATTTCAGGACAAAGCTTAATGAAGGGCTGCCTACAAAGCTGAAAAATCTTATAAAGCAGGCGGGCATTGACAAAATTGATATGAACAACAAATTTGTTGCAATAAAGATGCACTTTGGTGAACTGGGCAACCTTAGCTTTTTAAGGCCTAATTACGCCAAAGCGGTGGCGGACGTTGTGAAAGAGCTGGGCGGGAAGCCTTTCTTAACAGACAGCAACACGCTTTATCCCGGCAGCCGCAAGAATGCCCTGGAACACCTTCAATGCGCCTGGGAAAACGGATTTACACCGATGACTGTGGGATGTCCTGTTATTATAGGGGACGGGCTTAAGGGCACAGACGACATTGAGGTTGAAGTTGAAGGCGGGGAGTACATCAAAAAAGCGAAAATAGGACGCGCCGTAATGGACGCTGACATATTCATAAGCCTGACCCATTTCAAGGGCCACGAAATGGTAGGATTTGGAGGAGCCATTAAAAACATCGGCATGGGCTGCGCCTCAAGAGCAGGGAAAAAGGACCAGCACATAAACGGAAAACCAAAAATAAGGGAGAAGCTTTGCACAGGCTGCAAAAGGTGCCTGAGAGAATGCGCTAATGACGCGCTGGAATTTGACCCGGTGGCCAAAAAAATGAGGATTAACCTGCAAAACTGCGTGGGATGCGGCCGCTGCATGGGGGCCTGTAATTTTGACGCTATAGTCTTTTCAGACTATGCAGCGTCAAAAGACCTTAACCGCAGAATGGCAGAATACACAAAAGCAGTGCTGACAGGCAGGGAGAATTTCCATGTATCACTTGTGATGGACATAAGCCCCAACTGCGACTGCCACAGCGAAAACGACGCACCCATACTGCCTGATATAGGCATGTTCGCTTCCTTTGACCCGTTGGCTTTGGACCAGGCCTGCGTTGATGCGTGCCTGAGGCAGGAGCCGTTGCCCAACAGCCAGCTTTCAGACAATATGGCAAAAAATGATTTTGAAGACCAGCATGACCATTTTGAAAACACAACACCAGAAGCAGAATACAAAACATGCCTGGAGCACGCTGCTAAAATAGGAGTGGGCAGCAGGGAATATGAATTGGTTGTTGTAAAATAGTGTAACAAAGTCAAAAAGGCAGGATACAGCCTGCCTTTTTGTGTATAGTTGTTTATTGGAATAATTGCAGCTGGTACAAGTATAAAAGATGCAAAAACTTGTGTCTTAAAAGCGAAGCTATGAAATAAAAAGTAATGAATTACATACCTGTACAATTTTATTTTATTATGCTACAATTAACCGAGCTTATTAAAAGAAATTTAGATTTCTTCTATTTTTATGTGGGGGTAAAGGAAATTGCCGAAAAAAGAGAGCCCAAAAAAACAAGCAAAAAAAATAAAAAATATTGAAAATACAGATGAACAGGAAAAAAAATTTCTATTCGATGATGAACTCCAGGCAGAAAACCAAACAAAAGAAAAAGGAACACTGGAAAAAGTATTCATAGTAATTGCTATAATTTTGATTTTGGCATGTGCTGTTTTCATCGCGGTTTTTTTAAAAAACAAATTCGGTATTTCATCCACTGCTGAGCAGGCGTCGGAATCCTTTAGCTTGACAAAAACCATTAGAATTAATGAATACATGATAAGCAATTCTGAGACGCTGACAGATGAAGACTGGAACAGCCCCGACTGGATAGAAATATTCAACTACGGCAAAAACCCTGTATGGCTGGGGGATGTGTATATATCAGACAGCTTAAGCAACCCTGAAAAGTTTGAACTCCCGAAGATAGACATCCAGCCAGGAGAATATCTGCTGGTATTAGCATCAGGAAAAGAAAAAACGGATGGCGAATATATTCACGCGCCTTTTAAGCTGAGTGAAGACGATGAAATAATACTGCTGTTTTGCGATAACCAGATAATCAGCCAGGTTTATATTGAAAACCTGCCTCAGGATATTTCGGCAGGATACACTGAAAACGGAGGGTTCGCATATTTTTCGGAGCCTACCCCAGGAAGGGCCAATGACACTGAGCCAAGCAGCAGCCTTGAGGTGGAAAAAGTCAACAGTTACAGCGGCACATTAGTAATAAGTGAATACCTTGCAAATAATGATTATGGAATAACGGACGCCTCAGGTGAGCATTCAGATTGGATAGAAATATACAACCCTAATGAAGAATCGGTTTTCCTGGGGGATTATTACCTTTCGGATGACCCGTATAATTTCAATAAATACAAACTGCCAGACACTGACCTTGCTGCACATGAGTATATTTTGGTGTTTGCAGTAGGAACACAGGGCACAATAAGCAGTGAACTTTACGCGCCTTTTGCCATTTCTTTGGATGACAGCCGGATTGTAGTTTCATATAAAAACGGGCAGGCTGCTGACGGAATTGATGTGTATGACATGCCGCCTGATGTGTCAGTCGGAATAGACGCCGAGGGCAATGTTGGTTTTTTCAGTACACCTACGCCGGGGTATGAAAACAGCACCGAAATATCATATTCGCTGGAGCTGCTGCCCGAGTATGAGTCGGACTCGCCGCTTTTGATCAATGAGTGGATGTCAAACAATGAATTTGGAATACTCGACAATGACGGAGACGCAAGCGACTGGGTGGAAATATATAATCCGACAAATGAAACAATTACGCTGGAAGGATACGCACTGACAGACGACATAAATGAACCCAAAAAATGGATTTTCCCTAGTGGGGTTTCAATTGAGCCATATTCATATATAGTTGTGTATTTAAGCGGCAAGGACAAAATGGAAAATGGCGAGATGCATGCAAGCTTCCAGCTTAGTGAGGAAGATGTTTTATATTTCACCGCTCCTAACGCCGGAATAATTGACAGCGCGGCAATGGAATATCTGCCGGGTAATGTGTCCAAGGGTAGGACGGAGGACGGATACGGGTATTTTTCATATCCCACTCCGGGAGCCGCTAATACTTCATCCTATACCACTGAATTAAAAGAGGGAATAACCTTCCTGCATGGTGATTTATTTATAAGCGAAGTTGCATCCGGGCAAATAAACGCTTCCCGATCGCAGGGAGAGTACACTTACGAATATATCGAGCTTTATAACAGCGGCGATGAAAAAATCAACTTAAAAGGCTACTCTTTGGCTGAGGAAGGCGGAGAGAGCTTTGTTTTTTCTGACGTAACTATTGCAGCCAAAGGTTACCTAGTTGTTTCAGTTAAAGGCTACATTGATAAAAACTCAGGATACGTAAAAGGGGAAAATATAAGCCTGGATTCTTCGGGCGAGACTTTGTTATTAATAAGCAGCAGCGGTATAACCATTGATTGCTTTGACACAGGATATCTTTTGGGCGATTACAGCTCAGGAAGAAACGAAAACAACGCCGATGAGCGGGTTTTTTTTAAGATTAAAACGCCGGGCGCGAAAAACAGCACAGGATATGACGGATACACAAAAAAACCTGCCTTTTCACAATGCGGCGGCATGAAAACAGACGAAATCTATCTTACCATTGAATCAGAAGAGGGCGCAGTTATCTATTATTCGCTGGACGGCAGCTATCCTGAGGAGGGCGGCAGCGCCAGTTATTTGTATACACAGCCTCTGATGATTGACGGCGACTCAGTGGTCAGAGCAGTTGCATATAAACCCGGCAGGCTGCCCAGCCTTTGCACAACCAATACGTTTATTTTTGAAAGGACCCATGACATTCCTGTGATATGCCTGACTACAGACCCGGAAGGCTTTTTCTCGTCGGCTAGGGGAATATATGCAGACGGTTATAAGCATGATGTGGGGCCTTACCCTTATTTTTCGTCTAATTATTACTGGAATGTTGAGAGGGAAGTGTCATTTGAGTATTATAACGCCGACGGAACACTGGGCGTTGCCTTTGATGGGGGAATACAGATAGCCGGTGCATACTCAAGAGCCCTGCAGCAAAAATCTTTGGTGGTGCGTTTAAGAGATGAATACGGGCTCGGCGAAGTGGACTTTCCTTTTTTTGATACAGGAACTACTGTGTTTAAGCATTTGCTTCTTAGAAACAGCGGCCAGGACTATTTTATGACCAAAATGAGGGATGCATATATTTTGAACTGCGCAAACGACCTTGGCACGGTGGACACCAAAAGGGGAACGCCTGTAGCCGTGTATATCAATGGAGAGTACTGGGGATTTTACAATATGCGCGACAAACTCAATTCGGATTATTTCGCCATAAAATACGGATACGACGATGATGTGGTAATTAATTACCTTACACAGTATTCTTCACCCAAAAGCGGCAGCAGCGACGACTGGCTGGAACTAAGAGAGTTTTGCTATTCCCACGACTTTAATATAGAAGAAAATTATGAAAAGCTTGGAGAATGGGTGGACATTGACGCATTTATTGATTACTGGATAGTCCAGATGGTTTTTTCAAACAGAGATTCGCATAATATAGATTTTTGGAAGGCTGATGTAGAGGGCGCGCAATGGCGGCCGGTGCTTTTTGACATGGATTTGGCTTTGCTTCCGAATGATGTTAATTTGCCCGCGCTTCACTTTGGTAACGGCAATTTGGGATATCATGACCATGTCAAAGACGCGCTGGTAAGCAGTAAATTTTTCAAAGAGGAATTTCTAGACAGGCTCTCGTATGTGTTGACTAATATTTATACAGAGGAATACCTCGTTTCAAACCTTGAAGAATACAAAGATTTAATTGATGAGGAAATAAAATACCACATTGAAAGGTGGCCGTATCCTTCAAGCTATGAGGCATGGGAAAACTACGTAAAAGCAATGGAAGAGCAGATAATCCTGCGTAGGTATGAGCTTCCCCTGGAGATACAGGAGTTTTTCAATCTGACAGATGAAGAGACAAAAGAACTTTTCCCCTGGTATGACGAAAACTGAAAGTGAATAGTTAATATTGCATGAAAAAGCAGCCGGATTATAAAATTACCGGCTGCTCATTTATTTTATTTACTTGTGTTTAACTTAATGTAGCGTAAATAACGGCCTTAATTGTGTGCAGGCGGTTTTCAGCCTCATCAAACACAACGGACTGCTTTGACTCAAATACATCATCGGTTGCTTCCATTTCAGTGATTCCGAATTTCTTTGCTATGTCAGCGCCGATGGTGGTTTTGGTGTCGTGGAATGAGGGCAGACAATGCATAAAAATTGCTGTGTCTTTGGCATTGGCCATCATTTCAGAGTTGACCTGATAGGGCTTGAGCAGCTTTATCCTGGTTTCCCACACACTGTCAGGTTCGCCCATGGATACCCATATGTCAGTGTATATTACATCCGCGCCTGTAGTGCCTTCTTTAATATCATCAGTTAATGTAACGGTGCATCCGTTTTCTGCGGCTATTTTTTTGGCCTTGGCTACCAGGTCATCGGCAGGAAACAACTCTTTTGGTGAACAAGCTGTGAAATTAACACCCATTTTTGCGCAGGCTACCATCAATGAATTGCCCAGGTT
>CAZDZB010000128.1:0-5541 GCA_964509795.1 uncultured Christensenellaceae bacterium | reverse complement strand
CCGCTTCCAATAGGTGTTGTTATGGGGCCCTTAAGAACCACCTTGTTTTTTTCAATGCTTTTATAAACAGAGTCAGGTACTAGGTTTCCTGTTTCTTCGAATACTTTTTTCCCTGCATTTACCTTTTCCCAAAGTATCTTCGCTCCAGACGCCTCAATGATATCGACAGCCGCTTCAGCAACTTCCGGACCTATTCCATCGCCGGGGATTAATGTTATTTCATGAATTTTCATATAGTTTGTCCTTTCAGCTTCATAAGGTTTATTGTCCCTCCGGCTATAAGGGTTTTCCTGTCCCTGTCGGACCCGGTCATTTCCGCAATAATCGTAGATCCCTTCGTTTTGTTTTCTATGATTATTTCTCCGCCGTCCTTCAAGGCCGAGGCAATGTTGCCAAAATAAAGTTGGTCGTAAAGATCGATCATGTCATAATCCTGTGGGTTTTTAAATTCAAGCGGCACGATGCCTGCGTTTATAAGATTGGCCTTATGGATTCTAGCAAATGATTTTACAATAACCACTTTTACTTTTAGATAAAGTGGAACCAATGCTGCATGCTCTCTGCTGGAGCCTTGCCCGTAGTTTTCGCCTCCTATTACAAGGCCCCCACCGAATCTATCGGAACGGTCTTTGAAATCATCGCACTTGGTAGCAAAGCAATGTTTGGCCAGTTCCGGTATATTTGAACGAAATGGCAGAAGCGCAGCGTTGGAGGGCATTATGTCATCGGTTGTAATATTGTCACCGGTCTTTAAGAGCACCTTTCCCAAATATGTTTTTTCGAGTTTATCTGCCAAAGGGAATGGCTTTATGTTTGGCCCCATTTCCACTTTAATATCCGGCTGGCTTTTATCGGCATAAATAAAATAATTGTTCTCTGCAAAATACTTATCAGGCAGCGCAATATCAATAGACTCTCCAAGTTCCCTTGGATCTGACAACACTCCTTTTATGGCAGAATATGCTGCCGCTTCAGGACTGACGAGATAAACGCCGGCGCTAAGAGTTCCGCAACGGCCCTTGAAATTTCTATTAAAGGTCCTAAGCGAAATAGCCCCCGTTTTAGGCGCCTGTCCCATACCTATGCAGGGACCACATCCCGCCTCTAGAATCCTTGCGCCCGAAGCTATAAGGCTAGCCAAAGCACCGTTGTCAGCCATCATTTTAAGTATGTTGGAAGACCCCGGCGAGATTACAAGACTCACATCTGGATGAACCTTCTTTCCTTTAAGAATATATGCCACCTTCATGAGATCCGTATACGAAGAATTTGTACAGCTCCCTATTGCTACTTGATCGATTTTAAATGATTCAAGTGCTGGTATCTCTGCCACATTATCGGGACTGTGAGGCATGGCTGCCATGGGCTTTAATGTGCTTAAATCAACATTTAAAATCGCATCATAGAATGCGTCGTCATCTGCGCTCATTGGGGTAAAATCGTCTTCCCTTCCCTGCCTTGCCAAGAAATCCTTTGTCCTTTCGTCTGATGGAAAAATAGAGGTAGTAGCGCCTAGTTCAGCTCCCATATTTGTTATTGTGGCCCTGTCCGTCAAAGACAATTCGGCAAGCCCCTCGCCAGCATACTCTATTACATATCCGACTCCACCTTTTACGCTGAGTTCTCTCAAGATATATAAAATTACATCCTTTGCAGTAACATAAGGTCTCAAGGCACCTGAAAGGCTAACTTTCATTACTTTCGGGACATTTATTGAATAATGACCTTCGGCAATTCCAACTGCCACATCAAGGCCCCCTGCACCAATTGCTATCATGCCCATGCCACCCGAAGTCGGTGTATGGCTGTCTGAACCTATCAAAACCTTGCCAGGCTTCGAAAACCTTTCCAAATGAATCTGATGGCATATTCCGTTTCCCGGTTTGGAATATACTATTCCATACTTAGCCGCTGCTGTTTTAATAAACTCGTGGTCGTCCGCATTTTCAAAACCCGCCTGCAGCATGTTGTGGTCAATATATGCAACGGACAATTCGGTTTTTCTTTCGGTCACTCCCATCGCTTCCAATTGAAGGTATACCATGGTTCCCGTCGAATCTTGAGTAAGTGTCTGATCAATTTTTATTTTTATTTCATTTCCCTGTTTCATTTCACCTTCCAGAAGGTGTTTTTTTAAGATTTTATAGGTCAAGCTCATTCCCATCTTCCGTTCCTCCGTTCTCAAGTATATTTGTATACAATTATACTCGTGTCCATTTTAATAGTCAATACAATAATTTATATCTTTTTCCGTGTTATTTTCTATAAAAAGAGCTTGCACATTTTACGATTTTATATCATAATATAATAGTTGGTAACGGGGTGTGGCTCAGTTTGGTAGAGCGCTTGGCTGGGGGCCAAGAGGTCGCAGGTTCAAGTCCTGTCACTCCGACCATAACAGATACGGAATTGATACAATTGTGTCGATTACCGTATCATTTTTTTATGTGCGAAAAAACTGTAAGCCAATTGATTTTATTATGATAATCCCTATAAGGCAAAATCCCTCACCCATCGATCTTGCCTAGCTTAAATAAATTTTAAAGCACTGAATAATCCATGTTATGATACAAATGAACATATATACTTTTATCTTTATCTAACGTATTAAATACAAATATTAAGAATGGGCAAAACACAAGGATGTGAAGCAACTTGCTGTCATTTGATTTTGCAGTTTTAAATTTCATATATGACAATTGCCGGAATGGTTTCTTGGATATGCTGATGCCAATTATTTCAAAGCTTGGCAATGCAGGTATAGTTTGGATCATACTGACCATCGCCCTACTGATTAGCAGCAAATACAGAACAGCAGGTTTTGCCCTGCTGTTTGCCCTGATTTTGGATGTAACCGTCTGCAATATCATTTTAAAACCCCTCGTTGCGAGGATACGTCCCTGTGACGTTAATAAAGCAGTAGAGCTTCTTATCGCATGCCCCAATGATTATTCTTTTCCATCAGGTCATACGGCTTCATCCTTCGCCGCTGTATCCTCACTGTATTTTAGCCGGAATTGGTTATTTAAGCCGGCACTTGTGCTTGCGATACTAATTTCGTTTTCAAGACTATATCTTTATGTACATTACCCTACTGATATATTTGCGGGTATTATTCTCGGAATAATTGTTGGATATCTAGGCTACAAGCTCGTCGTGTTTGGCAAGAGTCCTTGGAATAAACGCAAGCCGGGACATTTAAAGTAAACTTGCTAGCTTTTATCAATCTTTTGCCATTTGCTGAATCAAAAATTATCCTAGTTTATATCTACTTTTTTTGATGAATCAGCTATTTTCAGATTATTTTGATTTATTTTAATATTTCCCTTGCATATCAATATTTCTTCTGTTATACTTCTTATTAATATACAAAACGTTGATGGAGACAAAACTTTTTATCAAGCATTATCAGAGAGTCGGGAATGGTGAAAACCGACAATGCTAAAAAGCAATGATCACTCCGGAGTTTTGCAGGTGAAACAAGTAGCTTGCAACGACTGGCCTCGTTATCGGCCTAGGTTTGTTAGAACCGATAGAGAGGCACATTAGTGCAATTAAGGTGGTACCGCGGAAAATCCGTCCTTGAAGTTTACTTCAAGGACGTTTTATTTTTTTGAAAGGAGGCACAGCCATGAAAGACAAAAAAACTTTGACAAAGCAAGAATTGGATATGCTTAAGGGCTTCGACCCGAATGTAAACCATTTCGGCGCAGGCAGATTCTCTGAATAGCAAAAGCAAACATAGCAAATAAAATAACGCAAAGGGAGGAATAAAAATGAAAGACAAAAAAACTTTAACAAAGCAAGAATTGGATATGCTTAAGGGCTTCGACCCAAATGTAAACCATTTCGGCGCAGGCAGATTCTCTGAATAGCAAAAGCAAACATAGCAAATAAAATAACGCAAAGGGAGGAATAAAAATGAAAGACAAAAAAACTTTAACAAAGCAGGAATTGGATATGCTTAAGGGCTTTGATCCGAATACAAATCATTTCGGCGCAGGCAGATTCTCTGAATAGTAAAAAGGAGGAGCATATGGAAGAAGACGTTGATATTATAATTATTATTTAAAAGGATCTGCTGCCAATGATGGCTGTAGGTCCTTTTAAATATTAATTACTCTTTTCTTTAAAGTATCAAAAAACTCTTACTGAAAAATACAAAACCTTTGACAATATATATTCAATGATATAAACTAGCACTTAAATAATTAAATATTTCACTTATCCAGAGTGGCTGAGGGACTGACCCTATGACGCCCGGCAACCAGTACATTATGTACACGGTGCTAAATTCAGCGGTATTTTACCGGCAGATAAGAACTATTGGGGACAAACTTCTTTCTGATGAAAGAGGTTTTTTTTAATGAAAGGAGAACACCATGTTTATAAAACACTTATACAAACAAAACAAACCAGTCATTTCTTTTGAGATATTTCCTCCAAAGAAAAATACGCCCATAGATAGCGTCTATGATACAATTGAGGCGTTAAAAGACCTGTGTCCCGCTTTCATAAGCGTAACCTATGGAGCCGGAGGAAGCACTGCAAGAACTACTATAGAACTTGCTTCAACAATAAAAAACAAATACAAGGTTGAACCCTTGGCCCACTTGACCTGCGTCACATCTACTAAAGATGAAATTGCTGGTATACTTGACACATTGGACGAAAATGGAATTAAAAACATACTGGCTCTAAGAGGAGATCTTCCAAACGATAAGAATTTCAAATTTCCCAATCCCCTAAACTACAACTACGCCGCCGACTTGGTTACCCAAATTCAAGGCCATGGAAATTTCTGCGTAGGTGGAGCTGTTTATCCCGAAGGTCATACCGAATGCACAAATTTGAAAACGGATCTTGAGCATGTAAAAGGCAAAGTGGATGCAGGTACCGACTTTTTAATCAGCCAGCTCTTTTTTGACAATGAGCTTTTCTATGATTTTTTGAATAAGGCCAGACAGACAGGTATAAATGTTCCAATTTCAGCAGGAATACTGCCGGTCCTCAGCAAAAACCAAATGGATCATATTATCAAGCTCAGCGGATGCAATCTACCACCAAGATTTACTAGAATTTTAGACAAGTATGAACATAATCCAGAAGCACTCAAAGAAGCCGGGACCGCATACGCAATAGGACAAATCATTGATCTGCTCTCATGGGGTGTAGATGGAATCCATTTATACACAATGAACAAAGCTAAAACAACACGTAAAATCATCGATAGCATCTCATCTGTCAGGGATGCCTTAACCAAGGAGATTGCATGAATATCGACAAGCAAGAAATTAGAAGATATCTCGGGTATGGAAATAAAATAGCCGATAATCCAACAGAAACCCTTATCGACCGTTGCCTTTCCTCTTCCGAACAACATATGCGGCTATTGCATGTCCGTAGGACTTTTCCTATGCATTTAGAGAATTCATCCGTAATAGTCGAGGCAGAAAACTTTACTCTTGAAGGAAATTCCATCAGAACCTACTCATGGCCCAGGACATGGTGGGCAACACCAACCAAACACCACTCACATTC
>CAZDZB010000127.1:0-5550 GCA_964509795.1 uncultured Christensenellaceae bacterium | reverse complement strand
ACAGTACCTTCATCACAAAATTAGTTGCATGGGCCTGTTTTACAGTATTTAAATAATAAAGCTTAAGAAATTCCTTTATTATGGATTAAAGATAAAATTACTTTCTAAATAAATAATAATCAGAATAAACTATAAAATTTTCATAGCAGGCACCTTAATCCTTTGTTTCCCCTAAATACACTAAAAAACCACAAAAAAACCTTGACAATGCTCTATCCATAAAAGAACTTTATTAATTATATTTTCATAAAAATATTGTCACTTTCCCTCTCCTTTTAGCGCTTACATATATAAAGTTACACGATATCTCATCATTGGGGGAATTCTATATGCGCGTATATATTCTTTTCCTTATATCCGTATTATTAATATTTTCCTGTGATCATGTCCTTACTTCTTCAAGTAATTCTCTTTCAAATGTTCCAGTCACCGGCGTATCATTAAACAATACAGCTCTTTCAATACCGTTGGCTGGTACATATCGTCTTATTGCAAATATTGAACCATTGGTCTCAACAAATAAAAAAGTCTCCTGGTCAACAAGCAATGGCTCCATAGCCGCGGTCAATGGTACCGGCCTTGTTTCTGGTCAAAGCGTCGGTAATGCTGAAATAACGGTAACTACCATAGACGGGAGTCACACAGACGTTTGCACCGTTGAGGTATATAACGTTACCGTACCTGTATCAGGCGTTGGCCTCAATGCCCATAATACAACCATAATAACCGGTCTCGTGGAGCATCTTGTTGCATATATATATCCCAACCAGGCTTCAAACCAGTCTGTTACCTGGTCAACAGATAATCCTTCCGTTGCCTCAGTTAATGAAAATGGTCTTATTACTACTCATGATATAGGCACAGCAGTTATAACTATTACCACAGTTGATGGCGGGTTTTTCGACCAGTGTACCGTTGAAGTTATATCCTCTCCGGGTTCGGATCCATTGCCCCGTATGTATAACAGTGTACTTTTTCTGCCAACATCATATCCTGCTGATTCCAGTTATTTCGGTTATTCCCTTGCCGCGTCGCTTAATGGAACTAGCATTGCTGTCGGTATGCCTGACGTAGACCTGACCTATGATTCAGAAGGTGCCGTAATAGTCTTTAATTGGGATGGCTCTGACTGGATACATGAGACTATTAATATGCCGCATACGTCAACCAACCCATATTTTTCTACATCTCTTAGTCTGGGATATGGATCGAGCCTCGCCATGTCCGGTGACGGTTCAGTTATTGCTTCCGGCCTCAGCCAGAGTTTTAATGAGCCTTTTTGGATTTATCAGCGTTTTGACGGCCAGTGGTCCGCTACCGAAATGCCCGGCATGTCCGGTGAGGGCCTTGATATAAGCTCCGACGGCTCAGTCATCGCTGCCGGCCATTGTTATATAAACACTACCGCTCTTTATGGTGACGCTGCAGGCATGGTCCATGTATACCGCTATAACGGTTCAGAATGGCATCATGAGGTTGATCTCTATTCAGACTACAGCGGGGAGTCTAACCATTTCGGATACAGGCTTGATCTCTCTTCAGACGGTAATATGCTTGTTGTGTCGGATCACTGTAGTCTTGATACCTCAGCTGTTTCTGATAATACAATTCATCTTTTTGAATATGACGGTAGTGAATGGCTCCAGCAGAGTCTTCCTGATAATGGTCAGCCTGGTTTGGGTGAGTCTGTATCCATATCTCCGGACAAAAATTATATTATTGTCGGCGCACCATGGCATGACATCACTTTTGGCAATGAAGGTCTGTGCCTTCTCTATGCCAGACAGCCCGATGATACCTGGTCATTTGTAGAAATAAGCCCCCCTGGTACATATGAATTATACGATCCCTATAATTTTGGCTGGAGCGTTTATTTTATAAGCGACACGTCCTTTGTTGTCGGTTGTAAAAAATATATTTCTTCTAATAATAATCCTGTTGGTGATTCAGCAACTGCTGTCTATTACGCGTATATCTATACTATTGTTGATGGTGAATTGCAGTATGAAAAAATAATAACTCAGGACGGCTTTTATGGCGATCATTTTTGTCAGTCATTTGCAGCATTAAACAATAACACGATTCTTATCGGTGCTCCGCAATCGTATCAGGCCTCTATTGACTATGATCCAGCCGGTGCTGTGTATTTGTACAGTTACTAAAAAATAAAAAAAAATTTGTCCTGTTTATGGATTTTCGACGTTTATGTAATGTAACAGGTTTGCTTAATGTTTTCTGTAAATACTAAAAATTCCCTTTTCACGCAGGTATTTAATGACTATTACGCTCTTATTATAAATATTATTAATTTAAGGGTAAACGATATTGATACCGCGGAAGATTTGGCCCAGCAGGTCTTTTTAAAGCTCTATGAGAAGTTTGATAATATAGAGAGCCATCGAAAATGGATTTTTGGTACAATGAAATATGAGTTATATAACTGGTACAGAAAGAAAAGTTATGATGTCAATATAGATGATATTTTTCAGGATGTGGCGCTCATGTACGCAAATGGGTTCCGCGACACGCGTATCATCCTTGATGAGGCGTTAAACAGTATTACCGACGAACATGACAGACTCATTTTTGACCTTATTGCGGTACAGCGTTATTCCTACAATCAGGCAGGCCGCGAGCTTGGGATGACACGTCGTCAGATAAGGTACCGCTATAGCATAGTGGTCCGTCAGGTTCAGTTATATTTGAGAGAAAAAGGCATAGATTCATTAGAGGAACTTTTATGATAAACAATATACAACTTTTAGAGCAACTCCTCATAAAGTACCGTCTCACCGAGCCTGTTCCTCAGGAAGTGCGTTCATATATTCTCAAAAGAAAAAGGAAATTTTTCATCAAGCTCTGCAAAAGCATTGGTATTTATAATATATTTTTCGGTTCTGTCCTTACGGTATTTTTCATTGTAAAAAAGCTTGGTATAAGCATCACCCTAATTCACAGCGCTGTCATAGTTGGTTTATTAACACTATTGTCTGCCGGTTCAATTACCTATTGCGGATATACCATTATCAAACCCCTGATAAGCGATGATACTCACTATGAACAACCTTTTCCAAAGACTATAGACCAAAAAGAGGAAGTTATTGTAAAATTTACCCTCCCCTCCCTCAGTGTGCCGTCTCTTGTAATAAGGCCTGGTTCTTTAACAGAAAGCGGTACCGGCATTGATCTGTCCCGTTTTAAGCATGATTTTATAACTATTCTTGAAAAGTTCTATCCCGGCGGCATTTATTCTCATTCAGAGCAAATTAAAAACTATGTGAACCTTCACGCCTCTCTTGTACGGAATAATAAGGTATTCGATTTTTATATACGCCTTTCTGATCAATACGGTATATGCTTTCAGTCTCTTCATTATCAGGCATCCACCGTACAGGGGCTGTACCGTCAATCAAAGAATATAGCCGATGATTTAGTGGAGGCTTGCGTACCATGACCAGGTCTATTGTTATTATACTTATGCTGTTATTTCTCGGAAAGCTCTCAAAGCTTTACGCCTCCGACGTTCAAATCCTTGTACTCGATTTTACTGGAACAAACGTCACCGCTCACCAGGCCGAAAACGCCCGGAACCGTATCCTTCTGAGGCTCATAAACGATAAATCCATTACAGTCATTGAGCCCGATACTGTACAAAAGGCCCCTTCCGGTATTTTCTATTCAGAAGATAAACATATACCCATAAATAAAAAAGCTGATTATGTGATCTACGGCACCCTTGACCGTGTCAAAGGCGATAAACTGCATATACTTTATGTGCGCGTTGTAAACTCCTTTACCGGCTCACTGGTTTATTCCGGCTCACATGAGTTTACCAGTCCCAATAAGGTCCTTACTGCGGCTGATGTGCTAGCCGGCAGGCTTATTGAAAAGCTCAAATCATACCGCCCTGCCCGCTACTATGCAAAGCAGTTTAGGTTCAGCCTTGATGTCTATTGTTCCTATGTCCAGCCCCTTGATGATCTCTATGATATACTGTATATGGGCGGTTCCATGACAGTAATAGCCGGTGTTGATATGAATGATTTTTTATTGGGTTTCCGTACCGGTTTACTCATAAATGATGGTACCGGCAATAATAAGTATTCCGTTATGGTACCTATGCAGCTTCATTACGGGTACAGTTTTTCATTATATTCATCATTTTATTTGTCCCTTTCAGCTTCCGGGGGTATTGTCTATCAGTATCTCGAAAAAAAGGATAGTACTAATCAGGGTTTTTCAGCTATTGTTACTGCCGGTGTATCTCCTGGATATACCTTTTCAGAACATATAAGTATTATCCTACCCATTGAAACGTCATGTATTATTGAAGGTACAGAGGACCTCTGGAGCATAAGCGCCGGTGTTGGCATACAGTACCGCTATTGATCTTTTAAAATATCTCTGTTGCCGCTTTTTTATGCCCTTTTTATGTTGATTTTGGGTCACTTTTACCCATTTTCAGGCGTAAAATTAATTAAAATTAATGTAATGGGACATAATTTTTTTATTGACAGGCTGTGGTTATTAATAATAATTAATAACAATTAATTTTTATTAATAAATATTAATGACACACGGTACTTTTTGTTACCTGCCCATACTTGAGCGGCACGGAGGTTACTAAACAATGGCAACGCAGACAATCAGTTTGAAGGACGATATCTTAAAAGAGATAAAAATGAAGGCAGAAGAAAACGAGCGGAGCATATCCGCTGAGATCGCCTTTCGCGTGAAGCAGTCCCTTAAACTAGAAAAGGAAACGGAGACACGAATGACATAGCTGTGAAAACAGTGTAATAAACTGGTACATATAAAATAAAAAAGCCTGAAGCTGGTACCTTCAGGCTCTGGTTCCAAGGTGCGTGACCTTAGAATATTTCATAACGATAATTAAATATACTAAGGTAGGGCTCAAGTTGTCAACTTAAAAAAGCCCGCAAACCGCGAAAACACCTTGGAATTGATAAAAAATATTAATTTTGAGGTGTTTTTTATGCTTAAAAGACCGCTAATATACTATTGTTATAATCTAACACCACAACAGACAACACAACCGCAGGCCCTGTAACTATTCATGCAGGGCATCAGGATAAACCGCAATCTGCTCAAGCTCACCTACAAGCTTGAACAGGGCAGCATAGAACCATACCGGCTCTACGTGATTGCGCGCGCCCATTTCTATAAGCGCGCAGGCATCTTCAGTTTGGATGAGCTCTGCGACGTGCTCCACGTTCACTACGGGTACAAGTCCCTTCACAGGAGGCCCGGCAACAAGCGCGCTAAATACCGCGCCCGCTTTACCGGGATCCTGGGCGCGTCATTCCTGTTCAGACAGGCCCCAGACGGCCGGTTTATCCTCAATTCCGAGCGAAAGCTCCTGAACAAACACCGCGGCACCACCAAGTCCAGCTGGTACGAGCTCCCCTCCCCTGCCCTGCTTTCAAAGAAACGTGATTTTTACGACTTCTGCGTCGGGGTCCTGCTCGCCGGCAACAAGTTCCGGGCCAACAAGAACGTCGCAGGGTACTGCGTCCGCACCGTGCGCCG
>CAZDZB010000126.1:0-5705 GCA_964509795.1 uncultured Christensenellaceae bacterium | reverse complement strand
ACAAATGCATTCAGAATATATTCTTTTACTTTGCCTTCTATTTTGGCAAGCTCTGTTTTTGTGGACACTTTTGAATCCAGCAATTGTTTTTTAAATTCAACTATTGAATCGTTTTCTTCCCACATTGCTATTTCTTCTTTTGTTCTGTAGGTTGAAGCGTCAGATGGGCTGTGCCCGCTGAAACGGTATGTTATTACGTCCAGCAAAATAGGGCCTTCTCCCATTTCAATGAGTTTTCTTTTTCTTCTGTATGCGTCAATTACTGCAAGAGGGTTGTATCCGTCCACTCTTTCAGCGTGCATTTGCGTCGGCGTAATTCCAGCGCCCAGCCTGGCAATAACATCATATGCCATTGTTTCGCCGCAGGTCTGCCCGCCCATGCCGTAATGGTTGTTAAATATGTTAAATATCACAGGAAGCCCGCCGTTGTATCCTTCCTCCCACAGCGTTTTAAACTGATCCATAGCAGAAAAATTCATTCCCTCGTAAACAGGCCCGCACCCAAGGGCTGCATCACCGATGTTGCATACCACCATGCCCTCTTTTTTATTGCACTTTTTAAATAGCGCGCCGCCTACAGCAATGTCTCCTGAGCCGCCCACTAAAGCATTATTGGGATATATACCGAACGGAATAAAGAAAGCATGCATTGAGCCTCCAAGCCCTTTATTGAATCCCGTTTCCCTCGCGAAAATCTCCGCAAGTGTACCGTATATCAAAAACTCCCTTGCAATTTCTTTTATGTCGGCGGCCTTTGTTTTGCTTTTTACTACTTTATATGCAGCTCCGTCAAAGAATGTTTCCATTATTTCTTTAAGTTCATCGTCTGATAATTTTTCAATGGATGATAAACCCTTTGCCAGAATTTCTCCGTGGCTTCTGTGGGAACCGAAGGTAAAGTCATCCACCGTCAAATCAAACGCCTGGCCAACATACGCCGCCTCCTGCCCTATGCCAAGGTGGGCAGGGCCAGGGTGGTTGTATTCTATGCCTTCATACTGTCCTGATATTTTTATAGAATTTAACATGCTTTCAAACTCGCGGATTACCAGCATGTCCCTATAGATATTCAAAAACTCCTGCTTTGAAAAATTGTCTTTTTCGTCTTTTACTGTCTTTTGGTATGCGTTTAAAGGGATATCATTAAATGATGAGACCCCTGCTTTTCTTTTGTCTTTTGGATCTACTAATAGGCTCTTTGTCATTTTTGTCTCCTTATATTATAGTTGAAAAATTGCTTCTCTTATTGCTTCTGATACTGTAGGATGAGGAAAAACAAGCTCTTTTATTTCCGATACTGTCATTTCCTTTTCCACCATTATTCCTGCAGATATTATAATCTCAGATGAATAATTGCCTATCATATGTACGCCCACAATTTTATCGTATTTATTGTCGATTACTATTTTAATTATTCCGTCGCCGCCTTCATTTTCGGCCATATACCTGCCGGAGTAGTTCATAGTTACACTCTTTACGGTTACATCAAGCCCTTCTTTTTTTGCCTGGCTTTGAGTAATGCCCACCGACGCCGTTTCCGGGTTAGTATAAATTACGCTCGGAATTGCTGAATACCTCATAGTATCTTTTCTTCCAAGCATGGTGTTGACTGCGACTTCCGCTTCCCTGTATGCTGTATGTGCCAGCATTGACTTGCCGTTTACATCCCCTGCCGCGTACACATCGGGAATGTTTGTTTTGCACTTTTCATCGGTTACTATTGCTCCCCGCTCTGTCAATACACCTATATTTTCAATGCCTATACCTTTAGTATTAGGCGTTCTTCCTATTGACATTAATACTTTGTCAGATTTTATTTCTTGCTGGTTCCCGTCTTTTTCATATATAACGGAACTCTGCGTTATTTTTACAACTTTGCAGCCCAGGTTGAAATTGACTCCTTTTTTTTCGTAATTTTTCTGCAGGTTTACGGCAATGTCATCGTCAGTCATTCCGGCTATTTTTTCAAGCATCTCGATTACGTGCACATTGCTGCCAGCCGAGTTAAAATAGCTTGCCATCTCCAGGCCTATCACTCCGCCTCCGACTATCACCAGTTCCTTTGGAACCTCTTCAATTTCGAGTATTTCTTTATTAGTCAGCACAAATCCGCTTTCAAACGCATCCTTTAGCCCTTCAATAGGCGGCATAGCAGGGGATGAGCCCGTTGCAATAAGAAGCCTTTTGCCTGTATACGTTTCGCCCTCAGATTCAATTTCATATCCCTGTGCTGTCTTTTGCTTTATGATGCCTGTGCCTTTAACTACGGTGACGCCATTTGCTTTTAACGCTGCTTTAACACCGCCTGTAAGTTTTTTAACTATCTTGTTTTTTCTTTCAACTACTTTTTTGTGATCAATTTTAACATTCTCTGCGATTACTCCGTATTTGCCTCCATGAGCAGCTCCGTCGGCAATTTTGGCTGAATATAAAAGTGTCTTAGTCGGTATGCACCCCATGTTAAGGCAGACGCCCCCGACATTGTCCTTTTCAATCAGCAGTGTCTGAAGCCCTGCGTGTCCCGCTCTCTCTCCTGCCAGATACCCCGCCGGGCCTCCGCCCAGTATAATCAAATCATATATCATAATTTACCCTACTTTCCCAGCAGCAGTTCAAAGTTTTCCAATGCTATGCAAAGCTCATTTAAAAATCTTGCTGCGGGTGCTCCGTCCAATGCCCTGTGGTCAAATGTCAATGACAGCGTCATGCTCGGATATACTTTCATTTCACCGTTGACCATCTTTACCTTGTCCTGAATGCTGCAAACGCCAAGTATGCATGTCTGCGGCGGGTTGATTACAGGAGTGAAACTTTCCACTCCCAGTGAACCAAGGTTTGTTACAGTGAATGTGCCTCCGGTAAGAAGGTCCGGTGAGATGCTTCCTGATTGGGCTTTTGCGATAATATCCTTTGCCGCTGCTGACAATTCATTAAGCGACATGTTGTTTGCGCCGTATACTGTCGGGACCAGCAGCCCTCTGTCTGTATCCACCGCTATTCCCATGTTTACGTCCCTGAAATACTTAATGCTCTCCCCCATAAAATGCGCATTACAGTCCCCGTGGTTAAGCAACGTTTTCACAGTGGCATACACTACCATATCATTTAGTGTGATGTTTTCTAATCCAATCACCTGTCCGTTTGATTTAACAGATTTTCTAAATTCCATAATTGCTGTAGCATCAAATGATGAATTCAATGTAAGCTGCGCCATGTCTGCAAGGGATGCGTGCATTGATTTCGCTATTACCTTTCTGACATTGGATAATTTAACTTCCTCAAATTCTCCCGCTGTTGGAATATTCTGCGTCTGGGCAGCCGGAGCTTTTGCAATATCTTTGGTTGTTACTGCTCCGCTAAGGCCGGTTCCTTCCACATACCCGCTGTATCCGGATATGGCAGCAGTATTCACTTTATGCCCTTCTGATACAAGCTTTGCAACATCTCTTTCAATTATTCTGCCCTGCGGGCCGCTTGCTAAAGCTTTCGACAAATCAGCATTTTGCCTTTGAGCCATATTTTTAGCTCTGGGGGATATTTTGTAATCTCCGCCTTCACTTACCGCAGGAGTTTCCTGTACTATTTCTTTTGCTCCACTACTTTCAGCTTTTTCCGGTGCTTCCTCAGCTGCTTCATCTGAACTGCTTTCAATAAATTCACTGATGTCCTCGCCGGGCTGGCCAATTACACATACATTATCAAGGCAAGGGACATCGTCCCCTTCCTCTGCCAGCAAGGCTAAAATTGTCCCTTCAAAATCCGATTCAACATCAAAAGCCGCTTTATCAGTTTCACAGGTGAAAAGAACGTCTCCTGAGTTTACTTTATCACCTTCTTTTACGTTCCACTGTGTTATTATGCAGCTTTCCACCGACTGTCCCTGCCTGGGCATTATAACTGCTTTTGCCATTGCACTTCCTCCTAAATATTTAAGTTAAGCTAAAACCAGCTCAACCTTATCACTAATCTTATCCTTCATATCTTTATCTATGTTTTTATCAGTAACAAAAACATCAATATCATCCCATTTTGCATACTCAATCATTGAAAAAGTTTTTGCTTTGCTGGAGTCGCCCAGTACAATTGTTTTATTTGCGCTCTTTATCATAGCCTGCTTTATTTCTGACTCTTCAAAATTTTCAACGCACGGGCCTTCTCTGTCTTTAAATCCGCTGGTTCCCAGTATTGCAATGTCAGCCTTTATTTCCTCTATTGCCCTTAATGTCCATCCGCCTACAATAGCACTAGAATTATTCCTTATTCTGCCGCCGAATAAATACGTCTCAATTTTATAATCATCAACTATCTGTGCTGCCCTGGGGCTGTTTGTGAATACTGTTATGTTATTTCTGAGCGCAAGCATCTTTGCAAGAGTATAGATTGTACTGCCTGCATCCAGCATAAGAATCATGCCGTCGGAAATATACTCTAAAGCTTTCTTTGCAATCTCATTTTTTTCATCAATAAATTTAGTGTACTTTTCATTGATATTGGGCTCAATCAATGCGTTGGCAATTACCGCTCCGCCATATCCTTTTTTCGCTATACCCTTCTCCTCCAAGTAAAGCAAATCTTTCCTTATTGTTTCTGATGAAACATTAAAAAAATCCGATAATTCAGCGACTTTTATCTTTCCCTCAGCCAAAAGCTTCTTTTCGATAAACTGCCTTCTTTCATCAACTAATGTGATATTCATTGACATTTCCTCTCATGTTGGTATTTTAGCGCTTATTCGCAAGCAATTCCAATCAATCACAATTATATTATTATTTAAGTTTGCTGTCAAGCGCCTAAACCCCAAAAATTCTTTCTATTTATGCTTATTTTCCTTTAAACCTTCAATATTATTTGATATATCCTTACAAAATGACAGTTCCTTTCGTTACTTGTTACTCATTACTATGCCTGGCTTCAAATCATTTATAAAATAATGCTGGTTTAATCCCTTCGTGTTTATTCAAAAATTCAGCTTGAGCAGACAGTTAAATGTGCTTTGAAAAACGTATCAAATCCGATTAGATTTTGATATATAAAAATGCTTTGCGGCTTTTGCATGGTCTGCACCGCATAATACAATATTATTAAGTTTAGTACAACACTTATTCAGTTTCTGTCATAGACTATTCGAACTCTTGGTGGTATTATAAGTTTATTAGCTTAGTTTAAAAATCAATTATGCATCTGTCGGAGGTGTGAAATGAGCAAAAGAATGATAAAGGCAATAATTGGCGGCGCACTACTAGGTGTTTTCTGTATTATTGGAGCGTATTTCCGTTCCGGCAATACCTCCACATATGGCGAGTTATTCTCTTTATGGTTTAATCGGATACTAATTGGCATTGTGATTGGTGCACCTTGGGAAAAAACAACAAAAATAAAGGCTTTGCTGCGCGGGGCTTTGCTGGGTTTGCTCGTTTCATTTGCGTTTTACTCATCTACCGGGTTCCATGACCATGTAAGTTTTGCAGCCGGTATTATATACGCTTTAATAATAGAATCCTGGTTAATAATGTCTGAAAAAAATGATAGTAACTAGTTAAATATATAGTTATTTTGATTTTCGTCTGAAAACAATTAAAAAGCGGCTTATTTAAGCCGCTTTTACGCATAAATTCGCAAGCAAACATCGCATTAGTTTAAACTCTTAAGTTTGCACCTTTGCTCTTTCCGTCTCAGCTACATTTGCTCCTTGGCCTTCATCCACT
>CAZDZB010000125.1:0-5734 GCA_964509795.1 uncultured Christensenellaceae bacterium | reverse complement strand
TGCCGTCCTGTATGTAAAGCCGCTCCAATTTTTTCCCCGATTTCAGCGCTTCAATAATTGGGTTTTTGCCCTCAATTTGTATTCTGTCCATCACAACCTACCCGCTCTTTCCCTCACTTGGTTTTGCTTCATACAGCTCTTGTTGCCCTCGGTGCATTTCCCTCCTACGCAGTTTGGGCCTGCGTTTTCAAACAGCTCCCTCGCATTGTCCTTGCAGAGTTTAAGCATCTGCCAGGCAACTTCTCTTATTTCCCACTGAGCCCTGTTGCAACAGCGAATGGCGAAAAAGTGCCTCAGTTCCCGGGCGTTCATCGTAACTATCATTTTGGTTTCCGCACCGTTGGGAAGCACAAAACGCGCGTCTTCAAATGTGCTCTCACCTGCGTCTCCCAGCTTTTCCACCCAGCCATTGTACCATTGCTGCATGGTGAGCATCTGATTATTGTATTCTTTAACAGCCTCAGCACCCAGTTTCTCTATCTGGGGCGGCACTATGTAATTAAACGTTTCTTCGTTTTGCCTCACCTGGCCCACGTACCTTTGGGATTTCACTGAAAAGGAAGCAAGCCTGTGCCTTGTAATCTGTGCCAAAAACGCTCTTGATACGCCTTCTATTCCAAACGTAAAACTCGCATGTTCAATAACTGACATGTGGCCCATGTCAACCAGCATTTTTATATATTTCCCCTGGTCTTTTTTCGCAACACCCTCCTGTATTATTTCAATGCCGGCATCGCTGTAGCAAAGCTTCGCGGCCATCGCAACGAGCTCTTCTGAATTATATGTGCTTCTTAAAAGAGTTACTTTTGGCGTTACTTTTCCCATGCTTTCAGCTACTTAAACTCATCTTGTCAAAAACAAGTTTAAATATTTCCTCCAGTCTTTCATTTTTTGATGTAAGGTATAAATACCCCGCAAGCGCTTCAAAGGCAGTCGCCTTTAAGTATGTGTTTTTATCGCAGTTTTTAGGCGGTGTGGTTTTCGCGTTTTTGGCTCTGCGAACTATGCTCATTTCCTCATCATTCAATGAATCCTCTATCATTTCCAGGGCCTTCGCCTGTCCGTGCGCGCAAACATATTTTACGGCCATTTTATGAAGGCTTCCTGCCTTGTAATCTCCCAAGAAGACAAGCCTGCACCTGACGTATAAGTCATACAGCGAATCCCCGACATAGGCAAGCACCACTGGGTCATTTCTTTTTACCTCATCTTCGCTCAAATCTCTTTTATTTGTTTCTATCAATTTTATCTGCTCTATAAACATTTGTTTTCACCAAGCTGTATGTATGAGAGCGCATTCATGCCGAGGCTGCCGAATTTTTTGTTTTTCAGCATATAATACCCTGCCGTTCCGATCATCGCCGCATTGTCCCCGCAGTAAATTATTTCCGGCAGATATAACGTCACGCCCTCCTGGGCGCACATTTTTTGCATAGCTTCCCTGAGCCTTGAGTTGGCAGCGACACCTCCCGCAATGGAAAGAACTCTGTGCCCGGTTTTGTGCAGCGCTTCTTTTGTGTTTTTTACCAATGCATCCACAATTGCTTCCTGGTAAGATGCAGCAATATCATTTATATTAAGCTTAAGATTTTCTTTTCCCTCTTTTGCGATATGCTGCATCAGTGCCGTCTTGACTCCGCTGAAAGAAAAATCCAGCTGATTGCCTTTCAGTCTGGCACGAGGAAAATCTATTTTTTGTGCGTCTCCCAGCTTTGCAAGCTCATCTATTTCTCTGCCGCCGGGATACGGCAGGCCCATAAGCCTGGCGCCCTTGTCGAAGGCTTCTCCTGCGGCGTCATCCCTGGTGGTTCCTAAAATTATATATTCCCCGTAGTCCAGGCACTCGGCGATCAGGCTGTGCCCGCCGGAAACCACAAGGCTTAGATAAGGCGGCTTAAGCGCGCTGTGAGTGATGTAATTGGAGCTTATGTGCCCGTCAATATGGTGAACGCCGACAAACGGAACATTAAGCGACAATGCAAGGCCTTTTGCATAGGATACACCAACCAGCAGTGCTCCGACCAAGCCCGGGCCTTTTGTCACTGCAATCGCGTCAATGTCATCAAATGTTTTATGAGCGTCACTGAGAGCCGCCATAACCACAGATGATATGTTTTCCATGTGCTTTCTTGATGCCACTTCCGGCACCACTCCCCCGTATTTCTGGTGCTCTTTAATCTGGGATGATATAACAAGCGACAAAACATCTTTCCCGTTTTTGAGCACGGACGCTGACGTTTCGTCACATGAAGTTTCTATTGCCAGAATTATTTCGTAATCATCCTTTTCTTTGAAATTATATGGCATTAATTTAACCTTTTCTTTTTTATCTTCAGATATACCGCAGACAGCACCGCCGGAATTGTTATGAAAATTATTGCGTATATGCCAATCCATATTCCCAGCCCGTTAAAGAACTCTTCGGGAAACATTTGTATCATTATATCCTCTTTAGGGTCCAAAAGCCACAAATCATTGTCAAATAAAAGAAGATGGAATTTTGTAAACAACGTTGAAAAATCAACTATCATCGCAATTCCTAGGACAACAAGCAGAACAAAGAATATGCCGAACCCTATCAAGTACCCCCGGGCGATTATTTTACCTGCTGATTTTTTATAAAGCAGAATAATCAAAACAAATATTAATACCGCAGCCAAGGCGCATATATTTCTTATGGTAAAGCCCGCGTCAAACAATTTCAAAACGTCCACCATATGAAGCTGCTCACGCTCTTCAAAAACCATCTGTCTCTCGCCCTGAATATCGGCATACATTACAATGTCTTCTCTGTTGCCTTTCATATACTCAAGTAATTCATGGGTCACTTCGTCCAAATCCTCTTTCGCAATCCCTATATACTCGTACCTGTCGTATTTTTCATATGCCCTGTGAAACCGGGATTCGTCAAAAACCACTGCCTGCATGGCAGTAAAGATAAGCGCTATAACCGCAGCCAACGCTCCTATTACAGCTAGTATATATACAAATGCTTTTTTCATATTTACTCCGAATTGATTTTGTTTTTAAACCATTTTTAAATAGGCGGTTATAAACATATCTATGTCGCCATCCATGACAGCGTCTATATTGCCTGTTTCTGCGTTGGTCCTGTGGTCTTTAACCATTTTATAAGGATGAAAAACATAGGACCGGATTTGAGAACCCCATTCTATTTTTTTCATTTCGCCTTTAATATCGGCCAGCTTTTCCATGTTTTCCCGCTCTTTTAATTCCACCAATTTTGATACCAGCATTTTCATTGCTGTTTCTCTGTTCTGCACCTGGCTTCGTTCATTCTGACAGGCGACAACTATGCCCGTTGGAATATGCGTAATCCTGACTGCTGAATCCGTTTTATTTATGTGCTGCCCGCCCGCTCCGCTTGAGCGGTACGTATCCACACGCAAATCTTCGGGGTTTATATCAACTTCTGTGGAATTTTCAATCTCCGGCATTACATCAAGGGACGCAAATGACGTATGCCTTCTGGCATTGGAGTCAAATGGAGATATCCTGACAAGCCTGTGCACACCTTTTTCTGCTTTTAAAAATCCGTAAGCGTTCTCACCTGAAACCAAAAATGTCACACTCTTAACCCCAGCTTCATTGCCGGAAAGATAGTCCACCACTTCCACATCATACCCGTGGCGTTCACAGTATCTTTTATACATTCTGTAAAGCATATCGTTCCAGTCCTGTGCCTCGGTGCCGCCTGCGCCTGCGTTCAATGACAAAAACGCGTTGTTTGCGTCATACTCGCCTGTAAGCAGAGTTTCAAGCCGCAGCCCTTCGCACGTTTTTTCAAGGCTGTCCAGCTCCTCTGTAAGTTCATTATATAAATCTTCGTCTTCTGCTTCCCTGCACATCTCTATCATTACCTGGCAGTCCTCTATGCTTTGGAAAACCTGATTAATTGATTTAATTTTGTTTTCTAGGGTTTTAGCCTTTTTATTTGCTTCCTGGGCCCGGTCCATGTTGTCCCAGAATCCCGGAGCTGCCATTTCCAAATTAAGCTCCTCATGCTCTTTTTTTGCGTCGTCTATATGCAGCGCAGAATAAACCTCACCAGCGGTTGAAGAAATATCTTTAAGCTTTGACTTTGCCAAATCCAATTGTATCATTAAGGTTTACCTTCCAAACTTTATTTTCCGCAGCAGTGCTTATATTTTTTGCCGCTTCCGCAGGGGCATGGGTCGTTCCTGCCAACCTTATGTCCCGAAGCGCCCGCTTTCTGCTTTGTGCTTTCCGCAGGTCCGAGGCTTATTCCCTGGTTCTGTTTTTCCATCGCCTCCATCATTGCCTTTCTATGCAGTATTGTACCCACCAGATTAGACCTGTATATCGCTTTTGCCGACTCAATTTTAATTGTATGCACAAGATTGTCGAACATATCCCCTGTTTCTATTTTGTACTCTAAAAGCGGATTCCTCTGCCCGTAGGAGCGAAGGCCGATTCCCTGCTTTAACTGCTCAGCTTCTTCCATGTGGTTCTGCCAGTTGTAGTTAACCACCGTAAGCACAACGCTTCTTTCCGCATCCCTCATATTAAGACCCATTGAAGAGATATGGCTGTCTAATGTATTGTATATTTTCATTGCGCCTTTGAGTATTATCTCTTTAAGCTGGCTTCTTGTCATGTCTTCACGTTCTTTTTCGGGCACAGTTATTCTATATTCTTTAACAAAAATATTTCTGAATATCTTTTCGTCCTTATTAGTTATCCACCATCCGGCTGTAAGGAAAAGGTTATTGCAGTCAACCAAAAGCTTTTCAAAATCCCAGTCTTCCGGATAATCACTTTCGGCTGTTGCCACATCTACCAAGTCATCAACCAGGTATTCAATCATTGATTTTATGTTTTCACTTATGTCATCTTTTTCCAGCACTTCGCGCCTTTGGGAATAAATAAGCTTTCTTTGCTCATTGATTATATCGTCGTACTGCAGGATGTTTTTACGGGCAGCAAAGCTGTTGCTTTCTGCCGCCTTCTGCGCTCTTTCGATTGTTTTTGTTATAAACTTATGCTCGCCTAAGTATCCGTCCTGCTGGTCAATGCTTTGCAGCATTGATAAAAACCCTTCTCTGCCTTTTGTGTATAATCTGATGAGCGGATCTTCCAGCGCTATGTAGAATTTGGATGAACCCGGGTCTCCCTGACGGCCGGCACGGCCGCGCAGCTGGTTGTCTATGCGCCTGGATTCGTGCCTCTCCGAGCCTATTACCCTGAGCCCGCCCAGCTCAACAACCTGAATGTGTTCTTTGTCTGTTACAAGTTCGTGCTTTTGGACTAATTCTTTGTATTTTTTTCTTAAGTCAATCAGCCTTTCATCGGCTATCTTTGTATGCCCAGCGGCAATTAAGATTTCATCATATGTATAATCCTGCATCATCAAATCTTTTGTCGCCATTACGTCAGCGTCCCCGCCCAGCTTAATGTCGGTACCACGGCCAGCCATGTTGGTTGCGATGGTTATCTTGCCTACCCTTCCTGCCTGGGCTACGATGTCAGCTTCACGCTCGTGGTTTTTGGCGTTCAGTACGTTGTGGTTTATCTTGCGCCTTTTAAGCATTGATGATAGTTTTTCACTCGCCTCAACAGACGCAGTACCCACAAGCACCGGCTGGCCTTTCTGGTTGCACTCTATTATGTTTTCAATAATTGCTGAAAACTTTGCGTTTTCATTTGTATATATCGCGTCTTCTTCATCTATCCTTATCATGGGTTTGTTAGT
>CAZDZB010000124.1:0-5763 GCA_964509795.1 uncultured Christensenellaceae bacterium | reverse complement strand
ATATGGCATAAAACAACATGCCGTGAAAGTATTCAATTGTCCCGTCGTATACATCAAGAGATTGATCTCCGGTATCTGTTGATGAATCAATCTCCCCTTCCGGGCCTGATGAGAGATATACCATTTGGAAACGGTATCCGATGCTGAAAGTTGTATTGATGGGATCACAAAGGTATGACAGCAGTATTACAGAATTGCCCCCCTGGGCAGTACCCCTTATTCTGGGACGGTCCTGATACTGTTGTGCCGTATTATTGTCAACCCGAGATATCCATACCGGAGAAAGGTCTATTGCAAGTAAAAGGTATGAAAGAGTTCCGCTAAAACTGAAACTATCGGATATTGGATAGCTAAAGCCAAGTCCGCCTCCTAAACCAAGCTGCATGCAGCCCGTTGGATCACCTGAAGCATCAAGCGTGCCTGAGCTTGCTGCGTATGTAAAACTGCCCTCACCGGAAAAATTGTATTCCTGATATTTAACACCGCAAAAAGCCTTAAAATAGGCGTTCAGTCTGTAGCTGAATGTTAAATCAATATCTGTCCTTGTTATTGTTATATCGTTAAATGTCATGCTTGCAGTTGTTGCATCTGAAAAAGTAACAGTATTGCTGTAGTCCGCATCAAATGAGCCATATGAACCGCTTATTGCAGCAGAGAAAGAATTAAAGAATGTAATGCTTAATGCACCGCCGTAAAGGATGCCTGGGGAAATATCAAATTCATCCATACCCGCGCTCTGGTAGGGCGTCCACCATGACAGCCAGATAAAAGGGCCAGCGCTGACATCCATGGCAAATGATTTGGCCTGAAAAATAATTATAATCAACAGCATGAGAAGATTTCTTTTAATAAGGCTCATTGCAACCTCTATTTCACATTAAGAAATTTGGAAATTTCCTGAAAACAATGAGCCATACAACGGCGCATACAATACAAGTCAAGCTGAAATTTTTGAACCATTCCCGGTATCACTAGAAAAAATATACAGTAGAGAGCATAAGGCTGAACAGGTGCTCGTCGTTAAACTCAAGTACCATGTTATCAGTATTAAAATATTTAAAGTACTGGTACATCGCCCCCATATTCTATGGTATATTGAGATGGATTTGTTCCTATGGTAAAAAATTTTAATTAACTGATGTTGACAAATAGAGGATTTGTCAACAGAGGATTACTTTTTTGCTACCGAATATCATTAAATCATTCAGGGCAGGTGAAGGCCTGGGGATAATAATGCACGATATCTGACATTGCAACGGCGTCACGCCCCTTTCTTTATAATCTCTTCAAGTTCACCGGCAATTTGCTGAAGTTTTTCATAACTTTCGTTGAGTGATTCTGCGTACTGTGTGTTCTGCTGCACAAGGGAGTTCGTGTTTTCAATGGATTTCGCTATCTCCTGTATACCTACTGACTGTTCGGAAGAGGCGTTTTTTATCAGTTCAGATTTCTCGTAAACGATCCTGTTTCTCTGGATCATGTCGCCCTGAATTTCTTTCTGGCTGGATATGACTTTCATGGTTTCAACCGCCTTTAATTGCAGGCTGTTGAGGCTGCTGCTGAGTGATTCTATAAAGCTGAGTATCTTTTCAATTATTGAGTTTGAAAATATGGCATCGCTTCTGCTTGATCCAATCAGGTCCTTTATTTTTTTCAGTTCACTCGATGAGTTGTCCGCGAGCTTGCTGATCTCATCTGCGACTACTGCAAAACCCCTGCCGTGCTCGCCGGCACGAGCCGCCTCGATAGCGGCGTTGAGCGAGAGGAGGTTAATCCTGTCAAAGAAGTCATCGATGATACCGGTGATGACCTGCATGTTGTCGGAGTTGGCAAGGGCTTTACTGTTTACCTCGTTAAGGGCATCGGAGGAAGTTTTGCCGGTTGAGGATTTTTCAGCAATTGCTATGAACTCACGCTGCAGTTCTGTACCGAAGAGCTGCAGCGAATCTATGAGTTTTGAGAGGGTGACGATGCTTTCGCTCAGTTCGTTTACAGACGCGTTCTGGTCTGTTGTCGCCTGAGCAACACTCGATGTGCTGCTCGATATCTCCTCGATCGAAGCCACCAGCTGCTCTATGGTTGCCGATTCGCTCTGCATGTTCATGAAGATGTTCGATACTGCGCTGCCCGTGATCTGCATTGCTCCGGTAAGCTCATCGTAGGATTTACGTATTGTGGCAATTAGTTCCATTATGTACCTGTTTTTTTCATTGCTGCTTCTGGCTTCATCACTGCTTATCTTAAGCGAAAGTGTAAGTGACCTGACCGTTACAATTGCAATGAAGTAAAGGAGGAGCATCGTGGCGATTAGTACTACCGATCCCCTGAGTACCATGTTTTTCATTATATCCGGGCTGATTGTGATATTCGCAACGTCCAGCTTCAGGTAATTAATTGCTACGATTATACATAAGGTTACAAGTACTGAAATATGCACCCACCTGTACGAAAAGACGCTGGCCAGAAGTATTGTCGGGTATGCAAAGAGCAGAACCGTTACAATGTTGAGTTCCGGCGGCCTCATAAATCCCCCGACGATTATTATCAGGGTCTGTACGATCGCTATGATCATGCCTGCAGCTCTGGCATTGCCCCTGAGGATCAGTATGATCGCAATTATCGATGTTATGCACGATGTGCCGCTTGTGGCGAAAGCGCTGGCAAAACCGAGGATTGAATATGTATAAAAAAAGAGCGCTGCCATTATGATAAAAAAGAAGGCTGAAAAGAAAAAGAGGAATTTTGCAAAGGCTGTTGTGAATGCGTCGCTCTTTTCATAGCGTCTGAACAACCTGGAGTTAATAAAATTGGATAGTGACATAAAATAATACCTTCTGTTGATATATGGCAGTATAGATTTCGAACAATCTATAATTAAAAATAAGTGATTTGTCAAGCCGGATTAACTGCCGGGGTGCCTTGATTCTTCCATCTTTCTGCAGGTGATTATGATAAAACTGCATAGACGGTATTTTTTGATTATTTGGGCATGAACATTTTCATATACCGGAAGTGAATGTTGACACCACGTGATCTTAAAATTAAGGGTATTTTTTATTATTTTTTTGACTGGAGCGTAAAACGGCAATTATATTCACAGATGAGAGTACGCCGGGTACTTCCAGGGGACTGGGGTTTAACACGGTATATAACGAAGGGTGACAGATTAAACGGTTTATGAAAGTTCAGTAAAACGACATGGCTGTTTCTCCCTCCATTTCCGCCGCAATTTTCGCCTCTTTCACCAGCGTGTAAAGTAGCCCAGTAATATAACTCAGACTGTAATCAGCAGTGTACTTTGACTGGAGGTAAAAAATGTCCGAGAACAATACACGATTATTAAAATTTACACTACTGCTATATGCTGTACTATGTCTTACCTGGGGTATATGTTATGTGGTTATACCTGATTATATGGTTGAAGCTTCCGGCGGACCTCATGTTTTCAGCGGCTGGCTCCGCTGGTCGGGTGCCGTACTGATTGCTCTTGCCATAGGCGCGATCCTGGTCTACCGCAATCCCCGGCACCAGGGAATATTTGTGACAATATTCTCACTGGGGTGTTTTCTCAGTTCACTGTGCCTCTTCTGGTCCATGGTTGACGTAATAAGACTGGGAATAGGCTACTGGTGGTTTTCAGCTCAAGCCGCTATCCCGACATTTATTCTGGCTATCCTCTTCTGGGTGGCCAGGGCAAAGGCAAAAGATGTCCTCTATCCTGGAGGTGACTGAAATTCAGGATAACGATTAATACCGGCTTTAGTTGTTAATTAGATTCAACTATTATAGCGCACTGCTGATTACAGGTTTAATTTTGTTTTAGCTCCCAATATAGAACCGGTCGCGACGCCGGGATTTCCCTGTACCCTCCACTGTAGATCCCGCCGCACTTTAAGGATTGGTATGTTACCAGAACTGTGGTGCTTTCAGGGGACTTTAAGTATTTTTATACGGGGAGTTTCCTGTATAAAAATCCATGCGGTAGAGGTACTGCCGTCATGTAGTATCATTTTTTATGACACAGGAATGACATCGCTTTTTTTAGTTAAAGGAAATTGTACAAATGTACCTAATCCCCTTGCAATAAGCCTGCCGCTTTTTTGTTCTGTTATTGTGCCGCTTGCTGTTATTATTTTTGAACCGCATGATTCTATCTGTGCCTCAGCCTTGAGGGTTTCACCGGGTCTCGCCGTTGATATGTAGTTTATCTTGAATTCAAGGGTCGTGCAGAAATTATCCCTGGATACGGCAAGTGACAGAGAACTTACTCCAAGCACTGCATCCATCATGGCAGAAATTACACCTCCATGGCATTGATCCGGTGTTGTTAAGTGATTTTCAGTCACATTCATTGTATAGGTTACCTTTCCCAGTTCATGGACCATAAGGTTCATACCGAGATGCCTGTCGAACCTGACCATGTCCGAATAGTATTTTTTAAAATATTCAGCAGTTATCATATGCCCCCCGGTTTAATTGATTATTGACCATGAGTCAATTTATTGACCGATGGTCAATAATCAAGCACTTTTTACAGATGCCGGATTAATAAAAATGATTTGCCAATATATTAAAAATGAGATATGAATAGCCAGTTAATGAAAAAAATGGTACGTATCGTTAGTACAATCTCCGGGAATATCCTTGTAGAAATTTTTTATAATAAAATAAAACACTCAGTATTAATAATTATTAATTGAATGGAAGAAGCAATATAATGAAAACAAATATTCTTAACGACCTTAAGGAAAAGGAACGCGAAGCCCGAAGGAATATCATCCTTGATGCTGCTGAAAGGCTTTTTGCTATAAAGCCATATGACAAGGTCAGCATGAGAGAAATTGCCCTTGAGGCAGGTATAGCAAAATCATCAATTTATACATATTTCCCCAATCAGGAGGCGCTTTTTATAAGCTCTGCGATACGTGACCTTAACATCCTGCTCGATTCCCTTAATGAAAAGATTGCAGGTAAAAATAATGTAAAAATAGATAAAGTTATAAACACATTTATTAATTATTTTATAGAGAAAGATTCGTTTTACAGGATGACTGCACTCTTCATGTTACAGGGAAAAATGAGCGATGAGTCTCTTAAAATATTGAATCCGGAAATAAGGAGGCTCCTCGACTTGTTTGACAATATCTTTATCAAATCAGGCTATAATAAAAATATCAGGCTCATGTCTCATACGCTTTTCGCGTTCATGAGCGGCATTCTTATATCGTACAATAAGTACCCTGGCAGGACTGAGAATGAAATTAAACATCACATGAAACGCCTGGCAAAAAACATCAATGATATGTTTATCACTTATAAAAATTTAAACCAATTATAACAGGCAGATAATTGGTTTACTGTCCGTAAAAATATTAGTTTTTGTTGTTTAGATACTATTTTCTCTTTTCAGCACAATAATTGATAGTGTGTCCACTGGGCAGGGTGAGTCACAGTTACTTTTGAGTTATAATGCGGAAGGAATACTGAAGCAATAATAATATCGCAGATAAACGCTGCAGCGTGTTAAGCCTTTATTCTGTTGAATTGTAGAGGCCGGGAATGGAAATAAAAAACTGGAACAGTCTTAATAGCAAATTTTAATTAACTGATATTGATAAATAAGGGGTTTGTTAATAGAGAATTACTTTTACTTCCCATAGAAAATTATAAATATCAGCAAAAGACATTATATTCTAGTGGAAATTTACATAAAGAGTGAAAACATAATAAGCCAGAATTCCTGCCGCAACAATAGAATTAATA
>CAZDZB010000123.1:0-5777 GCA_964509795.1 uncultured Christensenellaceae bacterium | reverse complement strand
GAAAGTGTATCCATTGCCCGATGACCCGGATGAAATCTAAAATTTATTGTTACAATAAATTCACGAACCATCATTAAGATGGTTCTTTTTTCATTAAATTTTCTTCTATGTTGTTATATTCTAATAAATAATACATTTTTACTCAAATACCGTTGACTTAAATTTATCTCTGTGCTATTCTGCAGAATAAGGCGTGTGCGTTTTATCATTATACAAGTAGTACCCTTACGATGAAATTTAGATATAGAAATTAGGGTTAAATTCGTTCGAAGAGGTACCCCATGAAAAAAATAATACTCACTTTTACTGTGCTTCTATGCCTGATTGCATCGCAGTTTTTCGGTATAGGTCTGGATTTATCTGTCGTTTATGCGGCAGATCTTACCGGGACAACTTCCGGTTCGCCAAATATTTATAATTTTATTACCGATCTGAAAATCACCCAAACAGGTTCTGATAACACTCTGCCGCCTGATTTAGGCAGCGATGTTCCAAAAGACGGAAGTTTCAGAATGACTTATTATTTTGAAATACCCGAATATTCAAATTATCAGGATGATGATTATTTTTATTTAATTCTTCCTGACTACGTTGATGTCCCGGCTGAAGTTACAAATGTAGCAATCAATGACACCAACTACGGAACTCATGTTTTAGATGTCAGCATGCTTATCGGTGCAGGCCCATTGGGCGAAGACGTTATATTGGTTGATTTTGCCGCCGAGCAATACATTCAAAACAACACTTCCGACCCATCTTTGGTTCGGGCATACAGCGGCCAGTTTTGGTTTGAGGCCAATTTTGACGCGGATGAGGTCGGCACCGGCGGCCCTATTACCATTGAGTTTGACAGCGGCAGGGTTGCAGCGCCTTATAACATTGAGGTTGACTTTGAAGCTGATCCGCCTCCACAGGCAAACTTTACAAAATCAAACAATTTCGATTCTTCAAATCCCGAATTATTATTCGACTCATCAGATCATCGTCATTATATTACTTGGACTTTAGACATTAACAGCAATAACGTAGATATGGGTACTGGTGTTGTTATTGAGGATGTAATTGACACTACCTGGATGGAAATATGGCCAGACACGACTGACCCTGCAAATCCGATTTACGTAGTACAAACTACAGGCAGCGCAGGCTACACAGCTGATTATGACACTGCGTCAAACACTTTGACCATTACATTTAGTGACGCTGTTACCTCTCAGCAGGTGTTCACATATCAGACGGCTGTATTAACTAATGCATATATAGATCAGCTGTCATCAGGTTCTACTTTAGATCTTTCAAACCAGGCAACTATCGAATTCACAAGCGGAGATACTATCCCTTCAAATGAGTCATCTGTTTCATACACAATCGATGTAATAAATAAAGATACAGATGACAGCGTGTATACAGACGGCATAGACTATGCCAATAGGCGCATATACTGGGTTATAGAGGCCAACCCTAATAATTACATTGTAGACGATGCATTTGTAACGGATTCGCTCCCTTCTGATTTTACAATGGAGCAATCATCCATTAAATATGAGTTTTTAACATCCGGAATTACATACTCCGTTTCGGATACTCCGTTTGACGGCACTGTAAATTACACAAACACCGGCCAGGATTATCAGTTCAATTTAGGCGACATTTCAGAAACTGTGCTCATTACTTTCTCTACCACCTACAATGAAAGCATATATTATACTCAAACCAATGAACAGTATACAAATTATGCGTATTTTCGCACTCCTACTCTCTACACTACAGATGCAAGAGATGGCGAGGTTATTGGGTTTAGTACGGAAGTAATCTCAAAAACTGCAACCGGTGCGGATTACACTGACATTGAGCCAGCCTATATCCAATGGCAGCTTGTCATAAATCCCAGCGCTGACAGTACAACAGTAAATCTTACCGACATATACATTACAGATATACTTCCTACAGGGCTTACTTTGCATGACCCTAACAGCGATGGAGACTATTCCGACGCCTTCACTCTTAATATAGGTATAGACACAGAAGTTCCCGGAGCATATATATCATACGACCCTGCAACAAATGAGATGATTATCGACTTTGACACTGACAACACCAGAAACATGAGTGACACCCAAATAGCAGACTACAACGCTTTGAATGACCCTGATCTTGAAAGAAACTCAATATCACAAAGATACGTAATATCCTACCAAACCGATGTAGCTCCCGGATATGAGTATTATTACAAACAAAATGAAGATACTACTTTTACAAATACAGCATCCTTTGAGTCCTACAACGCAGGCTCAGGGCAAGACAGCGCAAGCCGCACGCTTTATCCCCAGGTACTCAACAAATACTTTTATGATTATGATTACGATACGCACTACATTACATGGCAGGTTCGCATCAATGTAAGCGACAATGATTTATACAACCCACTTTTTGTTGATTATATTCCGGAGGGAATGACATATGTTGATGATTCATTAAGGCTGTTCATCGATTCAACTCCTTATGCACTGGATCTTTACGGCGGGTACGCCACCTACACAGCGCATGACCCTGTTATAGAAAATCCTGAGAATTCCGCCGAAAACACTTCGGGTACTTTGGAATACAGTTTTTTCCCCCGCAGCGGTGATGCCGGCTATTCGGCCTTAAATTGCATCACAGATGATTATTACCTCTACTTTGAAACAGAATTTACCGATTATGATATTTTGTCGGGAAATTATCTTGATGACGGAACGACCAGCGCAGTAACTGTCGGCAACACATCGTATCTTCACCATGACCAAGACCCACCTTCTCTTACCATTCAATACAGAGGCAGCGGCACATTCACATCCAGTGTCATAGAAAAAGACCCCCGATACAGCAGCGGAGACCAATTTATCGATTGGGTTGTGACAATAAATAAAAATCAAATAGAAATACTCGGCCCTAACCCCGATCCGTTTCCTTTAAATTCATACACGGGTCCTGTAATTTATGATACATTGCAGGAAGGATTAATCATTGATTTAGAATCAATTGTGCTTTACGACGCAGAGGTCCACCCTGACGGCACTGTTGATGTAGACCCTGACAACGACGGCACCGATAACATAGTAATCTATGAAACAGCCCAGGTTGGCTATGACGCCAATACCCGCCAGCTGACTTTTGAGTTCGCAGAAAACATTGACTCCTGTTATGTAATGACATTTACTACTTACATAGATTCTGACTACACAGGCCCTTTCAGCAACACCGCGTCCTTCCACGCATTGGCAGGCAACCCTGACGATACATCCGATAATCAAAATGTATTGTTTGCAACAGGCGGAGGATTCGCCGCTTCAAACATAGGACACCTGCTGATAAAAAAAGTGGACTCTGAAACAAATCTGCCTTTGGATGGTGCTACATTTGAACTCATTGATTCCAGCGGAAGAGTAATTGACGTTCAGCAGACAGATATAAACGGAGAAGCTTTATTTGAATTTGTATTTTTCGATAGGGATTATTATTACAGGGAAAGTGCTCCTCCATATGGATACTCCGGAGATACCACTACTATTATTCACTTTGTTATAGACTCTGATGACATTACCAGCGGAGACCCGGATGACCCGGACAGGGTCTTTATCCCTGATGCTATAGCTAACACTGCTAATCCTGTAACAGTACAATTTATGAAATACACAGAAGACGGCGCAACTGGGCTTCAAGGCGCAACTTTTCAAATATTTACTACTGACTCGCCTCCTGTTGCTCTTGCAACAGCTGTGTCTAATGCAGCCGGATTGGTAACATTCAGCAATTTGCACGCAAACCGCTCATACAATATTGTTGAAATTGCCCCACCCATTGGGTATCTCCCCGACAGCACTGTTCTTGCGGTGTCAGTTACTGTAGGTGATGTTCCATTTACTCCAACTCCTTCAAGTGTCACTAACCAACGCGATTCAACTGCTGTCAATATTGTAATTTTTACAAAATATGCAGAGGACGGAACGACCCCACTAGAAGGGTGTGTATTCGGCATATATTCATCGCTAAATCCCTCCATCCTTCTGGGCACAGCTCAGTCTCAGACAGATGGCAGCGTAACATTCAATAACGTTCCTCCTGGAGAATTCATTATTAGAGAACTATCCGCTCCTTCAGGATACAATGTCAGTTCTTCGGAACTAACTGTTGTGGTCGGCGACACTCCAGGCACATATGAAACCACACCTGATTCATTAAATAATTACCCGGTTCCGCCGCCCAAATATGATAACCCACAGACAGGAGACACTTCTTTGCCTCCCGCCTATATAATAATTATTATAACACTTGCATTATATTCTGCACTTTGCGCAGTATATATTATACATAGGAAAAAAGCAGAATAACTAGTCATCTAAAAAAACAGGGCATTTAAAAAATGTCCTGTTTTTTAATGATTTTATATTGCAAATCTTTTTCACTATACCTGTTCAGCACCTTTTTTAAGTGCTTCTTCGTTTATAGGTATCAAGTCAAGTTTTTTCTTCCCAAGCACTTTTTTGAGTGCTTCTATCAATGTTGATTTCTTAACAACATCAGTAATTTTCAAATATGCTCCAAGTACAACCATTCCCGCTACTTTTGAATTTCCCAGCTCCACTGCAATTTCATTGGCATTGATATAATATACATTGATATCATCCCTATTGGTTTTTCTTTCGATAAGCGAGGAATTGATAAAAAGGTTGCCGCCCTTTTTTACCCTGTCTTCAAATTTATCAAGGGAAGGCAGGTTCATTGCAATAACCGTATCTGCCATTGAAATTATCGGCGCCGCAATCTCTTCATCAGAAACTATCACCTGACAGTTTGCTGTGCCTCCGCGCATTTCAGGCCCATATGATGGCAGCCATGACACTTCTCTGTCCTCGTTCATGCCGGAGTAAGCAAGCATCTGGCCCAAGCTCATGACTCCCTGTCCACCGAATCCTGCGATGATTATTTTCTCAGTCATTTTTGCGCCTCCTTGTCTCTGTCCTTGTACACGCCCAGCGGATAATAAGGAATCATATTGTCATCTAGCCATTTCAATGCTTCAATTGGAGTCATTCCCCAGTTTGTAGGACATGTAGATAGCAATTCAACAAGGGAAAACCCTTTTTTGTCAATTTGATTCTGGAAAGCCTTTTTTATGGCTTTTTTAGCATTTTTAATATTTTTTACGTTGTTTAATGCGGCCCGTTCAATGAATTGTGGCCCATCCAGCGTGGAAAGCATTTCACTTATTTTAACAGGCATACCGCAATGGTTTACATCTCTTCCGTAAGGTGATGTGGTAGTTACCTGATTGGGCAGTGTTGTAGGGGCCATTTGTCCGCCTGTCATTCCGTAAATTGCGTTATTTATAAATATAACAGTTATATTTTCATTTCTTGCAGCTGCATGAATAATCTCGGCTGTTCCTATTGACGCAAGATCGCCGTCGCCTTGATAAGTAAACACAATATTATCCGGCAAAACCCTCTTTACGCCTGTAGCTACTGCAGGTGCGCGCCCGTGTGCCGCTTCGTGCATGTCGCAGTTAAAGTAGTTATACGCAAACACTGCGCATCCAACAGGTGCAACTCCGACAGCTTTGCCGCCTACGCCTAATTCCTCAAGCGATTCTGCTACCAGTCTGTGAGCTATGCCATGAGTGCATCCCGGGCAATAGTGCTGGGGAACGTCAACCAGCATTTCAGTTCTTTTAAATACAGTCTTCATTATTTTGCACCCCCGGTCTGCTTGATTACGCTTTCGTAAATTTCCTCAGG
>CAZDZB010000122.1:0-5805 GCA_964509795.1 uncultured Christensenellaceae bacterium | reverse complement strand
AAAAACTGCATTATATCTCCGCATTTTGCGTTGCCCACTGTGCCTACGCCGCTGGCATCTTCGATTTCCCCGACGTTTCTGGGATTTGCAAAATGATCCATTACATTTTTGCTGTACATATCACTCATAATTTTGTCTCCTTGTTAATATTAGTCCTGCTATCTCTATCCCAGCGGTGACATAGCTCTCAGCCGCTCTACTATCTTTACCATATTATCTATTGTGTATTCAACATCTTCCATTGTGTTTATTTTGCCGAAAGTATACCTTACGCTGCCGTGAGCGATTTCGTGGGGAAGCCCGATGGCCAAAAGCACATGTGATGGGTCCAAAGAACCGGATGTGCAAGCCGAGCCTGACGAAACGCCGATGCCCACCATATCAAGGCTCAAAAGTAAAGCTTCGCCCTCGACATACCTGTAGGATAAATTGACGTTGTTGCATAGTCTTTCTGTGGGGTGGCCGTTCAAACGCACATCGGGTATTTTTTCCATCATGCCTTTTATCAATGCATCCCGCAGCACCTTTTGCCTGGCGCTTTCCTGCTCCATTTCACCAACTGCCAGCTCAATTGCCTTGCCCAGGCCTACAATACCGACGTGGTTTAATGTTCCCGCTCTTTTATTTTTTTCATGAGCGCCGCCTTCAATTAAATTATGCAGTCGTATCCCTTTTTTTATATACATCGCTCCCACGCCCTTTGGGCCGTAAAACTTATGCCCTGAAAGCGCGAGCATTGATATGTTGAGTTCGTTAACATCAATTGGTACTTTGCCTATTGCCTGCACCGCATCGCAGTGGAAGGGGATATTGTGCTCTTTACACACTGCACCGATTTCTTTCACAGGCATGATTGTGCCGATTTCATTGTTAGCGAACATTATTGTAACAAGAATGGTCTTGTCTGTTATGGCGTTTTCTAAATCCTCTATGCGGATTTTTCCGTATTCATCAACAGGCAGGTATGTGACATCAAACCCTTCTTTTTCAAGGGTCTGGCACGTATGCAGCACGGCATGATGCTCTACCTGGGATGTGATTATATGATTGCCCTTGTTTTTATTTGCATAGGCATATCCTTTAATTCCCCAGTTGTCGCTCTCTGTGGCACCGGCTGTGAAATAAATCTGCCCCGGTTCGCAATGCAGTGCCTTTGCCACCTGCTCGCGGGCCATGTCAACAGCCTGCCGGGCCTCTCTGCCCCATTTATGTACGCTTAAGGTGTTGCCAAATTTCTCAGTGAAATACGGCATCATCTCTTCCATTACCTCTTTGCGCACAGGGGTTGTGGCGGCGTGGTCTAAATAAATATATCTGTTGTCCATAGTTTGTCCTCTTAGCTATTTTTTATTATAATCGTCTATTAAATCCTGTATTGTATAGTCACCCACTGCGTCTTTAACCGCTTTGTTAATTTTATTCCAAACAATTTCGCCGGCACAGCAATGCGGATTTTCCGCGCTGCCTGTGCAGTTGGCTCCGTGCTTGCAGTGAACGGGGAATATCTCCCCTTCTAAAATCATCAGCAAATCATATACGTTGATGTCTTTTGGCTGCTTTGCCAGAATGTAACCGCCCTTTGCGCCCCGCACACTTTCAACATATCCTGTTTTGCGCAGATTGATTAGTATCTGCTCTAAATACGGCAAAGGTACGCTGGTGCCTTCTGATATTTGTTTTATTGATAAGGGCTGATTATTGTCTTGCTGTGCCAGCGCGAAAACCGCGTTGAGGCCGTACCTGCCCTTGGTTGAAACCCGAATCATTTTTTACCCCCGAATTATATCCGACCTTTTTACTTGGGTTTAGAATTGATTTAAATATAACACTTTTTGTCGGGTTTGTAAAGAGCTAAGTATGAATTAACTTTTAATTTAACGAAACGGTATCTTCAAAGTTTAAATTATGCATTTATCATGCTGCATATGTGTTGTTTTAATTACCCTCATATGCAAATTATGAGAGAGCTACAGTAAAAAAAATATGTTATAATCTTAACATCAAAGCAGTGAGGCAGATATATGAGTATAAAAGAACTAAAATTCAGACTAGAGCAGCCAAAAGACCATAGAGAAGTAGAGAGACTAACCCGAGAAGCATTTTGGAATAATTTTGTTCCGGGCTGTGATGAACATTATTTGGTGCATATATTAAGAGGAGCGGACTGTTTTATTAATGAACTGGATTTTGTCGCGTTGATTAATGGTAAAATTGTCGCAAATATAATGTATTCTAACGCCAAATTAGTTGGCGAGGACAAAAGCGAATATCCGGTTATTACTTTTGGCCCTGTTTCTGTGCTGCCGGAATATCAAAGAAAAGGCATTGGCAAGGCTATAATAGAGCACTCAAAAAAAATAGCAAGAGAAATGGGATATAAAGCAATATTAATATATGGTGATCCCAAAGTGTATAGCAATGCTGGATTTAAGCCGGCGGAAAAGCACAATATATACACTCCCCATAAAACATATATGGACGCACTGCAGGCGTGCGAATTAATTGAGGGCAGTTTGAACGGGGTAAAAGGGTATTTTCAGGAAGATAAAGTATTTAAAATAGATGAGAGATTGGCGGAGGAGTTTGACAAGGGCTTTGAACATAAGGAAAAGGCAGAAGGGCTGCCTAGCCAGAAACGTTTTTCTGAAGTAAATAAAATGAGCAGGCCAATATAGTTTATTGATTAATTTATTAATCTATGCTAAACTCATATAGTAAATTTTTAAGGAGAAAATATAAGTGAAAAAGCAGACAAATAAAAACTTAATATTATCCCAGCTGCCTGCTTCACTTTCAGGCATTTCACATGATTTTTTTATTCCAAGGGAGGAGTCTGCCTGTTTGTAGTTAAAAGCTTTTAAATTACTACATGTCAGCGGCCTTCCCCAATACAAATGGCCGCTTTTTTAGTGCAAAAAACTACAATAATGGAGTAATAACATCATGGAATACAAAAACAAATTAGAACGCAATATAAATAAAAACTACATGTTCCGCTTTTTAAACAGCCTGGACTTAACCAGGGGCATCTGGATGCTGTATTTGGCGTACAAAGGGCTGACGCTGTTTGAAATCGGGCTGATGGAAACGGTTTACCATATATCCTCATTTTCAATGGAAATACCAACAGGCGCCATAGCAGACATTTTCGGCAGAAAGGTAAGCCGCACCTTGGGGAAGGCTGCCGCTGTTATTGCCGCGCTTTTTATGATATTCGGAAATTCTGTAATATATTTTGCTGTTGCCTTTTTCTTCACAGCATTGGGCAACAACCTAGAATCCGGCGCAGGGGACGCGCTGGTATATGACAGCCTCAAGGAAACCGGCAAAGAAAACACATACCTTAAAGTGGCGGGAATCGGAGAATTTTTATACAACATAGCGAGCATCATTTCTTTGGTAATTGCAGGGTATATTGCGGACTTAAGTTTTGAGACGGTTTACAAATTCGCTTTGGTGCTTGCCGTAATCACAATGGCGCAGTCCCTCAGCTTCACAGAGCCCTCCATAGGAAAAGTCGAAAGCAGGGGAAGCTTTTTAAAGACATTTACAGCCCAGCTGAAAGACAGCTTTACCTTAATAAAAAAAGATAAAAAAATATTAAGGACAATATTAGCCGCGGAGCTTTTTGCCACGCTTTACACAACGGAGTTTTTCTACCTGCAGAACAGATTGAAAAATTTAGGCAGTTCCGTTTTTGAGATAGGGCTGGTTTTGGCGGCGGGTTCATTGGTGTGCGCTGTGATGGCAACACAGACGCATAAGCTGGAAAAAAAGATAAACATACGTGGGATTATAAAGATAGCAGCAGTCTTAGGAATAATGGGTTTCTGGGGAATGAGCGTGCAGGGCGTGGAAAGATATGCTTTTGTAGTGCTGTCTTTAGTTGAAGGAATGCTTTTTGTTTCGGTAAGTGACTACATTAACAAACTAATCCCCAGCGAAAAGCGGGCGACTATATTATCTCTGCAAAGCATGATGTTCAGCATTTACATGATAGTGATTTTCCCGATTGCAGGCAAGCTGGGAGATATTTATAACCTGGGGGTTTCCTTTACGGTTGTTGCAGTAATCGCTACAATATCTTTAGGGAGCATACTTTACCTTACAAGAAAAATGAAAAAAAGCAGTTAATGCATAAAAGGGATACTGTTTCTGATACAAACAGCATCCCTTATTGAATATTAAATAAAATTGTTTTACTTGCGCAGCATGAAATAACCGCCGAACACCGGTTTGATGTCGGTAACTGTAATTACTACATTGTACTGGAGGTTTTTTATCATATCCACAACCTCTTTGGACTTTTTCCGAGGTATATTCATAATGAGTACGTGGCGGGCATAGTTCATACCCTCACCCTGCAAAACAGTAACAGCATAGCCTTTATCCCTGATTTTTTTCACCAGGTCCTGCCCATGCACTTCTTTTACTATGGCTTCAATGCGCACATTGCCTATACCTAGCTTCTGCTCAAATATTGAGCCTACAAAGTTGCCTATGGCAAAGCCTAAGGCATATATAACAACCTTGATTGGGTCGCTGGTTATGTCCTTTAAAACAGTTGAAACTAGGACCACCCAAATAAGCACTTCGAAGAATCCCAAAATAGCGCCCAGCAGTCTTTCGCCCCGTGTTATTAAAACGATTCTTGTGGTTCCGATACTTATTTCAATGACCTTAGCTACGAGGATTAATATATATATTAAATATCTCATTTTTTACGTCCTTTATTAAAAAATCGTGCTAATTATAGCACAGAATGCTATTTAGACAAGTCTTTATTATAAATACCGGAATTAACGAAAAAAGATAATGTATTTTGTTTTTAAAAATTAAAAAAAGATAGTTTTATATCAAATCAGCTTGATTTTATAAAGCAAATTAATTTTTTGATTTATTTATAAAACATCAGCGAAAAACAAGCCATTATAAAATGCCTCTCCGAATGTTAATTATCACTATTTTTAATTGGAATAAAAATATTCTAAGAAACCGTTTACTAAGCCGCTTACTATTTTCTCCTGGTAAGCTCTTGTTGCCAGCAGCATATCCTCGTCTTCATTTGTCATGTAGCCCATTTCAATAAGGCATACAGGCACTTCAGACCAGTTAAATCCGGTTAAATCGCTTCGTTTTGTAATGCCGAGGTTTGCTGCGCCGGTTGTTTGCACAACTGCGATGAGCAGAGTTTCAGCAAGTTTTTGGTTCTTAGAGTATACTTTTGAATTGGTGGTTGCCATGCATCCGTCATCTGGTATCAGCATAAACATGCCGCTGGCTGACTCATCCGTGCTGCCGTTGGCATGGATTCTAATCCAGCAGTCAACTCCTGCGTTGTTCATCAGCTGCGCGCGCTCGGCGTTAGATAAGTCAATGTCATTAGCTACTCTCGTCATAATCACTTCGGCGCCCAAGGCTTCAAGTTCAATTTTCAGCTTTAAAGCGACTAAAAGGTTAAGGACATATTCATCCAGTCCTGACGCTACTCCGGAAGTTCCGGAAGAAACTTTATTTTTTGTTTCGGTGCTGTTTGGCGCAATGGGCTCCTGGGCCGAATTTGCGTTCCTTTGGTGCCCTGGGTCTATGCCGATTACAACGCCGTATAGCGGGAAGTTCTCTGCATATGGTTTTGCTGCCATCTGCTGCCAGCAGCTTATTATGTGGCTTATTGTAGTCGGACCTATTATTCCGTCATCGTCAAGTCCGTCAAAAACCTGAAAATTCATTACGGCGCTTTTAAGGCTGCCTCCGAAGTCTCCGTCGGCTGTCCCGGGGTCAAAGCCCATATCTATAAGCATGTTT
>CAZDZB010000121.1:0-5814 GCA_964509795.1 uncultured Christensenellaceae bacterium | reverse complement strand
TCAATCATCTGATGAGGAAGTTTGCCGCTTTGCGGACTTTGAGCGGTTGATAAGCGAGGATTGGGAAAACACTGTGATAGATGACTGAACAAACATATTATCAGTAAATAACAGTTAAAAACCTGGCCGTCTGCTATATAAAAAAAGCCGGACGGCTTTTTATCATCTAAATTAAATATCTTGTCTTGTATATTCCGGCAAATACTGTGTATAATATATTTAATATAGGTGTTTATTTATGTGCAAAAAAATATGATGAATAGAGGGATTATATCTAACAGCCATATGACGGGTAATGCCGCACAGATATAAACAACAAAACCGAAAGGCATCAATATGAAATTAATAAAAATACAATATTTATCACTGCTTGCTGTGCTCATTGTCGCAGGCATCTTTGTAAACAGGTGGAACAGCCTTGTTGAAGCCATAGTCACAGTGCTGTTCATGTACTGGTGCATGCTGTTTTTGGCGTACATGCTTTTTTCCTACAGCACCAAAAAGAAAAACTTCGCTATAAGCAAAGAAGGCAAAAAGGTGATGAAAATCCCCGGCGGTCTCCAAGTTCACGGAGTAACATTTAAAGAATACCTGGCATTTATCTACGGCGGCCGCTTCGGCAAAAAAGACGCTCCAAAGCCAAGCCTTAAGGGAATGAATGAGATGTATTTAAAAAGCAGCAAAATAAAAGAAATCGTGGTGCTCATTTTTGCAGCAGCCGCTTTGATTGCCGCAGTTGTTACATCAGATATGTCTGTTCTTGTCAAAATCCTTGCTATAGTTTTGGGCTGCCCTGCCCTTTTGGCGGTTATGGATTTCATCTTTGTCCGCGCCAGGTACGAAGAAGGGCTTTTTGAGGGCACACCAAACCCTTAGTCACGTGGTATAATATAAAAAAACATCATAAAGGAGAGTGAATTATGAATAAAAACGCCGCTCACCCCAAAGTTGATGAATACCTTGCGAATTTAAGCGCCTGGCAGAGTGAATTTATCCTGCTCCGGGACATGCTTTTAAACTCGGAACTGACAGAAGAATATAAATGGAGCGTGCCCTGCTACACATTTAGCCAAAAAAATGTGCTTATACTAAGCGTATTTAAAAACTACTGCGCTCTGAGCTTTTTCAAAGGCTCAATTATGAGCGATGCTGATAACATATTCGTTCAGCAGACAGTCAACACCAACGAATCCCGCCAGCTGCGTTTTGACAGCACAGATGATATCAAGCAAAAAGAACAAACCATAATAAAATACATAAGTGAGGCAATTGAAATCGAAAAAGCGGGGCTTAAAGTGATATCCCGCCCTGTGGAAGATTACCCTGTGCCCGATGAACTCAACGAAAAATTCAGTGAGCTGCCCGCGCTTAAAAAGGCATTCTACTCCCTGACACCCGGCAGACAGAAGGCATACCTTCTGTATTTTGCGGACGCAAAGCAAAGCGCCACCAGAGTGCAGCGCATTGAAAAATATGTCCAGCACATCTTTGACGGCAAGGGCATCCACGACAGATAAGGGGCAATTATGGCACAAATTAAGCTAAACCCGGAAGTTGATAATTTCTTAGATAGTTTGAAAAAATGGCAGGACGAAATGAAGCTTTTAAGAAGCATACTTGCAAACTGCAGTGAGGAATTAAAAGAAGAAATAAAGTGGGGCAAGCCCTGCTACACCATAAACGGCGCAAACACGGCGCTGATACACCAGTTTAAGGATTACTGCGCCGTACTGTTTATCAAAGGCTCACTTATGAAAGACCCGGCAAGTGTCCTGATACAGCAAACTGACAACGTGCAGGCGGGCAGGCAGATGCGCTTCACAAGCGCTGATGAAATAAAATCTCTTGAAAACACAATAAAAGAATATGTAAATGAAGCCATAGAAATTGAAAAAGCGGGGCTTAAAGTGGAACTTAAAAAGACTCAGGATTACGCTTTGCCCGACGAGCTAAAAAACGCCTTTGACAATGACCCCGCCTTCAAAGAGGCCTTTGATAGGCTTACCCCCGGCAGGCAAAAAGCGTATATTTATTTTATTTCCCAGGCAAAGCAATCCGCCACAAGAACAGCTAGAATAGAAAAGAACAGAGACAGGATATTCGACGGCCTGGGGCTGAATGATTAACATAACGGAGACAACATGAACTACAAACTGCACATATCCTACGACGGGACAAAATACAAAGGCTGGCAGCGCAACAAAAAGACAGGAGGCACCATTCAGGCAAAGGTGGAGCAAACCCTGTCTAAATATTTCGATGAAGATATAACCTTGACGGCCGCCGGCAGGACGGACGCGGGAGTGCACGCCAAAATGCAGGTTGCTAATTTCCATACGAATAAGCAGGCGGATGCAGAAACACTGCGCAAAGGCTTAAATCATTACCTGCCAAAAGACATAGTGATAAATGAAGTTTCCATTGCTGACGACAGGTTCCACAGCCGCTTTGCCGCGAAGCAGAAAACATATACTTACACCGTGTGGAAAGCCGATGCACCTTATCCGCCTTTATTTGAGCGCAAGTATGTATATGAATACGATAAAATAATTGACATAGGTAAAATGAAAAGCGCCGCCCGAAAGTTTTTGGGGCAGCACGATTTTATTGGGTTTTCCAGCGACAAAACAAAAAAGTCAACTGTGCGCACGATAAACACAATCGACATCACAGAGGATGGCTTCACCGTGAAAATCAGCTTAACCGGCGACGGGTTTTTGTATAACATGGTGCGCATAATTGCAGGCACACTGCTTGAAATATCATCAGGCGAAATGGATGAAAGCGCAATAGATGAGGTATTTAAAACAAACAGCCGTGAGGTTGCGGGCTTTACCGCGTCTGCCTGCGCTCTTACATTAGAGAGCGTGGAGTATTAAGCCTCCTGCACTTCTTCCTTCGCTTTTGGCATTGCCTTATGCGGCACATTATCAGGAATAGCAGACCCGATTGAAACCACCATATTAAGCCCCTCGCTTACGGATATGTCAAGCTCCTGCACCATGCTTTTTTCAACGAATACCAAAAAGCCGTTGGTGGGGTTTGGAGTTGTGGGAATAAACACGCACAGCTTGTCTTCGCCGCCCATTTTTACGTTCTCGTTTGTAATGAACCCAATGCTTGTTATGCCCTTTGAAGGGAACTCAACCGCCACAACTTTTTGAAAGCTTCTTGATTTTTCCGCCGATATGCTGGCGGCAATTTTGCTGACAGGCTTGTACACATTTCCCACAATTGGTATTTTCTCAATAAGCGAATGAAACCACACAACCATTTTCTTGCCCACAAAGTTTGATGTGAGCATGCCTATAACAAGCAGCACAATTATGATGGCTGCCAATCCGATTCCGGGCATTTCCCTGCCGAATATCCACAAAACAGGCTTCGCCAATATGCCGTCAATCAGATTAAAAAGCCACAGCAGAACATATATTGTGATGCCCGCAGGCAAAGCAACCGCAAGCCCGGACAAAAACCATTTTCTTAACTTTTTCATTTTAAGCGCCTCGTAATTTATTATACGTTGAGTATATCACAAAATGCGCAAATATTAATTGAAATAATTACCTGCTTATGATAATGTTAATGTATAGCGAAAAGAGGGCAGTAAAATGTACAAAAATATTGACGCAGTTATCGAAATCCCCATGAATACAATAAACAAATATGAAATAGACAAAGAATCAGGAAGGATTCGCCTTAGCCGGGTGCTTTACTCCAGAATGACCTACCCCGCTGAATACGGATATATTGAAAACACTCTGGCCCTTGACGGCGACCCCCTTGACATTCTGGTTTTAGCCTCCGAAAAAACATTCCCCGGCTGCATAGTGGAAGCCAGGGTGCTGGGGTATCTTGACATGATTGACATGGGCTTTCAGGACGAAAAGGTCATTGCCGTTGTCGATCAGGACCCACGCTTTGAAGGAGTAAAAACATTGGAGGACGTCCACCCCCACACATTGAAAGAGATAAAGCATTTTTTCCAGACATATAAGCACCTGCAGGAAACAGAGACCATAGTAAAAGAATACCACGGAATGGACGAAACCATGGCCTTAATCGACAGATGCTTTAAGCGGTACGCCGAGCAGGGAGAAAGCAAAGAAAAATCCGACAGGGTGTTTTAGGCTGAATAATAGGTTTGAAAAAAATTTAAAAGGGCCGCTCAAGATGATTAAACAAGCATCTTCGAACAGCCCTTTATTACTACTTTATTATCCGTTTTCACATTTTATATTGTCTTTTGCGTTAAGCGCTAAATAATTTACACCGTATTAAGCCAGGGTGAATTTACAAGCGCTTGTGTTCGCTCTCCATTTCCCCTTTGTCGCCAAAATCAAAAAATTAATGTCCTCCGTTTTTTAAAACTATGCCTGCCTAATTGCAGGGCCACCCAAGTTTTAATTAACAGATAAATTTGCTCAGCAAAGACTTAGCATAAGCAAAGCCTTTGCCCTACGTTCCTACTTTGATCACCCTCGTGTTACACATAATTAACCCTCCATTACATTATGCTGGTAATATAAACAACTTTTCGTAAAAAAAAACACTTTTCCTTTATATTTTTTGTAAATTCAAGTATAATATTCACTTTTTAATGCATTTATGCACAATGTTTATAAAAAAATTACCATAGCGGCTCATTGAACAAGCATAATTTCTATGATAAAATTACCTTATTCACTCACAAAGGGTTATTTTATGAAAAAATTTCTTGTTTTAATTTTTATTTTTGCTTTTCTTTTTACAGCAGGATGCAGCAGCAGGTATGATGCGGCAACCGTACCCGTCTCCACGCCTTCGCCCACTCTTTTTACTACGGAAGTGCCTTTGGAATACCAGAAGGATTCCATAATCGGCAAAGAGCAGGTGTCGGTCAATTATTCACTCAAAAATGTGTCAATAGACGGCGGAGCGCTCACCTTAAACCTTCCGGATTTTCTTACCGAAAGCGATTCCCTGCCTCTTAACTGCGTCTTTTATGCCGGCGGCGTAATAAGCGACAGCGGTTATATTTCCTGCTCCTTGGAAGTTTATAAATTCTATCAGCAGGAAGATGCCTCTGCCTCATTAAGCAGCCTATATGAAAATGATGAAACCTCTGTCTTGACACAGTACGATTCAGATATTGAATACTATGTTCTGCAGCCGCTTTCCTACTTTGGCGACGGCACAGGGTATGCATCGGCAGCCATCAAAAGCGACAGCGAGATATACTCAGGCGTTTACAATGCGGGCGGTGCTTATTACAAAATAGTGTTTTCTTCATACGGTGAAAAGTCAACCCATGATATCGCCCTAAGCATGTTAACAGGCGTAACCTTAAGCCAAAGTGAAGCCGAAAAATTATCATCAGCATATCAAGTGAATTTATCCGGCGGCGTATACACCAGCCGGTCCGCCCCCATTGTGTCCGTGCCCTGCCCTGCTAATTGGCAGCCCTCTGAAAGCCTGCGCTTTGCCATGCCGGGAAGCTTAATCTGCATGGCAACAGATGACGGCCTGGGCACTCTTACGGTCAGGTTCTATTCCAAGGCGGATATCGCAGCAATGTCTTCTGTTTTTATTTATGAGGAACGTATGCAGCAGGATTTGATATCCCGGAACCTTATTACTGAAAGTGACATCCCCAATATTCAGACACTTCAAAGAGAAGGCCAGCGAGCCTTCACCATCTATCCTTCGGATATTATAATTATCCAGTTTAAAATTGAGGACGATATCGGATATTACTGCGTAGAGATGATGTACTCAGGCGATGACCCTCAAATTTACAGCCAGATGGTTGAGATGGGAGAAGGGGTTATAGTG